>NZ_JBWKUP010000008.1:0-319112 GCF_059420905.1 Janthinobacterium sp. GW821-FHT03C08 | reverse complement strand
CGCATGTACCGCACGGGCGACTTGGCGCGCCGGCTGGCCGACGGGCGCATCGTGTATCTGGGACGCACGGACCAGCAGGTCAAAATTCGCGGCTACCGTATCGAGCTGGGCGAGATCGAGGCGGCTCTGGCATCGCTGCCAGATATCGCTGAAGCATCAGTCTGCGCTAATGCAGACGTAACGGGAGCCTTGCTCCTGGTCGCTTATATAGTGAAGCACAGCAATGCCGCGGCGTTGGATGTAGCCACATTGAGGATGGCATTACAGTCCACGTTACCTGCCTATCTGGTCCCGGCGTTTTTTATTCCGCTCGATAGATTGCCGCTGACTCCCAGCGGGAAAATCGATCGCAAGGCATTACCTACGCCAGAAAGGGGAAACAGGCAGGAATGCGTTGCTGCCCCCCGCTCCGCCATTGAGTCACAACTAGCTGAGATTTGGGCCAGCGTATTGGCGCTTCAGCAGATTGGAATTCATGATGACTTTTTTGTTTTGGGAGGCAATTCTTTGCAAGCGGTGCGCTTGTTGCACTTGATCAAGCAGAGGATGGGATTGATCTGCTCGCTAGCCAACTTCTTTGCGGCGCCTACTATTGCAGGGCTGGCTGCCAGCTTAGCTTCTGCAAAGCAGGAAAATGCATTGCTTGTGCCCTTACAGTCGAATGCAGCACCTGCGACGCTGTTCTGCGTTCATCCTGTCGGCGGCAGGGTGTTTGCGTATCGGCAATTGGCCGACTCCTTGAAGTCATTCGCGACGGTCTATGGTATCCAGTCGCCTGAAGCGGCAGGGCTGGCGGATCGTTACCTCAGTCTTGAAGTCATGGCGAATGCGTATGCGGATCAGATTTGCCAACAGTGTCCGGAGGGCCCTTACTTCCTGGCAGGTTGGTCTACCGGTGGGCGGTTTGCGATTGCTATTGCGCATGTCTTGCGTCTGCGTGGTGCGGATGTTGCCTATGTTGCGATACTCGATACGACGCACGGCGTCATGGCTCGCGACCTCCCTGAACAAGTGCTGGCAGACGCCGTGTTGGGCACGCTCGCGGCATTGAGAGGATCATCTTTTTTGCCGCTTGAGTTGGCCAGCATGCAAGCGGAGATGGAGGCACAGAACCTGAAGATCGATAGTCTGTTCAGTGATGCCGCCCGCGATGCTGCCATGCCCTTGTTATCTAAGTGGTGCGGCATTTATGTGGATGCGGAGGTGTGGTGGCATTTGCAGCAAGAGGTTGGTATTTCACGACACTATCTGACACTGCTGGGCAGCGGCGACAGTACTGGTGACGCCCTTCCTGTATATGAGTATCGGGCCGCAGGCGTCGTGAAGACAGCAGTTGCTGACAATATTTACGTGACCGCTGGGGACCATTTCAGCATGCTGAAGGCGCCGCATGTACTATCGCTGGCTGAAATGATGGCGGTAGCGATGCGAAGCAGGGCCTCCTGAAGGAGCGGTTGGCAGATAGTGGCAGTATATTTTATTCAATGTGAAACATAAATAAAGGAAATCCGTATGTCGAATTTTGAATCTCAAGAAAACGTTGTTTATGAAGTTTTGGTGAATGAAGAAGAGCAATATTCACTATGGTTGCAGGACCGCGAAGTACCTCTGGGGTGGAAGAAGGTTGGCAAGCAGGGAGGGAAGGACGAGTGCATGGCCTTTATCGACGAAGTATGGATTGACATGCGGCCGTTATCACTACGTTTGGAAATGACGTCGTGAATCCGTGATTGTATTACCAGATGAAAATGGTCAGAAGGTCGGTGTTATCAAGATAGATGAAATGGATAGTGCCGGTCGCTCCGGCCGGCCAACTATCCGACAGATGTACGCGCACAACGAAGCTTAGCCTGCCTGTCGCCGCGTCTATTCCCGTTATGCTGATTGCCTCAAAGCCAAAGAAATGGCCTACATCGCGGTACGTCGCTTTATAGAAACATTCCTTGGCGGAGAAAAATAGCGTCATTGTCTGGCCAAACGTGAATGAGGAGGATGTGACTATGGACAATTCATCCGAATTGATGGCGACCGATGCGATGGCGTCGTGCTGTTCTGTTGTGCCTGTCGATTCCAAGTCGATGCCGATGCCACGTACACTGCCATACTTCTGCGCCACTGCTCCACTGAGATTGCGATTGTGAGTAATGGATCCCAGCATGCCAGGGGGCCAGATGGGCTCACGGTTGAGCCCGGTGTGGATTTCCAATCTTCCCAGCCCATATTCGCCTAGCGCCATGCGCGCAGTCAATCGGCCAAAAAAGAATTCAGCCTGACGTATTTTTCGGCTTTGATGGATATGGTGAGGCAGGGGCAAAGCCGCATGCTGGTATGCATCCGTGTGAAATCGCTCCGCTTCAAAACTGATCAGTTGTATGTTCAAGACATGGCTATTTATATCGATGTTCAGTAGTTGAGCGTATTGCAGGCCGAAGGGATGCAAAGAGGTGAAATCATCATGGGAAATTCTTTTTATGGAGGGCATAGTAATTACCGATGAAAACTGTGGCGACCTTGTCCCTCAGCGTTTCTTTAGTTTTGTGGCTGGCCAGGATGACGACTTTAGGCTATGCGCGTAGTGCATTGATTATACGTGAACGAGTGCAATGAATGGTTCTGTCGCCTTGTTGATCGGAGGGCGAAGTTATCCCGGCATGGCACTTCTGCCCTCAAACTGGACAGATCTGTCCTGCCCGCGCATAAAATTGGTTGCGACCGAGAGTATGTAAGCGCTGTGACGCTGGCCTGGGCCGCCAAGCGCGGCATTCGCATCGACTTCATTCAGCCTGGCCAGCCGCAGCAGAATGCTTATGTCGAGCGCTATAACCGCAGGGTGCGCTACGACTGGCTGACCTATCATCTGTTTGAAACGGTCGATGAGATTCAGGATTTCGCAAGCCGCTGGCTGTGGACTTACAATCACGATCGGCCCAACATAGCACTTGACAGCATTACACCAAAACAGAAGCTTGCCATGGTCGCTTAACCTCTACTTTTAGAGTGTTCTAAAAATAGGGGGATTATCGGACAACGGACAATGCGACGACTGCATAAGTCCGGAGAGGAAAACTTTTCATCCAGGAATCGATCGCCCACATGTTGCCTTCAGGTTCTGGGCTTCAATTGCTTGGCAGTGAAGTGGGCATTCCCCATACCACCAAAAAAACCCCAAAAAATCACCTTCCGGTGCTAATGTCGTTCGATTAAAGTTTCGTTTCAAGACTCGAGCATTGTAACGTTGAGGCAATGTCTACACGGCCCGATCCTAATGTCGATCAGGCCGCTCTTCATTGATGAGCTCGGCTAAGGCCGGAACTTCGGTGTATATGTCGTTGGTTTCATGTTTTCGCTCCCTTTCACAAGCTTATCAAAGGAAAGTGTCAGAAAATGCCCCGGTTCGCTCAGCAGCGAGGCGTCTTGTGGCCGGAGACGCCATACTGTGTTTACATTGGTGCAGTCTTTCAGAGGCGGTATAGACTGCCGGAGCCAACGCTGTCCACCGATGTGCCGTCCGTGCAGCCGTCCATCGGCAAACCCTGCGCCCATCCGGCGGCCAAGGCATGCACGTCTCGCAAGGGATCGGACGCCTTGGCGCGTTCATTACGAATGCGGCAGGTTTCAGGATCAGTGGCAAACAGGCCGCGCGCGAAAACGCGACCCTGCTCGGCCAGCTTTGTGGTCTTCGGCCCGCGTATCTGCGCGAAGCGCAGCAAGGCTTCATCGAGGCAGCCGTCCGTCCCAACCAGACACCGAGCCAGATGCCAGGCGTCTTCCAGCGCCTGACAGGCGCCTTGGCCGGAGGTCGGCAACGGTGCGTGCGCCGCATCCCCCACGAGCAGCACATTGGCCCGGCTCCACGTGTGCAGCGGCTCTAGGTCGTGCACGGCGATCAGTCGGACGGCATGCGCCGGTGTCGCCTGAATGATGCGGGTGACAGGCTCCGGCCATCCCGCGAACAGATCCTCAATCTCCTTACGCATATCCGCTACGGGCGCCGCCCCCGGCAATGGCCGTGCCTGCGCCGCCGCCCAGTAGACCAAATCCGGCCGGACCGCCACGCAACCGAAGCGATCACCCGAGCCCCAATAATCCCGAATCGCGATATCGCCCACTAATGCACGCTCCCCCTGCGCCACACCCACCCAGTTCACGAAGCCCTGATAAACTGGCGTGTTGTCCCCCGCGACGAACCGGCGTGCCACCGAGTCCATGCGGCCATCGGCGCCGATAAGCAGATCCGGACGAATGCTTACCTTGTTTTCGAACCGCGCCACGGCTTTGCCGCTAGCATCGAGGTCGATCGCCACCGCCCGATGCCCGAATTCAACCGGGATCCCGGCCTGTGCCGCATGATCCAGCAGTACCGCCTGCAAGTCCCGGCGCAAAATCGTATGGGTGGGATGCCCCATGATCTGGTCCAGCAGCGCAATATCGAGGCCCCCCAAAGAATTGCCCGCGGCATCCTGGCGATGCATGGCCACTGGCTGGCCTCCCACTGCAGCGATGTCTTGCAGCAGCCCGAGTTCCTCTAGCACAAAGCCGGCGTTGGGCCAGAGCGTAACGCCAGCCCCCATCGTCGCAGGCCCCGTCCGGCGCTCATATACCCGGGGACTGTACCCCCGCTTGCTCAATGCAAGCGCCACGCTCAACCCTGCAATGCCGCCGCCAAGTATTCCGATTTCCATGTTGAAACTCTCCTATTCAATCCGTCCCGATGCGCCGCCGGCGGCGATCCATCGGACGACACGGCATCTTAGATTCCGCCACTGTGGAACACTAGTATGTGAAAATTGGCCACTTTCATACCTTAATCGGGATAATCATGCGCAATGCCCTCGACCTGAATACGGTCCGTGTCTACGTGGCGGTCGTCGATGAACAAAGCTTTGCCGGCGCGGCACGGCTGCTGACCCTGCCATCTTCCAACGTCAGCCGCCACGTCGCCACGCTGGAACGCATGCTGGGCGTCCGCCTGCTGGAACGCAGCACCCGCCACCTGCGCATGACGGAAGCTGGCAGGCTACTCTACGAACGCGCCAAACCCTTGCTCGACGCCTTGCTCGCCACCGAGGAAGAGCTTGGCGCGGTGCAGCGTGAACTGCGCGGCCCCCTCAGGATGTGCATGCCAGGCGAAGCGCCAAGGCTGCTAGCTCCGATCCTGGCCGAATTCTGTAGCCTCCATCCCGGCGTCGAACTGGAATGCGACACGCGCCTGACCGGTCTGGAAGCTCTCCGGGAAGACATGGATCTGTCCATCGTCTTCCATCGTGGGCGCCAGGAGGACAGTACCTTCATTACCCGCGAACTCGCTACGCTGCCCAGTATCGTGGTCGCGGCGCCCGCACTGCTCGCTAAAACTGGCATACCGCGCCACGTGCGCGAACTGAGGTCATTGCCTTGCATTACCACCTTGAGCGCGTTAAAGGGCCAGCCCTGGCAGTTTCTCGACGCTGTAGGCGAAATCGTGAAGGTAGCCGTGCGTAGCCGCTATCGTGTCAACAGCGGAGAGCTGGCATTGGCGGGCGCGCGGCAAGGCATCGGCTTCGCGATAGTGGCGGCCTATCCATGCCAGGACGATCTTGCCGCGGGCCGATTGCGGGAAGTGCCGCTGGACTTGTGCCCTGCGCCGCTGCAATTGCTTGGCGTGTACAGCCATCGGCATTCCGTGACTGCGCGGGTTCGGGCTTTGCTGGAATTGATACAGGTGCGGTTGGAAGGAGTCGGGAGCGGCTCAAGATGAAAATCGAATTGAGGAACGCGCCCGAATAGCGGAATGAATCGCCACGACCATTGTAGACACTCCTGAGCCATGATTTAGGCAAAGGGGAAATCATGAGTGGTAAGCGCTACACGGAAGAATTCAAGGCCGCTGCGGTCAAGCAGGTGATTGATCGCGGGTACCCAGCGGTTGAGGTCGCTGAACGGCTTGGTGTCAGTATCCAAGCATCTATGCGTGGACAAAGCGGTATGGCGTGCCAGACGTCGAGCGCAAAGCGCAGGATGGCAGGCGTACGCCAACGACAGACCATATTGGTGTATTTCACATCAACGGGGAGGCGACATGTCCGAGATGATCGAATGGCGGCCTGGCTGGTGGCTTCGCGTACGGCCGCGCGGCGCTTCGCCGGCTTCTGGGTATTTTTGTCCAGTAATGTGCTGTGGGTCTGCTGGGGCTGGCAAGACGGGGCCTGGGCCCTGATCTTCCTGAACCTGTGCCTGGCCTTGATGAACGTGCGCGGCATCCTCAAGAACGAGCGCCCATGATGCCGTTTGCGCGGGTTGATTTATAAATTTACATTTGTTTCCTATGTATTGTACATGCGCGCCCGGCCCGCCGGTGGCCATTTCCCAGCGGAAAACCGTGCATTGCGCCCATCTTCGCCGGATATTTGCTGTCTTATATAAGATTCCTCGTCATCGGATACACAAACAGCGACAGGACAGTCTAAAATACGTGGTGGGCAAGCACGGCGTCACCGCCGGCACACTAGCCGTCCAAAGCAAGGCTAACCGTCCTGTGTTTGGAATGAAGAAAGTTAACCACCAGGCATCACCGCATACAAGGGAATGAACATGGCAACACAAAAATCCAAAATCATCTACACGCTGACTGACGAGGCGCCGCTGCTCGCGACGTATTCCCTGCTGCCAATTATCAAAAAATTCACCGCGCCGGCCGGCGTGGACGTCGTTTCCAGCGATATTTCGGTGGCGGCGCGCGTACTGGCTGAGTTCCCTGAATTCCTGACGGACGCGCAAAAAGTCCCGAACACCCTGGCTGAACTGGGCAAACTGACCCAGCTGGCTGACACCAACATCATCAAACTGCCGAACATCAGCGCTTCGCAAGGTCAGCTGATTGCCTGCGTGCGCGAACTGCAAGGCCGCGGCTACAAGCTGCCGGACTACCCGGAAGATGCGAAAACGGACGAAGAAAAAGCCCTGAAGGCCCGCTACGGCAAGTGCATCGGCAGCTCCGTCAACCCGGTCCTGCGTGAAGGCAACTCCGACCGCCGCGCACCGAAGGCCGTCAAGGAGTATGCGCGCAAGCACCCGCACTCGATGGGCGAGTGGAGCCAGGCGTCGCAAACCCACGTGTCGCACATGCATCACGGCGACTTTTACCATGGCGAAAAATCGCTGACGCTGGAAAAAGCGCGCGATGTCAAGATGGAACTGGTCACGGCCTCGGGCAAGACCATCGTGCTGAAACCGAAGGTGTCCCTGCAAGCGGGCGAAATCATCGACAGCATGTTCATGAGCAAGAAAGCGCTGCTGGAGTTCTACGAGAAGGAAATCGACGACGCCTTCAAGACGGGCGTGATGTTCTCGCTGCACGTCAAGGCCACCATGATGAAAGTGTCGCACCCGATCGTCTTCGGCCACTGCGTGCGCATTTTCTACAAGGACGCGTTCGCCAAGCACGCCGAACTGTTCGACAAACTGGGCGTGAATGTCAACAATGGCATGAGCAACCTGTACGACAAGATCGAGACCCTGCCAGCGTCGCAAAAAGATGAAATCCTGAAGGACCTGCACGCCTGCCACGCCAACCGTCCGGAACTGGCCATGGTCGATTCGGCCAAGGGCATCACCAACTTCCATTCGCCGAACGACATCATCGTCGATGCGTCGATGCCCGCCATGATCCGTATCGGCGGCAAGATGTGGGGCGCCGATGGCCGTCCGAAGGACGTCAAGGCCGTGATGCCGGAATCGACGTTCGCGCGTATCTACCAGGAAATGATCGGCTTTTGCAAATGGCATGGCAACTTCGATCCGAAGACCATGGGCACCGTGCCGAACGTGGGCCTGATGGCGCAGCAGGCGGAAGAATACGGTTCGCACGACAAGACGTTTGAAGTGCCGGAAGGCGGCATCGCCAACATCACCGACCTGGAAACGGGCGAAGTGCTGCTGACGCAGACGGTGGAAGAGGGCGACATCTGGCGCATGTGCCAGGTCAAGGATGCACCGATCCGCGACTGGGTCAAGCTGGCCGTCACGCGCGCGCGCAACTCGGGCATGCCTGCCGTGTTCTGGCTGGACAGCTATCGTCCGCACGAAAACGAAGTCATCAAGAAGGTCCAGGTTTACCTGAAGGACCACGACACCAGCGGCCTGGACATCCAGATCATGTCGCAGACGCGCGCCATGCGCTACACGCTGGAACGCGCCTTCCGCGGCCTAGACACCATCTCGGTGACGGGCAACATCCTGCGCGACTACCTGACCGACCTGTTCCCGATCCTGGAACTGGGCACCTCCGCCAAGATGCTGTCGATCGTGCCGTTGATGGCCGGTGGCGGCATGTACGAAACGGGCGCCGGCGGTTCGGCACCGAAGCACGTCAAGCAGCTGGTGGAAGAAAACCACCTGCGCTGGGATTCGCTGGGCGAGTTCCTGGCCCTGGCCGTGTCGCTGGAAGACATGGGCATCAAGACAGGTAACGCGAAGGCGAAAATCCTCGCGAAAACCCTGGACGAAGCGACGGGCAAACTGTTGGACAACAACAAGTCGCCATCGCCACGCACCGGCGAGCTGGACAACCGCGGCAGCCATTTCTACCTGGCCATGTACTGGGCACAAGCCCTGGCGGCACAGAAGGATGACGCGGAACTGGCGGCGCACTTCGCGCCAGTGGCCAAGGCCCTGGCCGACAACGAAGAGAAGATCGTTGCCGAGTTGAAAGAAGTGCAGGGCAAGGAAACGGATATCGGCGGCTACTACCTGCCCGATCCGGCGAAGACGGAAGCCGTCATGCGTCCTAGCGCCAGCCTGAACGCGGTGCTGGACACGATCTGATGCAGGCTTGATGTTTAGCCAGGCCAGCGCCTGCTGGCCTGCTGGCTGATAAAAAAACGCCGCCGGGAGCGATTCCGGCGGCGTTTTTTATTGCACTACGGCTTTATTGATAATGCCTGTAGACGCTGGTGCTGCCATCATGCCTGACCAGCAGGACGTCATACGGGTCCTGGCGCGGGCCTTCCATGCCGGGCGAACCCATGGGCATGGCGGGCACGGCCAGGCCTCTGGCCTTGGGTTTGTCGCGCAGCAGCTGCCGGATCTCGCTGGCGGGCACGTGGCCCTCGATGGCATAGCCGTTGACGAGGCCCGTGTGGCAGGAGCCAAGCGCGTCGGGAATGCCGGCCAGCTTGCGGTACTGCGCCGGCATCTCCACGTTTTTCGCGCGCACGGTAAAACCGTTCTTTTCCAGGTGCCTGATCCATTCGGAGCAGCAGCCGCACGAGGCGCTCTTGAACACGTCGATGACGGGCGCGGCGGCCATGGCGAGGGTGGGCAGGGCCAGCATGCCGGCGACGGCGCCCCGCAGCAGGAAATTCTTGATCATGGTGTAGCTCTCAGGTAGATAAGGTCGGATGGCCGGGCATGGTCCGGCCAGATGGCGGGGAGGGGCGCAGGCCGGCAATTCCCGCCTGGCGTGTAGGCAAGGCGGGTGGGCCAGGACAGCGTGCCTGGTGCCGGCGCTTACGCCGGCATGTGGCGCGGCGGCCGCAGCAGGGCGTCGGGAATGAAGCCCGTGAACAGGAGCGTGGCTGAAGGGGGGACGCTTTCCGCGCCGCGAAGGGCCGCAGGCGCGCTGGCGAGGGTGGGCGGCATGCATGCGCCCGTGCAAAAGCCCGCACAGGTGCCGCAGGCGGGGTGGCCGGCGCCGCCGCCGTCGTGCTGCCGCGCGCCAGGGGCTGCATCCGCGGTGGCAGCGCTTGCCCGGGCCGCGTCGCCGTGATGCGGGCAAGTCTCGCCCATCGGGGACGCTGCCGGCGCGTGCGCCGCCTGGCCGCGAGCCGGACTGCCATCTGCGCACGGCCAGCCCATGCCGGCAGCAGCGGCCTGCAGGGGCACCGCCGTGATCAGCAGCAGGACCAGCCATGTTTTGAAGAGTCTTAGCATCGCTGGAAAGTATAGCATAGGGGCAACAGCCGCCAGGCCGGAGCGGTGTTCCTAGGCCGAGGCATCCTGGCGCGACTTGGACAGGTACATGGCCCGGTCGGCGTGGCGCAGCAGCATCTGCATGCTGTCGGCATCGTCCGGGTAATGGGCTGCGCCGATGCTGACGGCCGTTTGCAGCACGTCGCCGTTGCCCAGGTGTAGCGGCATGGCCAGCGCCGCATGGATCTTTTGCTCGATCAGCGCGATGTCAGCGGGCATGGCATTGTTTTCCAGCAAGATGACAAACTCGTCGCCGCCCATCCGGGCCAGGGTGTCGGTTTCGCGGATGCAGTCGCGCAGGCGCGCCGCCACGGCCTGCAGCAGCAGGTCGCCGCAGGCGTGGCCGTGGCGGTCGTTGACGCGCTTGAAGCCATTCAGGTCCAGGAACAGCAGCGACAGCCGGCCCTGCTGGCGGTGGGCGCGGGCGAAGGCCGTGTACAGGCGGTCGTGGAACAGGCGGCGATTCGGCAGGCGGGTCAGTTCGTCGTGCATGGCCATGAACTGCATCTGGGTGTGCAGCTGCTGGCGCTCGATGGCCGTGGCCAGCTGCTTGGCGACGAATTGCAGCAAGTCCTGGTCTTGCTCCGTGCTCATGACGTCATCCTGGCCGCTTTGCCACGCCAGCACGCCGATGCTGCCGCGCGACGAATACAGCGGCACGGCCAGCCAGTCGGCGGCCAGGCCGCTGGCGGCCTGCTGCAGCGCCTCCGGCAAGCCCGCCAGCTTGCCCGTTTGCAATAGCACGGCCCGGCCGCAGCGCAGCACTTCATCGCACAGCAGGCCCGCCAGGGGCGGGGCGGGCTGCGGCGCGCTGCCAGCCGCATGGCAGGTGAGGGGCGCCTGCGTGCCGTGTTCGTCCTGCAGCTGCAGGGTCAGGCTGCGCACGGGCAAATGCTCGCCGACGATGTGCAGGATGCGTTGCAGCAGGGCGGGCATGTCGCCGGCCGCATGCGTGGCTTCGGAAATGGCATACAGCGCGGCCTGCTTTGCCTGCGCCTGTTTCAGGGCGCTGACATCGCGCGCCACCGCCACGCGCAGCTGGTGCGGAGCGGACCAGCGGGCGGACCACATGATGTGCGCCAGGCGGCCATCCTTGCGCAGGTAGCGGTTTTCAAAATGCGTCTGCGCATGGCCGTCCATGATGGCGCGGGCAGCCGCCAGGGTACGGGCGCGGTCGGCGGGAGCGACCAGGTCGATCATTTGCATGCCGATCATTTCCTGCTGCGTGTAGCCGAAAATGCGTTCGCAGGCGGCGCTGACAAAGACAAAGCGCCCCTCCACGTCGACCATGCACACGGCGTCGAGCAATAAATCGGTAAAACTGGCCAGCGGCGCGCTCAGAATCTTGTGTTCCATAGTCTGGCATTTTAATGGACATTTCTGGCCGCTATACAACTTGTTGGGGCGCATGAGCCTGCCAGCATGAAAATGTTTCATTTCCCCGACGCTCATGCTTTGCGACTTCTTGCCGTTATAGCAGTATTGCCATGCCACCGCACGCCGCCTCGCCATATCTGGGGAGGACGGCGCGTTTGTAGGCTCTTGATTGCAAAATAATTAAAGATAGCGATATTTCACTCATGCACCTGTCCACGTCCTGCAAGGCGACCGCCCCATGACTTCCATTTCCCCCCTCTCCAGCTGGAACAGCGCCCCGTCGCGCGCGGCCGCCATCAGCCCCGTCCGCGCGGAGGCGCCGTCGTCCGCCGCCACGCCGTCGACTATCGTCGCCCTCAGCCCGGAGAGCGTGAACGGCGGCGTGCCGGCAGGCCAGCTGCCGTCGCCGATGGTGTGGGAGAGCGGCTCGCGCGGCAAGGTCAGCGAGGCGATGACGAAAAGCTTTTCCGCGTATGCGTTTGGCGGCCGCTTCAGCGGCCTGGGTGCGGCCATGCTGGGACAGGCCAAGCTGGGCAACTATCAGTTCTCGCAGGCGCTGCGCCAGCCGCCGCCGAGCACGACCCCGAATATCTACGGGGCATCGGCCATCGCGCCGGGCGACCTGCACGGCAATGGCGAGGATAAGGTCACGCTCAGCATCACCACCAAAAGCGGCGTGGAGGTCAAGCTGTCGCTCGACAGCCAGGGCGACGGCCTGGCCGTGCAGATGTCGGCCAACGGCGAGCTCAGCGACGTTGAAACGCGGGCGCTGGGCGAACTGGCGAAGGGTTTCCAGGACGCCATCGACGGCATGGGCCAGGACACGCCGAAACTCAAGCTGGTGGGCCTGATGCAATTTGACCAGCAGGCGCTGGCATCGGTGAAGCTGCATGCGGAAGTCAAGGTGCGCGGCGAGCCCGCAGGCGTGCAAACCCTGGATTTCCAGGCCGATGGCGCGCAGCGCTCGATCAGCTTCAGCGGCGTGGCCGGCACCCTGGACCTGAAGGTCGATGCCAGCGCGCTCAATACCCTGGGCAGCCCCGAGCGCCAGGCCAAGGCGCTGGACAGCTACATGAAGCAGTTCGACCAGGCGGCCTCGCGCGGCCATGGCGACGCGGGCCTGGTGGCCATGCTCAAGGATGGCTTCACGGCCCTGCACAGCAATACTGCCGCGCCACAGGCCGCGACGGCCACGCCGGAAACGGGCAAGTGGCGCCTGGCGGCCGAGGACAAGTCCATCCTGACGGGACTGGCGGATTTCAGCGCCACCGTGTCGCAGAGCGTCAATTTCAGCAATCCCATGCGCGGCATGGAAAAGGATGGCTTCGATTATGCCGTGTCGCAGAAGACGGCGCAGGCGGGCGCCAGCCAGGACGAACGGTCTGTCAGGCAACAGCAGCAGTCCAAGCTGAGCGCCAGCTTCCACCAGTCGCTGGTGCCCGGCGTGCCGTTGCGGCTGACGAACAATACGGAATCGCAGAACTATACCTATCACCAGATCGAGGACGCGGCCAGCAGCGAGGCGCAGGTGGCGTACAAGGAAGGCAAGCTGGTGCGGGCAAGCCTGCGGCAGGAGGGCAGCCAGTCCACGCATGTCACCAAGTATTTCCTGGGCAAGGTGCAATCGGACACGACCACGCCGGGCAGCTATGCCGTGCTGCGCGACCTGCTGCCCGTGCTGGGGCCTTACCAGACGGGCGCGAAGGACGCGACGTCCGAGGCGCGCAGCGAACAGCGCAAGCAGGCGCTGGCGGCGCTGGGCGACGACGTGCTGCTGCAGTCGTACCGGGGGCAGACGGTCAGCCTGTGGCAGGCGGACGTGCAGCCGAAGGCCGACGCCAGCTAGGACTAGGCCGCGGCACGGCCCTGGAGAAGTCCGCGTCCGATTCCGGCGGCGGTTTTCATGTCCCTTCGGCTGTATGGACTATGCCTATCCGGCCCGCCACCCGCCCTGGCGCCTGCAGACGTGGCATGCCTCTGCCGGCCTGGACTGCGGGCGGAACGCAGCCCATCACCGAGCCTGCAGGCGCTGCTGTTCCAGTGCCGCGTAGGCGGGAACTATGCCTGCCGCCAGTTGCGCCAGCCGCTCTTCCTGCGGAGGGCGCGCATCGCCGCGATATGCCGTGCCCGTATATTTGGAGTGAAACTGCGAGCGTTGCCGCATCGCTTCCAGTTGCGGCGCCGTGCAGGCGATCTGCAGGGCGTCCAGCAGTTCTGAAAAGACCATCCCCGGCAACTGGCTGTAGTTGATCAGCTGGATCAGTCCCGCCGCCGCATGGGCCTGGGCAGCCGTGTAAAAGCTCTCCAGCACCTGGGCCGCGTACGCATCGAGGTCGCCGGGGGCGGTGGCGCGGCCCGCCAGGGGCAGCAGGGCGGGGTGGATCAGGCCCGGCACCATTTGCGGGCCGCGCTGGCGCTGGTGCGAGGCCAGCACTGCCTGCGGCTCGCGGTAGAGGAACAGGCAGGGCGTGTCGGGGAAGGCTGCGCGCAGCAGTTCCAGGCTGTGGATATGCCAGCAGTCGAACTTGATGATGAACCTGTTTTCGATGCCGCTGCGGCGCTGGCCCATGGCGCGCATGACCTGGCGCAGCAGGGCGATGCCGTCGCCGGCCGCCCCCAGGTCGTGGTGCAGGCGCAGCACGGAATCGATGATGGGCGGTTCGGACATGACGATGCATTGCGGCAGCGAGGCCAGCAATTGCGTCAGCAGCGTGGAACCGCAGCGCGACACGTGAAAGATGAAGGCGTCGGGCGCCGGCACGTCGCCGAACTGCGCCAGCGCCGCGAGCGGCGCGTGGCAGACGCGGCGTTCGTCGCGCTCCTGGCGCGCCAGGGTGTTTTCAAAGAAGGAATCGGTGAAGCCGATGTTCCCCATGTCGCGCCACGCCAGCGTTATCGCGCCACCATCTGGCCCGGCGCTGGCTGTCAGCGGATACCAGTTGCGCAGGTCCATGCCCGCGTGCCAGTCGACGGGCGTGCCCCTGGTCAGCTGGCGTTCCTGCACCGCAAAGCCGTTGTGCGCGCTCATGCGGCCACCCCGCGCCGGATGGCGGCCAGCTGGTCGGCCCGGGCCAGCACGGACGGCTCGCCGGTCGCCCGCAGGCGCTCGATGATGTCCTGCACGTTGCCATCGTTGATGCTGGCGTCGCCATACTTGGGCGGCGCTTTCGGCACGAAACCGGCGCTGGCGAACAACTGCTCCAGCCAGGCGTTGGTGACGCAGTCGATCACCAGGTGCACGCGCGGTGCCGTGCCCCGGTTTTCCACGGCGTGGCGGCAGCTGGCATCCATGTACCAGGCGTGGCCGGCGCTGAATTGCACAGGCTCGCCGTCGATACGGAACAGCACCTGTGGCGAGGTGCGGATCGGGATATGGATGCGCGTCACGCCGTCGGCCAGCGCGGTGCCGGGATCGCGGTGTTCGCGGATCACGGCGCCGGCGTCGAGTGCCATCAGGCGCGCGGCGCCCACGTCGCAGGCGAAACTGGCGATCACCTGCTTCAGATACGGACAGTGCGCCAGGTGCGGCGTGTCGGCATACGCCACGTCGTCGAGCGACATGATATGGCGCGCATCGCCGCCGGACGAACGCAACGGCAGCACGCTCCAGCCATTTTCATAGGCGCCCGTATTGAAATGCGCCAGCCAGTCGGCGGGCAGGAAGCGGTCGATATCGTGCTGCATGCGCGCCACGTCGAAGGACAGGGGCAGGCGCAGCCAGGTGCTGGGCGCCGTCATGCCGCGCTCCAGCGCAATTGTTGCTGGATAGGATCTTCGCTCTCGGCAACAAAGCCCAGGCGCGCATACAGGCGGCGCGCGGCCAGGTTGGCGTGATTCACGCCCAGGTGGAGCGTCCATTGCTGCGCGGCAGCATGCGCCTGCAAGCCGGCCAGCACGGCGCTGCCCGCTCCCTGTCCCTGCGCCTGCGGCAGCAGCGTGATATCGACCACGCGCAGCGCCTGTGTGCCGGGGTTGACGATCAGCCGGCCGATGGGTGCGCCGTCGCGTTCGATCAACAGCTGGCGCGCCTGCGGATAGGATTGCCGGTAGCCCAGTTCGTGCGTGCGCTGCTGCATGGCGATCAGTTGCTCGATGAAGTCGGCTTCGGCCTGCATGTGCAGCAAGTCGGCGCGGCTGCTGCGGTACAGGGCGCGTACAAAAGCCTGGTCGCCGTCGCTGGCGGTATCGATGTCGCGCAAGTGGAAAGGGGAAGGAAGGGAATACACCGGCGCTCCAAAAAAGGGGTGGTTCAAATGGCTGTCTATTTGCTATGCTGCCAATGTTTACGCCGTCTTGCAATCACATTTACAGGATTTCCCCTATGAATATCACTCTTGAACTGATCGGTCCCCTGGTGGACAGCGTCTTCATGGCCCATACGGCGGCCGGCGTGGTGCCGCTGACCTTGAGCGAAGCGAAGGAACTGCCGCGGCGCGGCTTGCCGGACCAGTTCCGCACGCCGCTGAGCATGATCTTCGCGGGTCCGGCCGAACTGGTGTTGTCAGACGGAAATTACACGCTTGATCATGCGCAACTGGGGCGGCTGGAGCTGTACCTGTGGCCGATCTCGGCGCCGTTGCCGGCCAAGCCCAGCGAGCTCGGCAAGCAGTGCTACCAGGTCTCGCTGTCGTGAGTGGGCCTGATCGCGCCGCCTGGCAGGCGGAACTGGCGGACATCGCCCGCGCCATCGCCGATCCGGCGCGCCCGCTGGCCTCGCTGATCGGCGAAACGGGCCAGCTGCGGGCCTTTGTCGAGCGCCATTCGCAGCTGTCGATGGCGGGCTCGGACCGCATGACCGAGGGCGAGAGCATCTTGCCCAGCGGCTGGGCGATTTCACCGGTGCAAGCGGCGCTGTGCGCGCGTGAACCGCTGCGCAGCGCCGCCTTCATCCAGGGCCTGGCGGCGGCTATCCGCGCTGCGCCGACGGGCGACAAGCCCGTCTCGGTGCTGTACGCGGGCTGTGGCCCGTTTGCCTTGCTGGCCTTGCCGCTGATGGCGATTTTTTCGCCACAACAGCTGCGCTTCACCATCCTCGAAGTGCACGAGGATGCGCTCGGCTATGCGCGCGCGCTGATCGAAGAGCTCGGCTATGGCGCGTACGTGGCGGCCTACGTCTGCGCCGACGCCGCCACCTGGCGCATTGCGCCCGATGCACTGCCGGACGTGATCGTCAGTGAAACCATGAATACGGCATTGGGCAAGGAGCCGCAGGTGGCCATCATGCGCAATCTGTTCGTGCAGGCGCCGCAGGCGGCACTGGTGCCTGCCGCCATCGCGGTGCACCTGGGCCTGCCAGGCCGCGCCATGGACGAGCCGTGCGCCGACTGGGGCCGCATCTTTGAAGTGAATGCCGCCAGCATCCTGGCATGGCAAGGGCAGGCCGGCAGCGCATTGCCGGCCGCCAGCATCCGCCTGCCGGCGCAGCTGGCGCACGCGCCGAAACTGCTCACGCGCATCCAGGTGCATGGCGACATCGTGCTGCACGACTATGACTGCAGCCTGAATTTGCCGCTGCACCTGCCCGGCAAGCCGCAACTGACGGGATCGGAAACGCTGGCCTTTTCCTATCGGCTGGGCAGCACGCCGGGCCTGGCGTGCGACGTGATGCGCTGAGGGGCTTGCTTAGTTACGCATCGGGAAATAGCCCTCGATGGCGATCAGGTAATTCATCGCCAGGAAGGGCGGCGTCGGCGCGCTCTTTGCCGTCAGCGTCACCGGCGCGGTGATCGGCTGGCCGGTACCGGTGCTGGCGTTGGTGACGGTCGGGCTGAAGCTGACCTGCCCGGTGGCGTTGGCCAGGGCGACGCTGCCGGCGGCACCCAGTGCGGGCAAATACATATTGGTGACGGAAGTGCCCGACGATGCGGCAGTGCCCAGGTAGCCGCCCGCCGTGGGCGCAGGATCGGTGGCTTCGTCCAGGGCGGCGTTCAAGGTGACGTTGACCGTCGCCGCGGGGTTCGACACGGTGGCGACGTGGGTGTGCGCGGGCAGGTTGGCTGGCGTCAATGTGATGTTGGCGGTACCGGCGCTGGCGAGGCGCACGTTGTCACCGAGCGTGTCGCCATTGTGCGACGCCCGCGTCGGCGCGCCTTGTCCATTGACCGGCGCCGTGACGATGCGGTCAGGCGCGGCTGTGTCGTTCAGGGCAACCGGAATGCGGCCGCGCAGGTCGGGTAGGGCGAAGGTGGTCCTGCCGTCGCCGCCAAACTGCGTGCCAAGCAGCGCGTACAGCGCGGCGTTGGTGTTGATGTTCAGTAACTGGCCATTGCAAAACATCCAGCCCTTCGGTGCGAAAGGGAATGCTGCCAGCATGATGCTGCCGATAAGTGGATCCATGGTGTCTCTGGTGAAGTGAAAAGAATGCAGATGGGTGGATTAAGCTGCCGCAGAGGCGCCGCCGGGGCACAGCGCGCCCCGGCGTGTGGCGCATGGTTCAGTTACGGCTAGGGAAGATGCCACTGATGCAGATGATGTACTGTATCGTCTGGAACGGTGGCACGGTGGCCACGTTGCCGCTGGTGGAGACGGTGACCGGCGCTACCACAGGGGTAGCACCGCCGGTATTGCCGACGGTGACCGTGCCGCCACTGCCGCCAGTCACCGTCGCGGTGGCGGCATTGAGTTTGGTCAGCGTGCCGCCGGCGGCATACAGGAATGGCGTGCTGGTGCCGTCGGTCGCGCCTGCGGCCAGGTAGCCGCTGGCCAGCGGTGCCGCTGACGTGCCATCGGCGGTGCTGACATTGATGTCGACGGTCATGGGCGTGCCGCCGCCAGCCGTAAACGTCGCGGAATGGTTGTGGGACGGCAAGTTGGCGACGGTCAGGGTGGCGGTGGCGGAGCCGGCGCCGGGTGCGGTAAACGTGGTGACCACGGTGCCACCGGCGGCGCCGTTGACGCCTGGAATGCGGCCTGACACGTTGTCCTGATTCTGACCCACGGCCACGCGGCCGCGCAAATCGGGCAAGCCGAAGGTGTTGACGCCGTCGCCGCCATATTGCGTACCGAGCAATGCAAACAGGGCCGCGTTGTTGTTGATGTTCAGCAACTGGCCGTTGCACGTCATCCAGCCGCGCGGTGGAAAGGAAAAGCCTACGGCAAGAATGGTACCGACAAATGCATCCATGTTGATTGCCTTTCAAATGAGAGTTTTAATATTATGTCGCCGGGACCGCCAGGCCGGCCTGGACGAAATGAATTCAACCTGGGAATTCAGCCTGTATATATTATGTCAGTTTTGAAAACATTTTCCTGGCATATGTAATATGGCGTGGTTTTTTAAAATGGCATACGCGACGATATCGACGGTATGGAAAATATGTAAATAATAATGCATGATATCTGCGGCTTGAGGCATGCCGCGTTGTCATCAGTTGCGTTGAGGGAAAACTCCCTGCACGGCGATGATGTATTGCATGGCCAGGAAGGGCGGCGTCGGCGCGCTGTTTGCCGTCAGCGTCACCGGCGCGGTGATCGGCTGGCCGGTACCGGTGCTGGCGTTGGTGACGGTCGGGGTGAAGCTGACTTGCCCGGTGGCTTTGGCCAGGGCGACGCTGCCGGCGTTGCCCAGTGCGGGCAAATACATATTGGTGACGGAAGTGCCCGACGATGCGGCAGTGGCCAGGTAGCCGCCTGCCGTGGGCGCAGGATCGGTGGCTTCGTCCAGGGCGACGCTCAGGGACACGGTGACCGCCGACGGAGCGCTCGACACGGTGGCGACGTGGGTGTGTGCCGGCATGTTGGCTTGCGTCAGCGTGAAGTTGGCGGGGCCGGTGCTGACGAGGCGCACGTTGGGGCCCAGCGTATCGCCCACCACGCCTGGCCGGGTGGGGACGCCCTGGTTGGTGACGGGCGCGGTGACGATGCGGTCGGCAGCGGCGGTGCTGTTGACCGCCACCGGGATGCGGCCGCGCAAGTCGGGCAGGGCGAAGGTGGTCTTGCCGTCGCCGCCAAACTGCATGCCGATCAGCGCGTACAGCGCGGCATTGCTTTGAATGTTGAGGATCTGGCCATGGCAAAACATCCAGCCCTGCGGTGCAAAGGTGTAGGGGCACAACAAGACGCTACCTAAAATCGGATCCATGCGTGTTCGCTTTCAAATGATGGGAATGAAAAGACAGGCGGCGCGACTGCACCGCTGGGAAAGATGCTGGGGCGTTTGCATGCAAGGATCAGCCTGCCGCAAGCAGAAAAGAAAAATCCGCATGGATTATGCTGGCGGCATAGGCTTGCATGTTCTTCCTTTCGAAAATGGAATGCGGCAGTGTCTCGCTGCCGATTAAGTCGGCGCGGCATGGTGTGGATATATTAATTCAAAATTTTAAAAATATCACTATTAATTATTGGGGAATATTATTATTGATAAATGTGAAACTTCATCGATTGCCGCTGCTGCAAAGCCCTGGCCAACACGGCGCATGTAGCAGCTCCGGCAAGAAAAACGCGGCCCCATGATTTGATGCGGCCTGCCTTTAGGCGGGCCGGCCGGAGGCTGATCTCACCATGCCGGGCGGGCATGCGCCGCTGGGCGACCTGGCGTTGGCGCAGGCGCCGTAGCAGGCCGGCGAGGCAGGGTTGACCTTGGAGGAAAAGTGCGTTCAGCGCGAGCCGATGCTGGCGGCGCTGAACGAGGAGGTGTTCCTGGCGGCAACGGCAGGAGCATGCAGGAACATCAGGAGGGAAGGGCGCTGGCGCCGGATCAGGCTTGCGCCTTGCTTTGCTTGATCCAGTAGCCGATGCCCAGGGCGCCCAGCCAGACGGGAATCAGGTAGGCGGAGATGCGCAGGCCCGGCGTCAGGTACATGATCACCAGGATGCCGGCCAGGAAGGCCAGGCACAGGTAGTTGGTGAACGGGTAGCCCAGGCTCTGGAACAGGGTCGCCTTGCCCTCGGCCTTTTTTTGCGCGCGGAAGCGCAGGTGGATCCAGCTGATCATGGCCCAATTGATGATCAGCGCCGAGACCACCAGGCCCATCAGCACCTCGAACGCTTCGCCCGGCATGAAGTAATTCACCACCACGCAGGCGCCGGTGGCCAGCGCGGACACGCCCAGGGCCACGAGCGGCACGCCGCGGCGGTTCAGGTGCAGCAGCGCGCGCGGCGCATTGCCTTGCTTGGCCAGGCCGAACAGCATGCGCGTGTTGCAGTACACGCCGCTGTTGTAGACGGACAGCGCCGCCGTCAGCACCACCACGTTCAGGGCCGTGGCCACCAGGTTGCTGTCGAGCGCATGGAAGATCAGCACGAAGGGGCTGCCGCCGGTGACGACGTTTTGCCACGGGTACAGCGACAGCAGGATGCCCAGCGCGCCGATGTAAAAGATCAGGATGCGGTAGATGGCCTGGTTGGTGGCGCGCGGAATCGTCGTGCTCGGGTCATCCGCCTCGGCTGCCGTGATGCCCACCAGTTCCAGGCCGCCAAAGGAAAACATGATGACGGCCATGGCCATCACCAGTCCCTGCCAGCCATTCGGGAAGAAGCCGCCGTGCTGCCACAGGTTGGTCACGGACGCCTGCGGTCCGGCGTCGCCGGAGGCGAGCAGGTAGGCGCCGAAGACGATCATGCCGATGATGGCCACCACCTTGATGATGGCGAACCAGAATTCCATTTCGCCAAACGCCTTGACGTTCAACAAGCTGATGGCATTGATGGCGCAAAAGAAGAGGAGCGCCGAGACCCACGTGGGCACGCCGGGCCACCAGTACTGCACGTAGATGCCGACGGCCGTCAGTTCGGCCATGCTGACGAGCACGTACAGCACCCAGTAATTCCAGCCCGACAGGAAACCGGGCAAATGGCCGCAGTACTTGTCGGCAAAATAGCTGAAGGAGCCGGCGACGGGCTCGTCGACCACCATTTCGCCCAGCTGGCGCATGATCAGGAAGGCGATGACGCCGGCGATGCCGTAGCCCAGCAGCACGGAAGGGCCGGCCATCTTGATGGTTTGTGCGATGCCCAGAAACAGGCCGGTGCCGATGGCGCCGCCCAGGGCGATGAGCTGGATATGGCGGCTTTTCAGGCCGCGCTTCAGCTCTTGTGGTTCGGTATTCCCGACTGCCGTCATGTGTTTTATCCTGTTTTTATGGGGCTGAGGTCGCTGATTCTAAAGCATGCACGGGCAAATCAGGAGCGAAATGCATGTTGCACTGCGGGGGCGCGAGAAAAGCCGCGCATCTTCGCCGAACGGCGCGCAAAACCCCTGCCGTCCGCGATGGCGGCACGGTATCATGATGGCAAATTTCAAGGAGTGTGTATGAATCTTGCGCAGCGCAGCCGCATGCAGGGCATCAGCCTGGGCTTTTTGGCCGGCTATGTCGACACCCTGGGCTTTGTCGCCCTGTTCGGCCTGTTCACGGCCCACGTGACGGGCAACTTCGTGCTCATCGGCGCGGCGCTGGCGAAGGCCACGCATGCATCCATCGCCCTGAAACTGCTGGCCTTTCCCGCCTTTATCCTCGGCGTGGCGGCGGCGCGGCTGCTGAGCGTGGCGGCCGAACGCCGCGGCGGGCCGGCCCTGCGCCTGGCGTTGCTGCTGGAGCTGGCGCTGCTGCTCGGCTTCATGGTGTGCGGCATGCTGGCCGAACCGCTGGGGCCGGAGCCGGGCGCGCTGGCCATGACGGCGGGACTGTTCGGCGCGGCCGGCATGGGCGCGCACAGCGCCATCAGCCGGCTGCTGCTGGCGCACCTGGCGCCGACCTCCATGATGACCGGCAACGTGACGCAAATCGTCATCGACAGCGTGGACGTGCTGCGCGGCGCGGCCGACGGCGCCACGCGCGACCGCTGCGTCAAATTCTTCTGGCCCCTGCTGGGCTTTGCCGCCGGCGCCATCCTGGCCGCCTTTACCTACCTGGCCGTGGGCTTTGCCGCGCTGGCCGTGCCGCTGGCGATACTGCTGGTGCTGATGGCGCTGGAACCGGCGCGCCTGCCGGCCTAGCTGCCGCTGCCGCCGCTTGCCGCGACGATGGCCGGTTCGTACACGGCCAGGAACTCGGGCGGCAGGCGGCGCGCGCGACCGCTGCTCAATTCGATACAGATCAACTCCCAGCGGCCGCGCACGACGGTGGCGCCGTCGCTGTCGCGCACCAACTGGAAGCGCCGCTCCATGCTGGAGCGCCCGTCGCTGGCGCACAGCCAGGTGGCCAGGGTCAGGGCTTCGCCGGCCCGGGTGGGCAGCAGGTAGTCGTACTCGCCGCGGCGGATCGCCATGGCCCGGTCCAGGCGCCGGTAGTCGTCCAGGTCCAGCCCCAGGGCGGCGGAATGGTGCCAGGCGATGTGCTCGCACCAGCGCACGTACACGGCGTTGTTGGTGTGCTGCAAGCCGTCGATATCGTCCGCCGAGGGTGTGACGGGCAGGGTGCAGGCGTGTGGATAATCCCAGTTCAAGTGTGTTCCTTTCGATGCTGTCGATGCTGTCCGCGCAGATTGTACGTGCCGGTGGCATTTCCTGCCCGGCGCGCACGCCAGGCGCGGCAGCATTTTTCTTCCTGATGTATGATGCATCATCTTTGAAAGACAGCACGCATGCACCGGCCATGAAGCAGCCATGAAGCACCAACTGGACAATCTGTCGCACGTCAACCTGGGCAAGTCCGTGTATGTCACCTTGCGCGAGGCGCTGGCGGCCGGGCGCTTCCAGCCCAACGACCGCCTGCGCATCCGCGAGCTGGCGCTGCAGCTCGGTACCAGCGTCACGCCCGTGCGCGACGCCATGCTGCAGCTGGTGCAGGAAGAGGCGCTGGTGCTGCGCTCGCCGCGCGACTTCCGCGTGCCCGTGCTGAGCGTGGCGCGCTACCTGGAAATCCGCGCCCTGCGCCTGGAGCTGGAAGGCCTGGGCGCGTTCGAGGCGGCGCGGCGCATCGACGACGCCAGCCTGGCCGACCTGGAACGCCTGCTGCTGGCAAATGAAGAGGCCATCGCCCGGCACGACCTGGCGGCGGCCCTGCAATGTAACCAGGCGTTTCACCTGGGCCTGGCGCAGGCGGCCGGCATGCCGACGTTAAAACGCTTCGTCGACCACCTGTGGATGCAGACGGCGCCCCTGATCGCCGCCGGCTATGCCGCCTTTTCGCCCGACATGCGGGTGGGCCACCACCACGCCATCATCGTTGCGCTGCGCCAGCGCGACGGCGCGGCCGCGCGGCGCGCCATCGAACAGGACATCCTCGACGGCGGCGCGCAGATGCTGGCGCATGTCATGCGCCAGGAGCGCATCCACGCCGGCGCAACAGAACAAGACAAGGAAGCACATGACGCATCATCCGCACAAGACTGAACCGGATACTGAACGCAAAACCGCCATCGTCACGGGCGCCAGCCGCGGCATCGGCCACGCCGTCGCCGAGCGCTTCCGCAGCCTGGGCTGGCGCGTCATCACCGTCTCGCGCAGCCCGATACCGGGCGGCTGCCCGCGCAGCCAGGAGCACAACACGCACTTTTGCATGGACCTGTCGGACCTGAGCCAGATCGGGCAGATGGTCGATACCCTGCGCCCCATGCTCGGCGACGGCAAGCTGCACGCGCTGGTGAACAACGCGGGCGTGTCGCCGAAGGGGCCGGGCGGTTCGCGCGTCAATTCGCTGACCACCGACATGCAGACGTGGCAAGCCATGTACAACACGAATTTCTTTGCGCCGCTGGCGCTCACGCGCGGCTTTGCGCAGGAATTGTCGAATGCGCACGGCGCCGTCGTGAACCTGTGCTCCATCGCCGGCTACCGCGTGCACCCGTTTGCCGGCTCCGCCTACGCCAGCTCGAAGGCGGCGCTGGCCTCGCTGACGCGCGAAATGGCCAACGACATGGCGCCCATGAACGTGCGCGTCAATGCCATCGCGCCGGGCGAGATCGACACGGCCATCCTGTCGCCGGGCACCTCGCACATCGTCGACACGCAAATCCCCCTGCGGCGCCTGGGCACGACGGCCGAGGTGGCGGACCTGGTGGAGTTTTTATGCAGCGAGCGCGCCTCGTACATCACGGGCGCGGAAATTCCCATCGACGGCGGCCAGCGCATTTAACTGACAAGGAAGATCGCATGACACGACATATCGGCATCGTCGGCTGTTCGGCCGAAGGCGCGGCCCTGTGCTACCGCACGATTTGCGAAGAGGGCGCGCATGCGCTGGGGGCGTATGAACATCCGGAAGTGACGCTGCACACGCCGCCGCTGGCGCGCTATGTGGCTTGCCTGAACGGGGGCGATCTGGCCGGCGTGGCCGAACTGATGCTGGTGTCGGCGCACAAGCTGGCCGCGGCGGGCGCCGATTTCCTGATCTGCCCCGACAACACCATCCACCAGGCATTCGAGCTGGTGGCGCCCCGTTCGCCGCTGCCCTGGCTGCATATCGCGGACGTGGTGGCCAGCGAGGCGGCTGCGCGCGGTTACCGGCGCGTGGGCTTGACGGGCACGCGCTGGCTGGTCGACAGCGCCGTGTATCCGGACAGGCTGGCCACGCGCGGCATCGATTGCGTGCGGCCGGGCGAGGACGAGCGCAGCGAAATCAACCGCATCATCATGGAGGAGCTGGTGCCGGGCGTGGTCAAGCCGGACAGCGTGGCGCGCTTCCAGGCCATCATCGCCGGCTTGCGCGAGCAGGGCTGCGATGCCGTCATCCTCGGCTGCACGGAAATCCCGCTGATCATCGGCGACGCCAATTCGCCGCTGCCGACCCTCGATTCCACGCGCTTGCTGGCGCGCGCGGCCCTGCGCCGGGCGCTGGACGCCTGACTACTTATTCCGCTGCGTGTCCAGCTGCGCCTGCAGCGCGGCCACCACCAGCGCATGGTCGTCCGCCTGCGCCAGGCCAGAGACGGTGACGGTGCCGACCAGCCCCACACCGCGTATCAGCAGGGGAAAGGCGCCGCCATGGCCCGCGTATTCGACGTCGTCGAGGTATTTCACGTCCTCGAAGGTGCTGCCGCGGCTCTTGTACGAGATGCCCATGTAATAGGAACTGCGGCAAAAGCGCTGCACCGTGTTGTTCTTGCGACGTATCCAGTCCGCCTGGTCGGCCGTGGCACCCGTCATGGCGTGGTGGAACAGGACCTGGCCGTTGCGCGTGATGTTGACGGTGACGGCCTTGCCGCGCCGGCGCACGTCCTCGACGATCCACAGGCCCACGGCCAGCGCGTCATCGTTGTCGAAACGCTTGAACTGCAGGGTTTCTTCCTGCTGCGCCAGGGTGTGCAGCAAATCGGCGTAATGATCCATCGTGAAAGTAGGCAAGAGTGGCTGGAAGCGCTACTGTAGCGCACCCTGGCGCGGCGGCGCGCGCTTTTTGCGCGCCGGGCCTACAATAGGCGGCATGAACCTGTCCCTGTTTGCCGATGAAGAGCAATTCCCGGCCGCGCCCGCGCCCCTCGTGCCGGGCACGCGCGCATCCTGGCTGCTGCGCGGCTTTGCGCTGCCCCACGTCGACGCCGTGCTGGCGGCGCTGGACGCCATCGTGCAGGCGGCGCCCCTGCGCCACATGGCCACGCCGGGCGGCCTGCGCATGTCGGTCGCCATGAGCAATTGCGGCTCCCTGGGCTGGATCACGGACGGACGCGGCTACCGCTATGCGCGGCGCGACCCCGCCAGCGGCCTTGCCTGGCCCGCCATGCCGCCCGTTTTCCTGCGCCTGGCGCAGCAGGCGGCGCTGGCGGCCGGCTATCCCGATTTCACGCCCGACGCCTGCCTGGTCAACCGCTATGCGCCCGGTGCGCGCATGGCCCTGCACCAGGACCGCGACGAGTGCGATTTCAACGCGCCCATCGTTTCCGTCTCGCTGGGACTGCCCGCCACCTTCCTGTTTGGCGGCGCCGGGCGGGCCGACAGGGCGGAACGCATCGTCCTGCTGCATGGCGACGTGGTGGTGTGGGGCGGTGCGGACCGGCTGCGCTTTCACGGCGTGGCGCCATTGAAGGAGGGCGAACACGCGCGGCTGGGCGCGCAGCGCATCAATCTGACCTTTCGCAAGGCCAGTTAGGCCACAGGCGCCTCATGTGCCGCCTGCGCCCGCTGCGCGCGCCAGGGCGTTGCCGGCCTGGCCACGTAGTGCGCATACACATGGCGCCACGGGATGGCCAGGTACACCAGCACGACGAACGCGCATTCGAAGGCGGTGGCCGCGGTGGCGGCATCGAGGCTGCCATTGAGCCATTGCGGCAGCGGCACGAGCAGCAGCCAGATGGTCTTCCACAGCGCTTCCCACAGCAGCACGGGCAGCATCTGCAGCGGGTAGCGCAAGCCCAGCAGACATAGCAACGAGAACGCGGCCAGCATGCAGTTGACGGTGCCGCGCGCCAGCTCCCACGGCGCGTGCGGCTGGACGATGCCGGGCCACAGCACGCTGCCCAGCCCCAGGACGACCAGCAGATACATGGCGCGTAGCGCATACAGGCGGGCGGTCGATACGGTGTTCATGGTGTTCGCTCCTTGGCGTGATGGGGGATGTGCGGCTGACATTGCGGGACTTCCCGCTTACTCGACTTCCTTGAGTATCTTTTCCAGGCTGCCCAGGCGGGCCTCGATCTGCGCCACGGACGCGCGCAGTGCCGCCAGCGCGGCCGCCGTTTCCGCCTGCGCGGCTGCCATGGACTGGGCCAGTTCCTGATAGGCGCCGTCCTGCGCCAGCCGCGCGCGGGCTTGCGCCACGCCGGAAGCATATTTGAAGGCGAAGATGAGGACGGCGGCGGTGCAGCTAAAGAAGAACGCCGCGAAAAAAGCATTTTCAGTCATGATGGCCTCGGTTATTCAGGGTTGGGGGTAAGCGACGACGCGGCCGTGGCGATGCTGGCCGGCGTGAGCAGCAGTTGAAACGGGCTGGCTTCAAAATAATTGAGGGCCTTGCCGTCGTGCGACAGTTCCAGCTGGCTGCTGACCAGGCCCGCGCTTTCCAGCTTTTGCAGGTGCAGGTGCAGCAGCGGACGGCTGATGCCCAGGTCGCGCGCCAGCTGGCTGATGTAGTTGCGCCCGCCCGTGGCCAGCGCGGCGACGATGCGCAGCCGGTGCGGGTTGTCGAGCGCCGCCAGCATGGCCAGCAGGCGGTCTCCGGTCGGTGGTGTGTTTGAATCTGTCATGTGTCAACATTATCTGACACGTGACAGCGAGTCAAGCGAATTATGCGCTGCGTTGCGGCAGGCGCGGGGCCTAGGGTGCCGTCGCGTGCGGCCCTGTCTGGGCGAAGGCGAGATGGTTGCCGTCCGGGTCGGTGAGCATGATGGTGTGCACCTGCGCCGTCTTCGTCGGCGCGCCGTGCGCCACGTTCAGCTGCTGCAGATGGGTGGCCAGCAGGCCGATATCGTCGACGGCCAGGGTGACGGAGCCGCCGCCGGCGCGCTCGGGCTGCTGGTACAGCTGCAGCCCGCCGCCCCGGTCAAATTTCCATTCGGCTACTTCCAGCAGGGGCCGGCTGTCGGCTTCCCTGTCCAGCAGGCTGGCATACCAGGTGCTTGCCGCGTGCAAGTCGCGCACGGCGAGGCTGGCGATGGCGTTCAGGATGGGCATGATGCATCTCCTTGATCGAGGGCGAGCTTCAAGATAGCGCCATGACACAGGCATTTTCCGTGCGGCTGCGCACCGTGTCCGTCACTTAAAATGCAACTATCTTGCAAATAAGAGGGAATGTCTGCATCATATGCAATTAACTTGCATATCCAGGATGAATTTTCATGAAACGCGATGACCACGCAGCACCCTTGCCCGATGTCGCCGCCGGCGGCAATGCCGGCAGTCCCTTGCCCCTGGAATGGGTGGGCATGCAGGGCATCGCCTTGCCTTTGTGGCTGGAAGAGGGGGGGCAGGCGCAGCAGGTCCATGCCTGGGCGGACGTGCACGTGGATTTGCCCGACCCGCGAGTGAAGGGCATTCACATGTCGCGCCTGTACCGGCTGCTCGACGCGTTTGCCGCCGCCGGGCCCCTCGACGCGGGCGAGCTGGCGGCGCTGCTGCGGCGCATGGTGGACAGTCACGCCGATTGCGCCAGCACGCAGGCGCGCATCGTGCTGGCCTTTCCCGTGCTGCGGCGCCAGCCAGCGTTGCTGACGGCCGGCCTGGCAGGCTGGAAGTCGTATCCCGTGCGCCTGCAGGCCACGCTCTCGCCGCGCGGCCTGGCCATGACCCTGGCCGTGGAGGTCGGCTATTCGTCGACCTGTCCCTGTTCGGCGGCGCTGGCGCGGCAACTGGTGGCCGACGGCTTTGCGGCGCGCTTTGGTACGGGCGGCATCGATGGCGCCGCCGCCCGCGACTGGCTGCGCGAGCACGCCAGCCTGGCCACGCCGCACAGCCAGCGCAGCACGGCCAGCGTCACCCTGTCTCTCGATGGCACAGCGGAGCTGGACCTGTTCCCCCTGATCGACCTGGTCGAGGCGGCGCTGGCCACGCCGCTGCAGACGGCCGTGAAACGCGCCGATGAACAGGCCTTCGCGCGCCTCAATGGTGCTAATCTGATGTACGTGGAAGATGCGGCCCGCCGCGTGCAGGCGGCGCTGGCGCCACACTATGCGCAGGCTGGCGTTTCCGTGCGGCATATGGAAAGCCTGCATCCGCACGACGCCGTGGCGCAGGCGGGCGTCTTTTAATCATTTCTGGAGGAGAACGGCATGCCGGAGAAAATCGAGCAGGACGCCATGGATGGCAGCCTGGAGCAGGAACTGGAGCGCGCGCGGCGCGAGCACGCGCTGATCGACGAGGAAAAACTGGGGATGGATGAACTGGAGGAAGAGCGCCTGAAGCATGATCTCCCGCCGCCGGCATCGACCATCCGGCCTTAGCGTGCCTGGCCGTGCCCCTGCCAGCCGGCATAGGCTTCCTTGAAACGCCGTGCCAGCCTTGACCATGCGTCGGGAGGCGCGCTGCACAGCTGCGCCATGCCCTTGGCGCTGCCGTAGTACAGAAAGGTGGGCGACAAAGCCAGGTCGAGCGCCAGTGCCTGTTTTTCCGCGTCGGTGGCGGGGAACCAGAATTCGCCGATGCCCTTCACGCCCATCGCTTCGAGCTGCGCACGGTCCAGCGCCCACATCTCGACGGGCGGGCAGCCGTCGTGCGTGGCTTCCCTGGGCGCAATCGTTTCTGTGCCGAAGTTGGCCTTGCGGTTGGCCAGGTAGCGCAGGTAGGCCTGGTAATTGTCCTGCCGTATGCCCAAGTCGCGGTAAAACGCCTGTTCGCGGCGCTGCGTGCGCTGGAATTGTTCGAGGCTGCCCATGTCGCCCCTGCTTTGAAACAGCCGGGCCGCATCGGTGGCCGGCACCAGGGTGACGGCGCCCTTGTCTTGGTAGATGGCGCGGATGTTGTGGATGCCGACGACGGAGCCGGGCAGCACGGTCTTGCGCGCGGCGGCGGGAAACAGGTAGTTGGCGCAGGCGGACAGGTAGCGCCCGTCGACGATCAGGTCCAGCTTCTTCGCGCGCAGGATGGCTGCGATATCCATGGCACTGTCGATATTGCCGCCATAGGAGTCGACGACGACGGCCTGTATGGGATAGCGCCCGCTAAGGTCCTTGACGGCCTGCGCCATGCCCACGTCGATGGTGCCGATCAGCACCAGTTCCATGCTTTCCTGCTCCACGCCAGTGATGCTCATATTCAGGTGGCGCAAGCCATTTTCCCGCATATGGTAGGGCGAATGGGGGTGGCCCCGTTGCGCGACCGAGCCGGGCGGCACGGCGTAGCCGGCGGCGCCTGCCGTGGTACTGGCCAGCGACAACAGCAGGACGGGAATGAAGGTTTTTATCGGTAAATAGTAGCAATAAAGATAATTGTTGCATAGTGTATATCTTATTTTTGGCATCGTTCCGGGCCTGGGCCACCATATCTTGCGCACGGGTGTTTCTTCGCTGCCGCCAGCGCTTATAATTCTTGCGATTCCACTCTGGTGCCCGGGCGTGCCGGACATGGCGCCGCATGCCGTGTCCCGGCCGGGCGACCGACTTTATAGACGAGAACCCATGCATATTCCACATCTGCGACTGATTTCTCTGGCGGCCCTGTCCGCCTTCCTGGGGCACGCCCCTGCCCAGGCCGCCACCATCTGCACCGCCATGGCCGACGCCAGGGCCGGCACCGTCCTGCTGCAGGAAGGCAACTGCATCGACCGCGTGACGCCTGCCTCCACCTTCAAGATCGCCCTGAGCCTGATGGGCTACGATGCCGGCTTCCTCAAGGATGAGCACAAGCCCCGGCTGCCGTTCCGCCCGGGTTATGTGGACTGGGGCGGCGAAGCCTGGCGCCAGGATACGGACCCGGCGCGCTGGATGCAGTATTCCGTCGTCTGGTATTCGCAGCAGATCACGCAGGCGCTGGGCGCCGAGCGTTTCCAGAAGTACACGCGGGCGCTCGGCTACGGCAATGCGGATGTCTCGGGTGACAAGGGCAAGGACAACAGCCTGGAGCGTTCGTGGATCAGCTCCTCGCTGAAAATTTCGCCGCTGGAGCAACTGGGCTTCCTGCGCAAGCTCGTCAATGACCAATTGCCTGTCAGCAAGCAGGCGATGGAGCAGACGCGCCGCTTGACGCGCCTGGCGGACGTGGGCGGCTGGCAGGTGCATGGCAAGACGGGCGCCGCCTTCCCGCGCAAGGCGGATGGCAGCTTCGACGAGGCGCATGGCTATGGCTGGTTCGTGGGCTGGGCCAGCAAGGGCGAGCGCACCATCGTCTTCGCGCGCCTGGTGCAGGATGAGCAGAAGGGCGCGCAATCGGCGGGCCTGCGCACGCGCGAGGCCATGCTGAAGGAGCTGCCGGCGCTGCTGGAGCAGGCGCAAAAGTGAGCCAGCCAGCCGTCACGGCCACTTTCATCGCCACGGATGGCGAATATCTGGAAGCTGTCATCGAGGTGGACGGCCAGCGCCTGCATGTGATGGACGAGTTCGGCGGCCCGCAGATGGCCGCCGGCACGCAGTTCCAGGCCGAACTGCGGCCCATGCCCGGCGAGGCCGACGACTGGGACGCCATCTTCGGCGCCAATCCCGGTGCCGAAAAGCGCTTGCAGCGCCTCGATGGCTGGCGCTACCTGGCGCTGGGCGTCGTCGTCAGCGTCGACCCCGTCGTCTGCGACTGCGGCCTGCTGCGGGTGGAAGATGCCTTCCGCACGCGCGACGAGCGCTGCGTGGGCGCCTACGTGGGCGTCACGCTGGCGCGGCTCGATGCCGGCATCGCCTAGCCGTGCAGCAAGAGGTCATGGACGAATTGATAGCCAAGCCGGATGCCGATGCAGAATATGGCAAAGGCGCTGGCGGCAAGCAGGAGGGCGCGGTATTGCTGGCGTTCGGACAGGGACGGCATGGCATTTCACACGGTGGACGGTGGGACGGCATGCGTGACAGCATACGCGATTGTTTCTTTCGAGGCAATAATATGGCTTTCCCCGAGGAACTACGTTACTAATTTCCAGCCAGCCACATTGCCCGCCCTATATACTTGCTGAAACGGATCATCCGGCATCAGACAAGGTTACAGGCATGGCATCAGGCATGGAGCAGTTTCAGGAAAAGGCACGGCAGGTATTGGCAAGGGCGCGCACGCATGCCCTGCGCGTGGCGGGCGTGGCATGGAGCAGGGCGGTGGCACTGTCCCGGCGCGGCCACGCTTATTTGATGACCCTGCCGCCCGTGCGGCGCGCGCTTGTGCTGGGCCTGTGGGCGTTGCTGGCCCTGCTGGCGCTGGTGCTGGCCTACATGCTGCTGCTGATTCCCCTGACGCCCAGCATCCACGACCTGCGCCAGGCGCGGGCCGCCGCACCCAGCACCATGGTCAGCGCCGATGGCAAGGAGCTGGTGCGCTTCGACCAGGGTTTGCAGGAGCGCGTCACCCTGCAGCAGATTTCGCCCAACGTGATCAGCGCGCTGATCGCCACGGAAGACCACCGTTTCTATGAGCATCACGGCATCGACTTCACGCGCACGGCCGGCGCCATCGTGCACAGCCTGCAGGGCAACGCCCAGGGCGGTTCCACCATCACGCAGCAGCTGGCGCGCAATATGTTCCCCGAGGAAATCGGGCGCTCGCGCAACCTGAACCGCAAGCTGAAGGAACTCATCACGGCGCTGAAGATCGAAGCCACCTACAGCAAGACGGAAATCCTGGAAGCCTACCTGAACACGGTGCCTTTCCTGTACAACACCTACGGCATCGAGATGGCGGCCCGCACGTATTTCGACAAGCCCGCGTCGCGCCTCGACATCCTGGAAAGCGCCACCCTGGTCGGCATGCTCAAGGGCACGAATTACTACAATCCCGTCGGCAATCCCGAGCGTTCCCTGCAGCGGCGCAATGTGGTGCTGGGCCAGATGCGCAAGCATGACGTCATCGACGAGGCGCGCTACAAACAGTTGATCAAGCGCCCGCTGCGCCTGCATTTCGAGCGGCAGAGCGAACGGGTGCAGTCCGACAGCCACTTCACGGCCTATGTGCGCAAGTGGCTGATCGACTGGGCCGACGAGAACGACTACAACCTGGAACGCGACGGCCTGGTGGTGCACACGACGCTGGACCACGACCTGCAGCAGGCGGCCGAGCGCGCCGTCGAACGCCAGGCGAATGCCTTGCAGGCCATCGCCGACGTGGAATGGAGCCGCGCCGGCGTGCCGTCGTCCACCTCGACGGGCATGTACGCGGGCATGCAGGCCGGCAGCGTGGCCTTCGATTACTTCTGGAAATCGCATCCGGCCTTGCTGGACGCCTTCGTGCGCGAGTCGGCCGACTACCGCAAGCTGACGGCGGCCGGCGGCACGCCGGACGAGGCGCTGGCGCAGCTGAAGGGCGACCGCGCCTTCATGGCGGCCCTGCGCAAGTCGAAGACGCGCCTGGAGGCGGGCTTTGCGGCCATGGACCCGGCCACGGGCGCCGTGCGCGCCTGGGTGGGCAGCCGCGACTTTGCGCGCGAGCAATTCGACCACGTGTCGCAGGCGGCGCGCCAGCCCGGCTCCACCTTCAAGCCCATCGTGTACGGCGCGGCGCTGGAAAAGGGCCTCAGTCCCGACCACGTCTACCGCGATGCCGTGATGGATATCAAGGCGGCCGACGGCACCAAATGGCGGCCGACGGACATGAGCGGCACGACGGGGCGCGACATGACCATGCGCGACGGCCTCGTCTACTCGAAAAACACGATCACGGCGCAGGTGATGCAGGACGTCGGCTTGCCGCCCATCATCAAACTGGCGCGCGCGCTGGGCATCCGCGACAGCAAGCTGGAAAAAGTGCCGTCCCTGGCGCTGGGCACCAGCCCCGTCACTTTATTGGAAATGGTCAACGCCTACGCCAGCATCGCGGCCCAGGGCGAGGCGCGCCTGCCCTTCGTCGTCACGCACATCACGGACCGCGAAGGCAAGACCATCGCCCGTTTCGGCGAAGACAAGCCCAAGCGCGCCATGCAGGCCGCGTCGGCCGCTACCCTGACGGACATGATGCGCGGCGTCATCGACCGCGGCACGGGCACGGCCATCCGCAGCCGCTTCGGCATCCGCTCCGACGTGGCCGGCAAGAGCGGCACGACGCAAAACAATGCGGACGGCTGGTTTATTTTGATGCACCCGGAACTGGTGGGCGGCGCCTGGGTCGGCTTCAACGACGCGCGCGTCACCATGCGCAGCAATTACTGGGGCCAGGGCGGCCACAACGCCGTGCTGGTGGTGGGCGACTTCTTCAAGACGGCGCTCGACACGGGCAAGATCGCGCGCGATGCCATCTTCCCCGGCGGCAAGCCACCGCCGCCGCTGCGCCACGTGGAGCCGGTCGAAGCGCCGCAGGATGAACCCGTGGAAGAGCCGGGCGATCTGCTGCCCGAAGGCGCGCCGCCGGCGCCGCTGGCCGTGCCGGCCGAAGGCGAGGGCGGGCAGGAAGCGCACGGCAAGGCGGTGCCGGAGCCGGTACCCGCCCCGGCGCCCGCACCGCAAGCGCTTCCTGCGCCTGCGCCAGCTGGCTGAGCAACGGGCGTGTCCCGTCCTGGCGCACCGCTTTTTCGGCGGATGGGCCAGGACGCCATGTGGCGGCCGGGCCGACGGTTGCGCAGCACCTGATATCCATTGCAAGGAAGAAAGATGATTCCACCCAAGCCCACCTTGCGCCTGATACTGGGCGACCAGCTCAATGCGCAGCACCGCTGGTTCACCGAAGTCGATGACGCCACCATCTATGTCCTGATGGAGGTGCGCCAGGAAACCGACTACGTGCTGCATCACGCACAGAAAATCCTCGCCGTCTTTGCCGCCATGCGCGACTTTGCGCGCCAGTTGCGCGCGGATGGCCACACCGTGCATTACATCGCCATCGGCGACGCGGCCAGCACGCGTTCGATACCGGAGAATATCGAAGCGCTGCTGCTCCAGTGTGACGCCGGCGCCGTCGAGTACCAGGCGCCCGACGAGTGGCGCCTCGACCAGCAGCTGTATGAGGCCGGGCGGCGCTCGCGCATCGCCTGGCTGATGGTCGACAGCGAGCATTTCTATACGGCCCGCCACGAGGCGGCCGATATTTTTGCCGGGCGCAAGCAATGGCTGATGGAGTTCTTCTACCGCCAGATGCGCACTGCGCACCAGGTGCTGATGGAAGACGCGAAAAAACCCGTCGGCGGCCAGTGGAACTTCGACCACGATAACCGCAAGCCCTGGCGCGGCACGCCCGCCGAGCCGCAAGACCCGCGCACCGTGCATGACCATACCCTGTTGTGGCACAGCATCGTCGCCGCGGGCGTACAAAGCTTCGGCGCGCCGCGCGCCGACCGGCTGCCATGGGCGCTGAACCGGGACGAGGCGTTGCAGCAGCTCGATGCCTTCATCGTGCATGCCTTGCCGCATTTTGGCGATTTCCAGGATGCCATGAGCAGCAAGGCCTGGCGCCTGTTTCATTCGCTGCTGTCGTTCGCGCTGAACGTGAAAATGCTCAACCCGCGCGAAGTCGTCGGCAGGGCGCAGGCAGCCTACCACGCCGGCCATGCGCCGCTGGCGGCGGTGGAAGGCTTCATCCGCCAGATACTGGGCTGGCGCGAATATGTGCGCGGCGTGTACTGGGCGCATATGCCCGGCTATGCGGAAAAGAATTTCTTTGGCCATGTGCGTCCGCTGCCCTCCTGGTTCTGGGACGGCAAGACGAAGATGCGTTGTTTGTCGCAGGCGATCACGCAGTCGCTGGAGCAGGCGCATGCGCACCACATCCAGCGCCTGATGCTGATCGGCAACTTCGCCTTATTGGCCGGCCTCGACCCGGCCGAAGTGCATGGCTGGTACCTGGGCGTGTATATCGATGCCTTCGAATGGGTGGAACTGCCCAATACCGTCGGCATGAGCCAGTTCGCCGATAGCGGCCTGCTGGCCACCAAGCCCTATGTTTCCAGCGCCGCGTATATCGACCGCATGGGCGATTATTGCAAGGGATGTCATTACGACAAGAAGGTGCGCATCGGCGAGAGCGCCTGTCCCTTCAACGCCCTGTACTGGGATTTTTTCCACCGCAATGCGGCCACGCTGGAGCGCAATCCCCGCATCGGCATGGCTTACCGCCAGCTGGAGAAAATGGATGAGGCCGCGATCGCCGCTTTCCGCCAGCAAGCGGCGACGATGCTGGCCAGGCTCGATGCATTGTAGCGCAGCGCGGCATGGCCCCCGCTGCCCGCAAGGTGGCGCGGTATCTGGAAGCACACGGCGCGCAATGTTTCGTGCTGTGCAAAAAAAGACCTATGTCCGGGAGGGAGCATGTATCTGAGCTGTATCAAGCACGTTCTCTTGGTTTCTCTTCTTGCTTGCTGCTGTGCTACTCATGCGCAAGAACTGATCGCGGTCGGTTCGCCAACGGGCTATATTGAGCTAGGTCAAGTCGTCAAGAGCTCTTCCCTGGTGGCGCGGGTGACGGTCGTGTCCGCGACGGTGGTGCCGCACGAGGATGCTGCGGATGGGAAACCCTGTGGCATTGTCTACCAGGCAAAAGTCGTGCAGGCATTGAAGGGCAGCCAGGACGGTGATGTGCAGTTTTTCCTGCCTGTGGAGACTTCTCCTCTCCAAGCGGGTCTCAAGTACCTGGTGTTCCTGGAACATCGAAGCGAGCGCCAGGCCAGAGACCTCTTTGCGTCCCTGAACGTGGCCTTGCCTTATGCAGAAAGCACGCGTTTGACCTGTAAATTTCCAGCGGGATATTACGTTTCCCTGCAGGCGGCCCCCCTGGCATTTGATGCAGATGCCGGGAGACAATTTGGTGGTGAGTGGCTGAGCCTGGGAAGAGGCGGGGTGCCATCGGGCCTCTTGCTTTGCGAAGTACCTGTAACCAATAGCGCTAACGTGGAAAGCCGGCACCATCGACGAAAAAAATCCGGCGGCGCGGTGGTCAGCTGGATGGAAATGGCCCGCCTGATCAAAAGGGCCGATAGCGTGTTGAGCTTCTTGCACAGGGGACTCGATGCCTGCAGCCAGTAAGCCGTGCCGCCGCCCGTTCCCGTCTCGGATTTAGGGCGTATTGCGCATCAGCCCCGCTTGCCGCACGAACACTTGCAGCGCGGGCATGGTCTGCTGGTGCAGCCCTTCCAGTTCCGTGCGCAATGTGGGTGTGATGGTCAGGCTGCCGTCGGCCTGGCGGTGCAGGGGCAGGCCCAGCGCCTGTGCCATTTCCACGGTGTAATTCGTAAAATTGCCATACGGCCGTTTGCCATCTACGGCCGGCGTGGGCCAACAGCCTTCGGCCAGATAATCCTCGGCGCTGCCCATGCCCAGCATCTCCAGCGACAGCCATGACTGCTGGCGCAGCAGTTGCAGGTGGCGGGTGGTAAATGTGAACGGCGCCTTGCCGTTGGCATAGCTGCCCGGTTTCAGATTTGCCATCTGCACGAAATGGGGCAGCAGCAACGCCGCTTCCATCAGGCGCTGCGCGGCCAGGGGCGCATCCTTGCTGGCAATGGCCTGCATGGCCAGCGCCAGGGTGTCGCCCGGACCCAGCGGCTGGGCCGGGTTGAGCATGGGCGCGCCGCTTTCCACGGGCGACCAGCCGATCCGGAACTGCCGTAGCAGGGCCAGGTGGTGCACGTTCAGCACCTCGGGTGGCGGCGCGTCGAGGGTGGCCAGGATGCGCCGGCGCACGGCGGCGGGCAGGGTGCCGCCGGCGGCGCGGGCCAAGGTGGGCGGGCACAGCAGGGCACCGGCAAGGCGCAGCAGCCGGCGCCGGAACGGCAGGGCAGGGATCAGCGATGGCATGGCAGCGGGCGCGTCAAGGTTTGGCCGTGTCCTGGCGCTGGAATTCGATGCGGTTTTCCTGGTAGTCCCACTTCGTGTAGGGGCCGAACACGCGCCGGTTTTCCTTGCTGTCCGCGTTCGACTGCTCGCGCTTCATGCGCCGCACGAGGGCGGTGTCGGCCAGCGGCGCGCTCGTGGGACCGAACACTTCGTGGCGCACGCTCTGCTTGGCGTCGGCGCCGCGCGAAATGATGGTGAGCTTGCGCGAGGCGGGATCGAAGTACAGGCGCATGGCGAAGGTGTTCATGTCCTGCAGGTACAGGCCCTCGTCGCGCCACTGGGCATAGAAATAGTCGCCGCAGACGGCCTTCGGCTCGCGTCTCCACTCGCAGGCAAGCAGGATCAGCAGGTGATGGTCGTCGAGTTGCTTGATCGACACACGGGCCTTGGAATAGCCCCAGGTGCTGGGCGGCACGGTCGTCGACGAGAGCAGATTGTATTCGCCCACGAGCTTGGGCATGGGGGCTTGCGCCGAGGCGTTGCCGCACAGGGTCAAGGCGGCTACCAGTGCGGCGCCGCGTATCCGGGAAAAGGTGGTCATGATTGCCATAAAGAAAAGTTGCCACATTATAGATGGCAACTTGCCAAGATGGCCGCGCGTTTGAACGGGCCGCCGGCGCTTACTTCAGCTTGCTCAATTCCGCCACGTCGATCCCGGCGACCTTGCCGTCCGTGGCGGCCACCAGGGCCAGGAAGTGGGGCGTCGCTTCATGCGCTCTCAAGGCGGCCGTGTCGGTCCACTCTTCCAGCATGATGAAACGGGTGGGGATCTTGTTGTCGACATGCAGCTCGTAGCGCAGGCAGGCACTTTCCGCGCGGCTGGGCGGCACGACGGCTTCCAGGGCGGCGCGCACGGCGTCGACATGGTGAGGTTGGGCATCGATGGTGGCGACGACGATCAGGGTCATGGTATTCCTTGTAAAGTGGTGGGGCGGATGCCGCCTGGCACATCCTGGACGCTCATGGCCGCCATGTCCAGCCTGGCAGCGCCGAAACAGTTTCCGGCGCTGCCGGAAAATCAAGCCGAACAGGCCGGGAAATTACCCAATTGGCAACGCGGTCGCGTCGCCCGCCCCGAACAGCTGCGCCATCGTCTGGCGCAGCCAGCGGTTCGACGCATCCTCGTGGTAGCGCTCGTGCCAGTGCTGCTTGACTGAAAAGCTGGGCAGCGCCACCGGCAGGGGCAGGATGCGGAACGCTTCGTGGTCCTGCATTTGCAGCGCGTAGCGGTACGGTACCGTGACGATGTACTCGGTTTCGGCGACGATGCGCGACACGCCCAGGAAGCTGGGCAGTTTCAGCACGATGCGCCGCTGCACGCCGGCCGCCGCCAGCACTTTTTCCACGATGGAATGCCCCGTGCCCGAGCTTTTCACTTCGATATGTCCCTCCTGCAGGAATTGCTCCACCGTGATGCTGTCGCGGATGCGCGGGTGCGCGCGCGCCACCAGGCAGACAAAGTGCTGGTCGAACAGTTTCTGCTGATAAAACCCCGATTCCAGGTGCGGCATGAAGCCCACGGCCAAGTCCACTTCGCCCCCTTCCAGGCGTCCGGGCGTGTCGGTGGCGATCTTCGACACGTCCAGCGTGATGCGTGGGCCGATCTGCTGCAGGTGGTTGAGCAGGGTGGGCAGCAGCACGATTTCGCTGATGTCCGTCATGCAGATGGCAAATTCGCGCGTGCTGGCGGCCGGGTCGAACACGGGCTGGTCGGCCAGCGCATGCTGCCAGGCGGCAATGGCGGCGCGCACGTCCTGCACGGCATTCTGCGCGCGCGGCGTCGGCTCCATGCCTTTCGAGGTGCGCGCGAACAGGCGGTCGCCGAAATGCGTGCGCAGCTTGCCCAGGCCGATGCTCACCGTCGATTGCGGCAAGCCCAGGTTTTCCGCCGCGCGCGTCACGTTGCGGCTCTTGTAGATCTCGTCAAAGATGAACAGCAGTTCGATATCGAAACGGGACATGGGGCCAGCCTTTCTAGCATTATTTAAAAATATGATTGTGGCTATTGTATTCCATCGCTTTACCAAATATTGACCTGTCGGCACACTGCTTGCCATACCAAGAGCACAGCAAACGTGCTGCGCGCAAGCACACAGATCAATTGGAGGAGAGAAATGGAAACTACGCAAAAGCCGTCGGTCCTGATCGTCGGTGGCGGCATCGGCGGCATGGCCGCCGCCCTGTCCCTGTCGCGTCTCGGCATGGCCGTCACCGTGCTGGAACAGGCAGCCACCCTGGGCGAAATCGGCGCCGGCATCCAGCTGGCGCCCAACGCCTTCGCCGCGCTCGATGCGCTGGGCGTGGGCGAGCGTACGCGCGCCAGGGCCGTGTTCACGGAACGCCTGGTGATGATGGACGCCGTCGACGGCGCCGAAGTGGGCACCTTCGTCGTCGACGCGGCCTTCCGCCAGCGCTTCAGCAATCCTTATGCCGTCATCCACCGCGCCGACATCCACGGCGCCATCCTCGACGCCGTGCGCACCTCGCCCCTGATCAGGTTTGTGACGTCGTCGCAGGTGACGGACGTGGCGGAAGACGACACGGGCGTCACCGTGGTCGACGCGGCGGGGCGCAGCTTCCGCGCCGACGCGCTGATCGGCTGCGACGGCGTCAAGTCCGTCATCCGCGAGCGCATCGTGGGCGACAAGGTCCGCGTCTCCGGCCACGTGGTGTACCGCGCCGTCGTGCCGGCCGCCGACATGCCGGCCGACCTGCGCTGGAACGCGCCCGTCGTCTGGGCCGGGCCGAACTGCCACCTCGTACACTACCCGCTGCGCAATGGCGAGCAATACAACCTGGTGGTGACTTTCCACAGCCGCGAGAAAGAGGAATGGAGCGTCACGGACGGCAGCAAGGAAGAAGTGCTGTCCTATTTCGACGGCATCGACGCGCAGCCGCGCCAGCTGCTGCACAAGCCGACCAGTTGGAAACGCTGGAGCACGGCCGACCGCGATCCCGTCGCCAACTGGAGCACGCGGCGCATGACCCTGCTGGGCGACTCGGCCCACCCGATGCTGCAATACCTGGCGCAGGGTGCCTGCATGGCGCTGGAAGACGCCGTGACCCTGGGCGAGGCCGTGCGCGCCTGCGGCTTCGACATGGCGGCCGCCTTCCAGCTGTATCAAACCTCGCGCATCGCCCGCACGGCCCGCGTCGTGCTGTCGGCGCGCGAAATGGGGCGCCTGTACCACGCCCAGGGCGTGGAACGCCTGGTGCGCAACGACCTGTGGCGCGGCCGCACGCCCGCGCAATTCTATGAGGCGCTGGCCTGGCTGTATGGCTGGACGGCGCAAACCTGCCTGGCCACCTCCCTGAAAGACGCAGCATGACTTCCCAGCAAACACCCGAACGCGAAGCCCTGTACCAGGCATTAAACGGCATGCACCTGTCGCCCCTGTGGCAGTCGCTGCACACGCTGGTGCCGCCCCATCCGACGGCGCCGTATGCGGCGGCCCTGTGGCGCTATGCGGACATCGCGCCGCAGCTGGCGCGCGCCGGCGAAGTGATCACGGCCCATGAAGCCGTGCGCCGCGTCCTCGTGCTGGAAAACCCGGCCTTGCCTGGCCGCTCGTCCATCACGCAATCGCTGTACGCGGGATTGCAACTGATCCTGCCCGGCGAAGTGGCGCCCTCGCACCGCCACAGCCAGTCCGCGCTGCGCTTCGTCGTGAGCGGGCAGGGCGCCTATACGACGGTGGCGGGCGAGCGCACCACCATGCACCCGGGCGACTTCATCATCACGCCATCGTGGACCTGGCATGACCATGGCAACCTGGGCGTCGACGGCGTCTGCGAGCCGGTCGTGTGGCTCGATGGCCTCGACATCCCCATGCTGCGCTATTTCGACTCCGGCTTCGCGGAAAACGACACGCAGGACAGCCAGAGCGTCAGCCGCCCGGAAGGCCAGAGCTTCGCCCGCTATGGCTACAACATGGCGCCCGTGAAGCAGCTGCACGAGGGCGCCACCTCGCCCATCTTCAACTACCCGTATGCCCGCTCGCGCGAGGCGCTGGACCTGCTGTCGCGCACGGACGCCCTCGACGACTGGCACGGCTACAAGCTCAAATATACGAATCCGCTGACGGGCGGCTCGCCCATGCCCACCATGGCCACCTTCCTGCAGCTGCTGCCCAAAGGTTTCAAGGGCAAGCGCGCGCGCAGCACGGACGGCACCGTCTACAGCGTCGTCGAAGGCCACGGCAAGGTGACGATAGGCGAGCAGGTGTTTGATTTCGCCCCGCGCGACACCTTCGTCGTGCCATCGTGGGCCTTGGTCTCCTTCGACTGCCCGCAGGACGACGTCGTGCTGTTCAGTTTTTCCGACCGCCCCGTGCAGCAAGCGATGGGCGTGCTGCGCGAGCAGTTCTTGACCGATTGAACCATTTTTTGCCCACCCCGTGAAGAGCCGGGGTCGGACCCTGAGGGTCCGACCCCAGTCCTTGCCTTGGGGTTAAGACCACTAACAGGAACCCACCATGACCAACTTCATTTTTGAACCCCAGGCCATCGCCGGCCTGCCCATCGTCGGCACCGACAGCCAGTTTCCCGTGCGCCGCATCTACTGCGTGGGCCGTAACTATGCCGCTCATGCGCGCGAAATGGGTTTCGACCCGGACCGCGAGCCGCCTTTCTTCTTTTGCAAGCCGAATGACGACAAGTCCGTCGTCTCCGTGCTGCCCGGCGTGGCGGCGACGGTGCCGTATCCGGCGCAGACGTCGAACTACCACCATGAAATCGAGCTGGTGGTCGCCATCGGCAAGGGCGGCAGCAATATCGCCCTGGAAGACGCGGCGTCGCACATCTTCGGCTACGGCGTGGGCCTGGACATGACGCGGCGCGACCTGCAGATGCGCATGCGCGAGCAGGGCCGTCCGTGGGAAATCGGCAAGGCCTTCGACTATTCGGCGCCCATCGGTGCGCTCACGCCCATCGCCAGCAGCGGCGAGATCACCACGGGCGCCATCGTGCTGGAAGTCGACGGCAAGGTCGTGCAGACGAGCGACCTGGCGCACCTGATCTGGTCCGTCAATGAAGTCATCGCCAACCTGTCGACCCTGTTCGAGCTGCAGCCGGGCGACATCATCATGACGGGCACGCCCGAAGGCGTGGGCGCCGTCACCGCCGGCCAGACCATGGACGCGCGCATCGCCGGTTTGACGCCGATCACCGTCGCCGTCAAGTAAGCAACACGGGGCCAGCGCGGCACAGACCGCGCAGCCCCAGCGAACAATAACAACGGAGACAAGACCATGACTACCCACGCCGGCACCGACGTCCAGCACTTCCTCGACAGCCACCCGTTTTCCCGCTACCAGAAGCTGATCCTCTGGCTATGCTTCCTCATCGTCGCCATCGACGGCTTCGACACGGCCTCGATCGGCTTCATCGCGCCCGCCATCCGCGCCGAGTGGGCTTTGTCCCCCGCCGCGCTGGCGCCCCTGTTCGGCGCCGGCCTGTTTGGCCTGATGGCGGGATCGTTCCTGTTCGGCCCCCTGGCGGACCGTTACGGCCGCCGTCCCGTGCTGATCGTCTCCGTGGCTTTTTTCGGCGCGGCCAGCCTGCTGTCGGCCTGGTCGACGGATTTGACCATGCTGCTGGTGCTGCGCTTCCTGACAGGGCTGGGCCTGGGCGGCGCCATGCCCACGTCGGTGACCATGACGTCCGAATACTGCCCGCAGCAGCGCCGTTCCGGCCTCGTGACCCTGATGTTCTGCGGCTTTACCATCGGTTCCGCGCTGGGCGGCCTGGCGTCGGCGCAGCTGCTGCACCTGATCGGCTGGCGCGGCGTGCTGATGCTGGGCGGCGCGTTGCCGCTGCTGCTGGTGCCCGTGCTGCTGCTGGCGCTGCCCGAATCGCTGCGCTGGCTCGTGCTCAAGGGCCGCGACGGCAGCCAGACCATCATGCGCCGCATCACGCCCACCCTGGACAGCCTGCCGCGTCTCGTCGTCAGCGACAAGAAACTGGCCGGCTCGCCGATGGCGGAACTGTTCCGCCCCGGCGTCATCGGCGGCACCTTGCTGCTGTGGTCCACGTTTTTCATGAGCCTGCTGATCATCTACCTGCTGTCGAGCTGGATGCCGACTTTGCTGAACGGCAATGGCCTGTCGCTGTCGAACGCCTCGCTGGTGACGATGATGTTCCAGGTGGGCGGCACGGTGGGGGCGATTTTGCTGGGCCGCTGGATGGACCGCCACAGCCCCCATAAGGTGCTGAGCCTTGCCTACCTGGCCGCCGCCGGCTGCATCGTCGTCGTGGCCCTGTCGGGCAGCAGCCTGGCCGTGTTGGTGCTGGCCGTCTTCGGCGTGGGCTTTGGCGTGAGCGGCTCGCAAGTGGGGGCCAATGCGCTGGCCGCCGCCTTTTATCCCACCTCCAGCCGCGCCACGGGCGTCAGCTGGGCCGCCGCCGTGGGCCGCAGCGGCTCCGTGCTCGGTTCCATGGCCGGCGGCCTGATGCTGACTTTGAAACTCGATAACGAAACCATCTTCTTCCTGCTGGCCATCCCCGCCGTGCTCGCGTCCCTGGCCTTGCTGGCCATGGGGCGCCTGATGCGCGCCCGCAGCGCGGCCAGCGCCGTTCCCGCCACCCTGACTGAAAGTACATTATGAAACTGCATGGCTATTACCGCAGCTCCGCATCCTACCGTGTGCGCATCGCGCTGAACCTGAAAAACCTGCATGCCGACACGGCCTATGTGCACCTGAGCCGCAACGGCGGCGAGCAGTTCACGCCAGATTTTTCCAGCCTGAACCCGCAGCAGCTGCTGCCCGTGCTGGAAACGGGCGGCGCCGTGCTGACGCAGTCGCTGGCCATCATCGAATACCTGGACGAGACGCGGCCTGGCATGGCCCTGCTGCCGCAGGACGCGCTGGGACGCGCCCGCGTGCGCCAACTGGCCATGGTGTGCGCCTGCGACATCCACCCGCTCAACAACCTGCGCGTCCTCAATTACCTGACGGGACCCCTGGCCCTGTCGCAGGAGCAGAAGAACGCCTGGTACCGGCACTGGACGCACCTGGGCCTGGCCGCGCTGGAGGCGGAACTGGCGGGCAGCGCGCACACGGGCCTGTTCTGCCATGGCGACACGCCCACCCTGGCCGATTGCTGCCTGGTGCCGCAGGTGTACAACGCGCGGCGCTTCCAGTGCGACCTGGCCGCGTACCCCACGATCCGCCGCATCGTGGCGCAGTGCGAGGCCCTGCCCGCGTTTCAGCAGGCGCACCCCGATGCGCAGCCGGACGCAGAGTAAAAAAATCTAAAAACAGCATCAGGAGACAAGTATGAGAAAAATCAACGCCATCACCGTGGCGCTGCTGGGGGCGTGCGCCCACGGCGCGTGCACCAGCGCCCAGGCGCAGAGTAGCATCACCGTGTACGGAGTGCTCGACAGTTCCGTGGCCTACACGACGAATGTCAATGCGGCCGGCGACAGCCTGGCCAAGATGCCGACCCTCACGGGTTCCTTGCCCTCGCGGCTGGGCTTCAAGGGCGTGGAAGACCTGGGCGGCGGCCTGCAAGCCATCTTTGCGCTGGAATCGGGCTTCGGCGTCGATACGGGCATCGCGGGGCAGGGCGGGCGCCTGTTCGGCCGCCAGTCGTGGGTGGGACTGAAAGGGCGCTACGGCAGCGTGATGCTGGGCCGGCAGATGAATATGTCGTTCTGGGCCACGCAAAAGTCCGACATCATGGGCCCGGCCCTGTTTTCCATCAGCAGCCTCGACCTATACCTGCCGAACGCGCGCAGCGACAACGCCATCGGCTACCTGGGCACGTTTTCCGGCGTGACGGTGGGCGCCACCTACAGCCCGGGGCGCGATGCCTCGGCGGCGGGCGGCCCGGCCGCCACGGGCTGCGCGGGCGAAGTGGCGGGCAATGCGAAGGCGTGCCGCCAGATCACCGCCTTGCTGGGCTACGACACGGCACGCTACGGCGCCACGGCCTCATACGACATCATGTACGGCAACGCGGGCGCCGCCAACGGCTTGACGTCGAGCCACCACTTCGACCGCCGCGTGATCGCCAGCGCCTACGCCATGGTTGATCAACTGAAAATCGGCGGCGGCATCATCGACCGCACGATCCGCGCCGCCACGGGCCCCGTCGACTCGCAGCTGCTGTACCTGGGCGCCGCGTATCCGCTGGCACCGGCGCTGGTGCTCGACGGCCAGGTCGCCCGGCTGGCCGTGAAGGACAGCCCGAACGACACCAACCTCGCCACCGCGCGCCTGACGTATCACCTGTCCAAACGCACGGCCATCTACGGCGCCATCGGCCGCATGGACAACGGCGGCGCGGCCGCCGTGGCGCTGGACGCGGGCGGCACGGTGGGCGCGGGCCGCACGCAGACTGGCGTGATGGCGGGCGTGCGCCACTTCTTTTAATTGCCCTGCATGTCGTGGCGGTAGCGCGCGGGCGGCAGCTCGAACTGGGTCCTGAAGAAGCGGGTAAACGCGCTCTGCGAGGAAAAGCCCAGGCGCTCGCCGATTTCCGCCACGCTCAAGGTGGTGTCGCGCAGCAGGCGGCGCGATTCGCGGCTCTTGGCGCGCAGCTCCAGCGCGCGAAACGAGGTGCGCTCCTGCTGCAGCTGGCGCTGCAGGGTCCAGCGGTTCATCGCCAGGCCGTCGCACAGGGCCGGCAGCAGCGAGGCGCCGTCGGCGTCCTCCTGCCGCCCCAGCAGGTCGATGATGGCCTGCTCCACGCGGGCGGAAAACAGCTGCGCGCCCTGCAGCTGCTGCAACTGCCCCTGCGCGTGCCGCAGCGCGTGCGGCGCCAGCGTGGGATTGAACTGGGCGAAGGGCCGGTCAAGGTCGGGCGCGTCGAACACCAGCGTATTGCGCGCCTGCCCGTAGCTGGCGCTGGCGCCGAAGCATTCCGAGATGGCGGACGCAAACCACGGCGCCTTGCCGCGGAAATGCGCCCGGAACGCCGTGGGCGCGCCTGTATCGTAGGCGCGCGCCACCAGCGACAGCATGCGGAAATTGGCCAGCGCCTGCATGGCGCCACCGGCCGGACAGAATTCGGACAGGTATTCGATCTCGATGCGCGTGCCGTTCTCGCTCATCAGCATGAAGTCGAATTCGCCGATCAGCCCCCGCAGGTGCAGCAGCTCGTGCAGCGCGCTGCGCAGGGTGGGGCAGTTGAAGCAGACGTGGGCGACGCCGGAAAAATGCGCGAACCACTGCGTCACGTCGAGGTCGAGGATGGCGCGCTGCGGCGGCAGCTGCTGGGCATAGGCCGTCATGCGGCGGTGCCGCTCGGCATTGATGCGGCCCCCCGGCTCGTCCAGCTGCGCCGGCGTGATGCCCGTGTGGCGGAAAAAGTCGGCGGGATCGTGGCCATCGGCCTGCAAGGCGCGCGCGCATTGCTGCGCAATCCGGTTCGAGACCGTGCGCGTGTCGGGTTTATGCAAGGCTGTCTCCTGCTTGTTGTAGTAATTTTTCACAAATATTAGCACTTTGTAGGAGATTGTTGGTTGTCGTGCCGCCTAACCAAAAATTGTTTTCGCCGGTATAAAACGCGTGCTGCGCGGTCAAGAAACTCACGGATTCTCACGCTATATTGTTTGCGGGGTGGCCTTGCCGCCACACCCGCTACCTACAATAAAATTGGGAGACATCCATGCATTGCACTATGAAACCGATGGCCCGCGTGGTCGCCGGCTGCGTCGCCACGCTTGCCCTGGCCGCCTGCGGCAACGATACCGTCAGCGAGGCATACACGCAGCCCGTGTTCGGCAGCACCACCTTCAATCTGGTCAAGGTCGACGGCTATACCTTCAAGGACATGAACCGCAACGGCAAGATCGACCCGTACGAGGACTGGCGCCTGTCGGCCGAGGCGCGCGCCGACGACCTGCTGTCGCGCATGACGCTCGACGAGAAGGCGGGCCTGATGATGCATGGCACGGCGCCCACCGTGTCCGATCCTTCCGGCATCGGCCTGGGCGGCGCGTATGACCTGGCGGCCCTGCAGGACCTGGTCGTCAAGCAGTACGTCAACACCTTCATCACGCGCATGGCGGGCGACACGGCCAATATGGCGGCCCAGTACAACAAGCTGCAGGCCCTGAGCGAAACCTCGCGCCATGGCATCCCGGTGTCGATCAGCACGGACCCGCGCCACCATTTCCAGTACACGGTGGGCGCCAGCGCCGGCATCAAGGGTTTCTCGCAGTGGCCGGAAACCCTGGGCCTGGCGGCCATCGGCGACGATGCGCTGGTACGCCGCTTCGGCGACATCGCGCGCCAGGAATACCTGGCCGTCGGCATCACGCAAGCCCTGTCGCCGCAGGCCGACCTGGCCACGGAACCGCGCTGGGCGCGCATCAACGGCACCTTTGGCGAAGATGCGGACCTGGCCAAGCGCATGGTGCAGCACTATATCGAGGGTTTTCAGGATGGCAACACGGGTCTGCATGACGGCAGCGTGGTGGCCGTCGTCAAGCATTGGGTGGGCTACGGCGCGACGAAAGAGGGCTTCGACGGCCACAATTACTATGGCCGCTACATGACCTATCCGGGCAACAACTTCGCTTATCACGTCAAGCCGTTCGAGGGCGCGTTCACGGCCAAGGCGGCTTCCGTCATGCCCACGTATGCCATGCCGGACGGTAATATCACCGTCGACGGCATCACCCTGGAGCAAGTGGGAGCAGGCTTCAGCAAGACCCTGCTGACGGACTTGCTGCGCGGAAAATACGGCTTCGAAGGCGTGATCCTGTCCGACTGGGGCATCACGTCCGACTGCGACGCCAACTGCCGCAACGGCACGGCGCCCGGTGTCGCGCCATCCTTCACCGGCTTCGGCACGCCGTGGGGCATGGAAGACGCCACCAAGGCCGAGCGTTACGTGAAGGCCGTCACGGCGGGGATGGACCAGTTTGGCGGCGTGACGGAAGCGCCGTACCTGACCCAGGCCGTGCAGCGGGGCCAGCTGACGGAAGCGCGCATCAACGCCTCGGCGCGGCGCATCCTGGTGCAGAAGTTCAAGCAGGGCCTGTTTGAGCATCCGTTCGTCGATGCGGCCAAGGCGGCTGCCACGGTGGGCAAGGCGGACTTCGTCGAGGCGGGCCTGGACGCGCAGCGCCGTTCGCTGGTGCTGCTGGAAAACAAGGACAAGGTGCTGCCGCTGGCGGCCACGGTGAAGAAGGTCTATCTCTACGGCATCGATGCGGCCGTGGCGAAACAGTATGGCTACACGGTGGTGGCCACGCCGCAGGAGGCGGACGTGGCCCTGCTGCGCGTGGCCGCGCCGTATGAAACCCTGCACCCGAACTACATCTTCGGCAGCATGCAGCACGAGGGGCGCCTCGATTACGTGGACGGCAACGCCGACTACGAGGCGATCAAGAACGCGGCGAAATTCGCGCCGAAGACGGTGGTCACCGTGTACCTGGACCGCCCGGCCATCCTCGCCAACGTGCAGGACAAGGCCAGCGCGATTCTCGCCAACTTCGGCGTGAGCGACGGCGCGCTGTTCGATGTCCTGACGGGCAAGGCCAAGCCGCAAGGCAAGCTGCCGTTCGAGCTGCCCTCGTCGATGGCCGAGGTGCTGGTGCAGAAATCGGACGTGCCGTATGACACGGCGCATCCGCTGTACAAGTTCGGCTACGGACTGGCCTACTGAATGGCCGTTGTCGTCAACGAACGGTAATCCATCTGCGCTCCTGCACGGAGCGCAGCGCGGCGGCTATCAGGCGGTCCACTTCGTAGCCGTCGCGGAAGGTGGGCCACACCGGCTGGCCGCCGGCGATGGCCTGCAGGAAGTCGCGCGCCTCGATGACGATGGTGTCGTTATAGCCCGTGCCGTGCCCCGCGCCCTGGGAAAAGGCGAGGAAGTCGGGGTGGGCAGGCCCCATCAGCAGGCGCTGGAAGCCCTGGCGCTGCGCCGGGCGGCCGGCGTCGTACAGCCACAGTTCATTCTGGTTTTCCTGATCAAACGCAATGGCGCCTTTCGTCCCCGTGATGCGGTAGGTGTAGCCCATCTTGCGCCCGGCCGCCACGCGACTGAAGGTCAGCGCCCCGAGCGCGCCGCTGGCAAAGCGCAGCATCAGGTTCCCCTGGTCGTCGTTGTCCACCGCTTCCATGCCATGCGGGCCGTCGCGCCGCGCATGCACGGTATGCATGTCGGCCACCAGCGCATCGACGGGGCCGGCCAGGCGCAGGGCCAGGTTGAGCAGGTGCGAGCCGACGTCGGCCAGCGCGCCGGCGCGCGTTGCCGTCGCTTCCCGCGTGCGCCACGAGGCGGGCGCGCGCGGGTCGTGCAGGTAGTCTTCCACGTGTTCGGCGGCGACGTGGATGATCTCGCCGATTTCGCCGGACTCGATAATCTGCCGCGCCAGCTGGCTGGCCGGCGTGCGGATGTAGTTATAGCCGACCATGTTGGCCACGCCCGCGCTTTCCGCCGCCTGCGCCAGCTGCAGCGATTCGGCGGCGGAAAAGCCCAGCGGCTTTTCGCAAAACACGGGCTTGCCCAGGGCCAGCGCCGCCAGCACGATGTCCTTGTGCGTGGCTGGCGGGGTGGCGACGATGACGGCGCCGATGGCGGGATCATTGACCAGCGCGCGCCAGTCGCCCGTGGACCTGTTCCAGCCCAGTTCCCGCGCGCTGCGGGCCGCGCCTTCGTCGCTGCTGGTGCTGATGCACTCGCACACGGGATTCAGGGACGCGGGAAAGATGCTGCGCACGGTTTTGTAGGCGATGGTGTGGGCCTTGCCCATGTAGCCGGCGCCGATCAGGCCGATGTTGATATCTTGCATAGGGAGTCTCCGTAGGTGTCGCGCGTTGGGGGATTCAGGCTTGCTGGCGCCAGGCGTGGCTGTCCAGGGCGTCCGCAAGGCGCGCCGGTGGCCAGTCCTGTTCCAGCGCCTGCAGCATGATCTGCTGCTGCGTGGGCGGCGCCATGCCGTCCATGGGCTGGTCGCGATCGAGGTTGCAGGGGAAGGCATAGCCTTCGGCGCAGGCGGCGATCGCGTGCCGGGCACCGTCGGCGGGCAGGACGCCGCGCGCCCGCAGCGTCTGCAGGGCCGGATACAGCGCGGCGCTCATGGCGCGCCGGTCCAGCGCTTCCATGGCGCGCCCGAACGGCGACGATACTTGCAGCAGGTTGGCCATGCGGCGGATGTCGGTCGAGCGGTTATGTCCTGCCGCGTGGAACAGGGCGGGGTTGAAGAACACGGCATCGCCCCTGGATAGCGGCAGCTGCACGCAATGCTGCGCGAAATAGTCGCGGAAAGGCCGCTGCTGCCAGGCGAGAAAGCCGGCGCGATAGCGCTGCGAGCCGGGCAGGTACAGCGTGGGACCCGATTCGAGCGGCATGTCGCAGTGGGCGACGGCGCCCTGCAAGGTCAATAGCGCGGACATCTGGTGCACGGGCGCGGGGTAGGCGGCGCAGGCGCAGGCGCTCTGGAAGCCCAGGTGGAAGTCGCGGTGCGGCGCCTGGGCGGCGCCGCCCGGATTGACGACGTTCACCTGCGCCGTCATCTGGTAGGCGGGACCCAGCCAGGATTCGGCGATCCACGCGAAGACGGGGTTGGCGTAATAGCGGGCGAATGCCTCGGGGGCGCGCAGGCACAGTTTCTGCTGGGCGTTCCAGATGCGGTCATTCGCTCCCGGCTTGGCGAAATGGTCGCCGCCCGCCTGGCCGCTGGCATGCTGTCCGGCGATCAGGTCGCGAAACACGCCATTTACCTGTTCCAGCGTCTGCATGTCGGTGACGGTGCGCTGGAGCACGATGACGCCCGGGCCATCCATCAATGCCTTGCCCCATTCGGCCTGCAGCGCGCGCAGTGAATGCGGAGCGCCAGCCAGGGCGCGCACGGCGTCGCAGTCGTAGACGAGGATGTTTTCTTCCACTGAAGCGGCGTGGGGATAATCGGCCAGCGCCGTGCGCTCGCTGACGGTGGCGATAAAGTCTTGCAGGTCGCAGTCTTGCTGCGACAGCCAGAAGGGGGCGGGCGGGGCGGCGTCTGTGGTGGGCATGCGGTGTCTCCTGATTTAAGTTGTAGAATCAGTATAGGGATGGAAAAGGGCATTTTTCATCAGAAAATCCATCAAAAAACCATCAATTCCAGAACCGGAGGACGCCAGGCATGACACATCCCTTTCCCGTCAAGGTCGTGGCCCTGCAGGCTGGCGTCAGCCTGGCCACCGTCGACCGCGTGATCAAGCAGCGCGGCGGCGTGCATGCCAATACGGTGCGCCGCGTGATGCAGGCGCTCGATGAACTGGCGCGGCAAAGCACGCAGGTGGGCCTGTCCGGCAAAAAATTCATGCTCGACGTGCTGATGGTGGCGCCGCGCCGCTTTACCGATGCCGTGCGCGCCGCGCTGGAAGCGGAACTCCCGTCCCTGCATCCGGCCGTGCTGCGCTCGCGCTTCCACCTGCAGGAAACCCTGGACGCGGACGGCATCGTCGGCCTGCTGGAGCGCATCCGCAAGAACGGCAGCCACGGCGTGCTGCTCAAGGCGCCGGACCTGCCGCCGGTGGCGGCGGCCGTCGCGCGCCTGGCGGCGGCCGGCATCCCCGTGGTGACCCTGGTGACGGACTTGCCCGATTCGGCGCGCAGCAGCTACGTGGGCATGGACAACCGCGCGGCAGGCGAGACGGCCGCCTACCTGATCGGGCAGTGGATGGGCGGCGCGCGCAAGCGGCAGCAGGTGCTGGTGACCCTGAGCAGCAACCGCTTTCACGGCGAGGAAGAGCGCGAGATCGGCTTTCGCCGCGCGCTGCGCGAACGCCACCGGCACCTGAGCATCGTCGAAGTGAGTGAAGGCCATGGCATCGACGGCGCCACGGGCGCGCTGGTGCGCCAGGCGCTGGCCGGCCATCCGGGCATCGCCGCCGTGTATTCCATCGGCGGCGGCAATGCGGCCATCGTGCAGGCGTTCGCGCAGGCGGGGCGCCGCTGCCAGGTCTTCATCGGCCACGACCTCGATGCGGATAACCTGGCGCTGCTGCAGTCGGGCGCGATCCAGGCCGTGCTGCACCACGACCTGGGCCAGGACATGCGCCGCGCCTGCCAGGACATCCTGCGCGCGCGGGGCGCGCTGCCGCCGCTGGCGCCGTCGCACGCGCGGGCCGGCAGCCTGTCCGCCATCCAGGTCGTCACACCGTGGAACCTGCCGGCCATGACTGGCCGCAATTGACAGTCACCCGGGGCTGGACGATACTCGTCGCTTCGCTCATCGCTCACCCCAGGAAGGAAATCCCCGATGTTCGTCTCTCCGCAATTGTGCAAGACCGTGCTTGCCGCCACACTCGCCGCCGCATTCTCCACCGTGCTGGCCATGCCAGCCAGGGCCGCCGCCCCCGCCGCGGCCAGCGCATCGTCCGCCTGGGTCGAGGCCAGCAACCGCAATGCCGCCATCGTGCTGGCGGCGCAGGCGCAGTTTTCGCCTGAGCGCGCGTCCGACACGGGCCTGGCGCAGTACGACGGCCTGGCCGCCGACCTGGGGCCGAAGCTCACGGAGCGCTATGTGGCGGCCATGCAGCAGGCGCGCGCGCAGCTGCAGCAGAAGCTGGCGGCGGAAAAGGACGAGCGCATCCGCCAGGACTTGCAGATCCTGACGAATGCCGTCGACCAGTCCATTGCCGGCGCCCAGCTGGAAGCGAAGTACAGCCTGCCGTGGATGGACGTGCCGCAAATGGTCTTTGGCAGCATGCAAAGCCTGCTGCAGGAGCAGCGTCCAGCCGCGCGCCGCGCCAAGGCGCTCGAACGCCTGCAGCGCTACGTGGGCCAGTATCCGGGCAGCACGCCGCTCACGCAGCAGGCCAAGGCGCGTTTCACGGAAAAGATCGGCCAGCAGGGCCTGGCCGGTCCCGTGCGCATGCAGGTGGAGCAGTCGCTGGAAAACGTGCCGACGTATATCGCCGGCATCCGCAAGCTGTTCGCCGACATGAAGATTACCGGCGCGGAAAGCGCGCTGGCGGCCATGGAGCAGCAGCTCAATGACTACGCGGCGTGGGAGCGGCAAGTGGTGCTGCCCCTGTCGCGTACGGATTTCCGCATGGCGCCCGAGCTGTACGCCTTCCGCCTGAAGCAGGTGGGCATCGACATCGAGCCGCGCGCGCTGGTCGAGCGGGCGGAGGTGGCCTACCTGGAAACGCGCGCTGCCATGCAGGCGCTGGCGCCCGTGGTGGCGGCGAAAATGTCGCTCAAGGGCATCGATGGCACGGATTACCGCCAGGTGCTGCGCGCGCTGAAAAGCGATTCCATCCCCAACGAGCAGCTCGAAGCGCACTACAAGGGCGTCAACACGCAGCTCGAGGAGCGCATCCGCGCGCAGGGCGTGGTTGACGTGCCGCAGCGCGCCATGACCATGCGCCTGGCATCAAGCGCCGAATCGGCGGCCCAGCCGGCGCCGCACATGCGTCCGCCTCCGCTGATCGGCAACACGGGAGAGCACGGCCAGTTCGTCCTCCCCGTCAGCAATCCGTCCAGCAGCGGCAAGGGCGAGGCGTATGACGACTTCAATTTCGCGGGGGCCGCCTGGACCCTGAGCGCGCACGAGGGCCGCCCCGGCCACGAGCTGCAGTTCAGCGCCATGGTGGAGCGGGGCGTGTCGCAGGCGCGCAGCCTGTACGCGTTCAACAGCGTCAACGTGGAAGGCTGGGCGCTGTATGCGGAAGCGGAGATGATCCCCTACGAGCCGGCCGAGGGCCAGCTCATCGCGCTGCAGTTCCGCATGCTGCGCGCCGCGCGCGCCATGCTCGACCCGATGCTGAACCTGGGCCAGGTCACGCGGGAGGAGGCGGGACGCATCCTGACGGACGAAGTGATGCTGTCGAAACCGATGGCGCGCCAGGAACTGGACCGCTACACCTTCAAGATGCCGGGCCAGGCGGGCAGCTACTTCTACGGCTATACGCGCATCCTGCAGCTGCGCGCGGAGACAGAGCTGGCGCTGGGCGACAAGTTCGACCGCCTCGCCTTCAACAACTTCCTGCTGGGCCAGGGCCTGCTGCCGCCAGGCCTGCTGGCCAAGGCCGTGCGCGAGCACTTCATCCCCGAGCAGCGCAAGGCCAAGGGCTGACGCGATTGCACGATGCGCCGCGCCGCGCTGTTCCGCATGCCATATACTGGCGTCCTTGAAATAATGACGTGAGCGTGTCTGCATGTGGCGTGGGATTGTTTTTGGCTTGCTGGCCGGCGCCTTCTGGGGCGCCGTTTTCATTGTGCCGGTGCTGCTGCCGGACTTTTCTCCCGTCGAACTGATGGTGGGGCGCTACGCCTGCTATGGCGCGCTGGCGGCGGGGCTGATGCTGCCGCGGCTCGTGCCCCTGCTGCGGCGTTTGCGGCGGGCCGACTGGCTGGCCATGCTGCGCCAGGCGCTGGCCGGCAACGTCGTGTATTACCTGCTGCTGGCGTATGGCGTCAAGCTGGCCGGCGTGGCGCCCACGTCGCTGATCATCGGCTTGCTGCCGCTGAGCGTGACGATTGTCGGCCACAAGGACCACGGCGCGCTGCCCCTGCGCCGCCTGGCCCTGCCGCTGCTGGTGGTGGCACTGGGCATCGCCTGCATCAATATCGATATCTTCAGCCACGCGGGCAGCGCCGGCGCGGACGGCGCCAGCCTGGCGCACAAGCTGCTCGGCGTGCTGTGCGCCGCCTGCGCACTGGCCTGCTGGACCTGGTATGCGCTCGACAACGACCGCTTCCTCAAGCGCCATGCGCACGTCAGCGCCGTGGAATGGTCCATGCTGTATGGCCTGGCCAGCGGCGTCATCGCGCTGGCCGTCGGCGCCGTGGCGCTGGCGCTGCACCATGCCGGTACGGCCGCTGGCACGCCGGCGCGCGACTGGCCCCGCTTCTGGCTCGTCTGCCTGCTGCTGGCGCTGGGCGCGTCCGTGATCGGCAACTACCTGTGGAACCTGGCGTCGCGCCTGGTGCCCGTGACCCTGTCGGGCCAGCTGATCCTGTCCGAAACCCTGTTCGCGCTGCTGTATGGCTACCTGTACGCGCAGCGCATGCCGCGCCCGCTCGAATGGGCGGCCATGTTCCTGCTGGCGGCCGGCGTGCTGTGGTCCGTGCATGCGCATGCGCGCGAGGAAGGGCGCAGGCAGTCGACGGGGGCAGGGTAGAAAAGGCGCAGTTTTGCCCGCCATTCTGCTCTTGCCAGTCGTATAATCATGCTCATTTGCTGGCCACCCCGGGAGTTCCGCTTGCAGTTACCGATCCGTTATCCGAACATGCCGCAACTGCTGCTGAAGGCCCGCGACAGCCTGCTGCAGCACTTCCGCCCCATCCTCAATCACTTCGGCGTGACCGAGCAGCAGTGGCGCATCATGCGCGCCCTGAATGAAAGCCCGACCCTGGAGCCGCGCGAACTGTGCGACATCTGCCAGATTTCCAGCCCCAGCATGAGCGGCATCCTGGCGCGCATGGAAGAAATCGGCCTGATCGGGCGCAGCAAGTTCGAAGGCGACCAGCGCCGCCGCAAGGTGCACCTGTCGGAAGCGGGCGCCAGTTTGCTGCTGCAGATGGGCAAGCTGATCGACTTGCAATATGCCAGCCTGGAAGCGGCCTATGGCAAGCAAGTGTTCGACGACATGCGCCGCGCGCTCGAAGCGTTCATTGCCCTGGAAACCCTGCCCGTGGCGCCCACCATCCTGCGCTGAGCGGTTTCCCCTCCCGTCACCTGACCGTCCCTGCGGCGCGTGTTTTTCAGCACGTGCCGCCGCTGCTTTTTCCATGCTGTTTTTGATAATTTCCGCATGCTGCGGGGCTTGCGCCCGTGCGCCGCTACGTTTTGCTATAAGACCAATGAATGTTTTGCTATAAGACTATGCCTTACAGTTAATCACTTACATGTGAGTAATTCGGCGTATAATTTGCCTCACTTGATCCAAATCAAGAAGAAAAAGCGCACGTTCCGGCGATCAGGCGGAGCGGCAGCGCGGCGCCACCGCCGTATTTCCGTCTCCCGGCGGAAAAAAATGGCAGGCGTACAATAAAACAGGAAAGTCAGGAAAAAATGAAAACTACTTGCATGCGCGCCGTGGCGCTGGCTGCCGTTTCACTCGTCGGCGCAAACGTTTGCGCCCAGAGCAATGTCAGCATCTATGGCGTGGTCGACGCGGCGACCGCGTACACGAGCAACCAGGGCGGCAACTCGAACACCTATATGCGCAGCGGCAGTTTGTCCGCCAGCAAGATCGGTTTCCAGGGCGTGGAAGACCTGGGCGGCGACTTGAAGGCGCTGTTCTTGCTGGAAAGCGGCTTTGAAAGCGACACGGGCGCGCAAAGCACGGCCGGCTCGCTGTTCAACCGCCAGGCCTACGTGGGCTTGCAGTCGCAGGCCTACGGCACGCTGACGGCCGGCCGCCAGTACACGCCCTACTATCTGCTGGTCGGTTCCCTCGCATCGAGCAATATCCTGACGGGCGCCACCGGCGCCCACCCCGGCGATATCGACGGCCTCGATACCACCGTGCGCATCAATAACTCCCTGAGCTACAGTACGCCGGCCTGGCGCGGCCTGCAGGCCAGCGCGCAGTACGGCTTCGGCGAAGCGGCCGACGGCAATGCCGTGGGCAGCAGCTTCAGTGCCGCCGTCAAGTACAGCACCTCGCCGGCCGAATTCGCGCTGGGCTACCTGAAACTGAAGAATGGCGAGAACGGCACGGGCTGGAGCGACAAGTCCTCTGCCAGCTTCGGCATCTCCGCCATCAACCAGGGCTATGCCACGGCCGACAGCATCCAGTACATCGCCGCCAGCGCGCGCTACACCATGGGCAAGTGGATGGTGGGCGCCAATGCCAGCAACGTGCAATACCAGGCCGGCACCCGCTCCGCCTTCCGCGATACGGCCATCTTCAACACGGCCGGCCTGATTACCAGCTACCAGCTGACGCCGCGGTGGTTCCTGGCCGCCGGCTACAGCGACACCTTCGCCAGCCGCGCCAACGGCATCGCCGACCGCGCGCGCTACCGCCAGCTGTCGTTCGAGCAGAATTATGCGCTGTCGAAGCGTACGGCGATCTACCTGATCGAAGCGCGCCAGCTGGCGCGCGGCCAGACCCTGGGCCAGAACGGCGCCATCGTCGATGCCGTCGCCTCGGTCGGCGATTCGCAGAACGGCACGCCGTCGTCGGACGGCGGCCAGACGGTGGTCATGGTCGGTCTCAAGCACTCTTTCTGAACGGTTGCAGAACTCACGGGAGCTTCAATTGGACGCTACACATCACAAGGAGGGCCGCGGCCCTCTGAATCCCGGCCGCCGCATGGTGCTGGCCGGCTTGCTGTCGGCTTCGGCGGCGGCGCTGATTCCCTGGGCGCTGGCCGAGCCGGTCGCCAATGCGGAGCAGGGCGCCTTCCTTGGCGTGTCGGCCATGCTGGCCGGGCGCCAGGTGCTCGACCCGGCGCTGGCCAAACGCCTGTACGACGCGCTGACGGCGCAGGACGCCGCCTTCCCCGCGAATGTGCGCGCGCTGCTGGCGCTGATCAACGCGCAAGGCTTGCAGGCCGCCGGCCTGCAGCAGGCGCTTGACACCGCGCAGTCGCCGCTGGCGGCCCTGCCGCGCCAGATCGCCAGCGCCTGGTACCTGGGCATCGTCGGCACGGGCGAGGCGGCCGTCTGCGTCGCCTACGAGCAGGCGCTGAACGCGGCCGTCGTGGCCGACGTGCTCAAGCCGCCCACGTATTCCTACGGCGCCTACGGCAGCTGGGCCAGAAAACCAATTTAAGGAGCCATCATGGCCGAACAACTCTCCGCCGATTACCTCGTGATCGGCTCCGGCATCATCGGCTCCCTGGCCGCGCGCAAGCTCGCGCTGGCCGGCGCCTCGGTGCTGATCCTGGAAGCGGGACCGCGCGTCTCGCGCGGCGAAATCGTCGCCCGTTTCCGCAACACGACGCGCCGCAGCGACTGGATGTCGCCGTATCCATCCGTCGCCACGGCGCCGCACCCGATCTACCAGCCCAAGGACAATGGCTACCTGGTGCAGGCCGGCCCGTATCCGTATCCGGCCGAATACATCCGCCAGTTCGGCGGCACCTCGTGGCACTGGGCCGCGCAGGCGTGGCGCAACGTGCCGAACGACTTCCGCATCCATACCCTGTATGGCGTGGGCGTCGACTGGCCCATCAGCTATGCAGACCTGGAGCCGTTCTACCAGGAAGCGGAAGAAATCATGGGCGTCTCCGGCGCGGAGAACACGGGTTCGCCGCGCAAGCAGCCATTCCCGATGGACTCCGTGGCGGAACCGTACGCCATGCGCCGCATCCGCGAGCGCCTCGACCCCACGTTCAAGGTGGTGGGCAACACGGTGGCGCGCAACAGCGTCAGCTACGATGGCCGCCCGGCCTGCTGCGGCAACAACAGCTGCCAGCCGATCTGCCCCATCGACGCGCAATACCACGGCGGCATCGCCGCGCAGCAGGCCGAAGCGGCCGGCGTGCAGATCGTCTGCAATGCCAACGTCTACAAGCTGGAACACGACGCGCAGGGCCGCATCACGGCAGCGCTGTACTACGACGTGGATAAAAAGAGCCACCGCGTGACGGCCAAGACCTTCATCCTGGCCGCCAACGGCATCGAAAGCCCGCGCCTGCTGCTCGTTTCCGCCTCGGACAAGTACCCGAACGGCCTGGCCAACAGCAGCGACATGGTGGGCCGCAACCTGATGGACCACCCGAGCACCTCGATCACCTTCGACGCCGATGAAGACCTGTGGCTGGGCCGGGGCCCGCAAAGCCCCAATTCCATCAACACCATGCGCGACGGCGACTTCCGCAGCCAGCATTCGCCGTACCGCCTGGACTTCACGAACATCTCGCGCGTGGATGGCTCGACCAAGGAATTGATCGGCAAGGGCATCTTCGGCGAGGAATTCGAACAGCAGCTGCGCTTCCGCTCGGCCCGCGAAATGAGCCTGAAAAACGTGCTGGAAGTGCTGCCGAACCCGGAAAACCGCATCGCCCTCAGCAGCGAAAAGGACGCCATGGGCATCCCCAAGCCGCAGGCGCATTATTCGATCGACGAGTACACCAAGCGGGGCCACGAGCGCTCGAAACAGGATTTCGAGAATATCGCCAGGCTGATGGGCGGCACCAATTTGCGTCACAGCAAGGAAGGCGTGTTCGCCAACAACCAGCACATCTGCGGCACCCTGTCGATGGGTTCCGACCCCGCCAAGGCCGTCTGCGACCAGTGGGGCCGCACCTTCGACCACGCCAACCTGTTCCTGTGCAGCACCGGCGTGCTGCCCACGTCTGGCACCTGCAACTCGACGGAAAACGGCCTGGCCGTGGCCTTGCGCACCGTCAAGCATATCCTCGACGAACAACAGGGAGGCACAGCATGATGGCGAACTTCAGAATCGCGGCCGGCGCCGCCTTGTTCTCGCTGGCCCTGCCCGTGCTGGCGGCCGGCCCGGACGCGGCGGCCATCGAGCGTGGCCGCTACCTGGCCACGGCCGGCGACTGCATCGCCTGCCATAGCGTGTCGGGCGGCAAACCGATGGCTGGCGGCCTGGCCCTGGCCACGCCGCTGGGGGCCATCGTCGCCACCAACATTACGCCATCGACCACGCACGGCATCGGCAAGTACACGCTCAAGCAGTTCTCCGACGCCGTGCGCCATGGCGTGCGCGCCGACGGCGCCAACCTGTACCCGGCCATGCCCTACACAGCCTACGCCAAGGTGACGGACGAGGACACGGCGGCCCTGTATGACTACTTCATGCATGGCGTGGCGGCCGTGGACGCGGCGCCGGCGCAGACGACGGACTTGCCGTTCCCGTTCAATATCCGCCTGTCGATGGCGGGCTGGAACCTGCTCTTCCTCGATAAGAAGCCCTTCGTGGTCGATACGGCGAAGAGCATGGAATGGAACCGCGGCGCCTACCTGGCGCAGGGCCTGGCCCACTGCACCACCTGCCATACGCCGCGCAATGCGCTGATGGCCGAGCAGCTGTCGAAGGAGCTGGGCGGCGCAGACCTGGGCACCTGGTATGCGCCGAACATCACCTCGGACATCCACAGCGGCGTGGGCGGCTGGAGCCAGCAGGAACTGGTCGACTACCTGCGCACGGGCCGCGCGGCCAACAAGGCGCAGGCGGCGGGGCCGATGGCCGAAGCCATCGACCATAGCCTGAAGCACCTGAGCGACGCCGACCTGAACGCCATCGCCCACTACGTCAAGGGCGTGCCGGCCATCCGCGACAAGGCCGATACGCAGCCGGTGACCCAATGGGGCAAGGCGGGCGACGAGCTGGCCAGCATCCGCGGCGTGCCGCTGCCGCAAAACCTGAACAAGATGTCGGGTGCGCAGCTGTACGATGCGCAGTGCGCCAGCTGCCACCAGGCCAAGGGCGAGGGCAGTTTCGACGGCAGCCTGCCGCCCCTGTTCCATAACTCGGTGACGGGCCGCAGCAACAGCAACAACCTGGTGATGGCCATCCTCGATGGCGTGGAACGGCAGGATGGCAAGGGCAGTCATGCCGGCCACCTGATGCCGGCCTTCCGCCAGGCCCTGTCGGACGAGCAGATCGTCACCCTCGGCAATTACGTGCAGAAGATGTACGGCAATCCCGACGTCAAGGTGACGGCGGAACAGGTGACGACCCTGCGCAACGGCGGTCCCGCCTCGAACCTCATCGGCCTGGCGCGCGCCGGCATCATCGTCGGCGTGCTGGTGCTGCTGGCCTTGCTGCTGTGGTGGCGGGGACGGCGTCGCAAGGCGGCGTAAGCGTCCAACCGCAGCAAAGGCCGGGGCCAGACTGGAAAGTCTGGCCCTTTTTTTTGCCTCATAATTGCAACTCGTTTGCATATGTGGAACTTATGTACTATCATAAGTTACATGAGACGCGACAGCAAACTATCATCGATCCTCCATGTGCTGCTGCACATGGCCCATGCGGGACGCCCGATGACGTCCGAGGAACTCGCCGGCTGCCTGGACACCAACCCCGTGCTGGTGCGGCGCGTGATGGCCGGCTTACGCGAGCGCGGCTACGTGGCCTCGGTCAAGGGTCATGGCGGCGGCTGGCGCATCGTGTGCGACCTGCACAGGGTCACTCTGCAAGACATCTACGTGGCCGTGGGTTCGCCCACCATCTTCTCCATGGGCAACCGCGTCGAGCAGCCGGGCTGCCTGGTAGAGCAGGTGGTCAACCAGTCGCTGGCCGGCGCCTTTGATGAAGCCGAGGCGCTGCTGATCCGGCGTTTCGGCGCCATCACCCTGGCCAACCTGGCCGAACGTTTCAGCCAACAACACCGAGGAGCACCCCATGCCCATTCCTGAAGCGCCCGGCGTCCCATTCGACGCCATCATCGTCGGCGGCAGCTATGCCGGCCTGTCCGCCGCCACGCAACTGGCGCGCGCCCGCCGCCGCGTGCTGGTGATCGACGGCGGCCAGCGCCGCAACCGCTACGCCAGCCATTCCCACGGTTTCCTGACCCAAGACGGCAGCGGGACGGCCGCCATCGCCGCCGAGGGCAAGGCGCAGCTGCTGGCGTATGCCACCGTCACCTGGCTGGACGGCACGGCCATGCAGGCGGCGGCCAGCCCCGATGGCGATGGCTTCGACGTGATCCTGGCGGACGGCAATGCCGTTCACGGCCGCCGCCTGGTGCTGGCCACCGGCGTGATCGACGAGCTGCCGCCCGTCGATGGCTTGTCCGAGCGCTGGGGCGTCAGCGTCTTTCACTGCCCCTATTGCCACGGCTATGAACTGGCGCAGGGCGCCATCGGCGTGCTGGCCACCGGGCCCCTGTCGATGCACCATGCGCTGATGCTGCCCGACTGGGGTACGGTCACTTTTTTCCTGAATGGCGCGATCGAGCCCGATGCGGCGCAGCTGGCGCAACTCGAGGCGCGCGGCGTCAAGCTGGTGCGCACGCCCGTGGCGCGGATCGACGGCGTGGCCGACGTGGTCATGGCCGACGGCAGCCGCCATGCGATGGCCGGCCTGTTCGTGGCCACCCGCACGCGTCTGGCCAGTGCCCTGGCTGTGGCGCTGGGCTGCGCGCTGGAAGAGGGCGCCATGGGCCCGTTTGTGCGCACCGACGAGCAAAAGGCCAGCAGCGTGCCCGGCGTCTTTTGCTGCGGCGATGCGGGACGCATGGCCGGCAGCGTGGCGTTCGCGGTGGCCGATGGCGCCATGGCGGGCGTGGCGGCGCACCGTTCGCTGATGTTCGGGTTGGATCAGGCGGCAAAACCCCCGTCGATCTTCAGTCCCGCACCCGTGACGAAGGCCGCTTCTTCGCTGGCCAGGTAGGCCACCATGCCGGCGATTTCCTCGGCCGTGCCGTGGCGGGGCAGGGCCATCAGGCCGTGCATCAGGTCGGCGAAGTCGCCCGTGGGCGGGTTCATGTCCGTGGCGACGGGGCCCGGTTCCACGTTGTTGATGGTGATGCCGCGCGGTCCCAGGTCGCGCGACAGGCCTTGCGTCAGGCCGATCAGGGCCGATTTGCTCATGGCGTAGGCGGCCGCGCCCCCGAACGGCATGCGGTGCGCATTCGTGCTGCCGATGTTGATGACGCGCCCGCCCGCCTGCATGTGCGGCACCGCCGCCTTGATGGCCACGAACACGGCGCGTACGTTGACGGCCACGGTCTTGTCGAAGTCCGCCAGCGAAAAATCGTCGATGGCGCCGGGCAGGAATACGCCCGCGTTATTGACGAGAATATCGATTTTGCCAAACTGCGCCGCCACCTTGGCTAAGGCCGCCGTCAGGGCCGCGGCGTCGGCCGCGTCGGCCTGCACGCCCAGGGCCTTGCCGCCGTTGGTCTCCACCTTGGCGGCCAGCGCCTGCGCTTCGGCGGCCGAGCTTTGATACGTGAAGACGACCGTGGCGCCCTGGCGCGCCAGGCGCTGGACGATGGCGGCGCCGATGCCGCGCGAGCCGCCCGTCACAAAAGCGATCTTGTCTTGCAGTGTCAGGGAGGTGCTCGTGATGGCTGGGGTTTGCATGATGGGCTTTCTGTATGAGGAGTCGGGAAGCCCAGTATCTGCCTTTCATTCCTGCCGCGCTAGCCATGAATCGCTACAATCACTTTCAACTATTACGATCAAATAAACGGGTAAAATGGGGCATGGACGCACTCAATCACTTGCCATCGTTCGTGCTGTCGGCCGAGCTGGGCAGCTTTTCGGCCGCCGCGCGCCGCCTGGGCCTGACGCCGGCCGCCGTCAGCAAGAACGTGGCGCGCCTGGAAGCGAGCCTGGGACTGCGGCTGTTCCAGCGCAGCACGCGGCGCCTGACCCTGACGGAAGGGGGCGAACGCTTCCTGCAGCAGGTCAAGGGCGCCCTGTCCACCTTGCAGGAAGCCGTCGCCGGCGCGGCGGAAGAGGGCGGCCAGCCTGCGGGCATATTAAAAATCAGCATGGCGCCGTCGTTCGGGCGCAGCTACGTGGTGCCCTTGCTGGGCGACTTCATCGCGCGCTACCCGGGCGTCATCCCCGACTGCCATTTTGACAACCGCCAGGTGGACCTGGTGGGCGAAGGGTTCGATGTCGCCATCGGCGGCGGCATCGAGTTGACACCGGGCGTGGTAGCGCGCGAACTGGGTCACGCCCATGTCGTCGCCACGGCGTCGCCCGTCTTCATGCGGGGCAAATCCATGCCAGCACACCCTTCGGAGCTGGCGCAGTTCGACGGCGTGGCGCGCCGCTCGGCCGGCAGCGGCAGGTTGCGCAGCTGGATACTGCGCGACGGGCAGGGCGGCGAAGGCGTGGCCGAATGCCGCCCGCGCGCCATCTTCGACGATCCGGAAGCGATGGCGCAGGCGGCTATCCTGGGCGTCGGCGTGGCGCTGTTGCCCATGCCGCACGCGCTGGCCCATTTGCGCAGCGGCGCGCTGGTCCGCCTGCTGCCCGGCTGGCACGCCGATTCCGGCCCCTTGTCCGTGTACTATCCCAGCAAGAAGCTGCTGCCCGCGAAGACGCGCGTGTTCGTCGATTTCTTGCTGGAGCAGTTCCGCCAGCGCGATTTCGCCGCGCAGATGCGGCCCGATTAAGCACTGAAAAATTCCCATGCATAGCAATTACAGCCTGTTTTATACCTTTGACGGCGATCAAGCAGCCCGCTTCCAGGAAGCGCGCGTGTTCGGCAGCACTGTGTGGACGGCCGCCGGCGCGGCCATGACGTGGGGCGAGGAGACGCGCAAGGACTACGCCAGCGAAGCCGAGGCGCAGGCCGCATACCTCGCGCATTGCCAGGCCGCCCTGGCCGATGGCTATGCGCTGGCGCGCAGCACGGCCATCAACCCGGCCGTGTTTGATTTCGCGTTGCTGCAAAGCCTGGTGGCGGATGCCGCGCGCCTGGCTTTCGACCGCATGCGCCGTGCGCATCCCGGCCAGCACATCGACGCTTTCGCGTTGGTGAGCGACGACAGCGCCATGACGATCGGATGCATGGCGAACAGCCGCGAAGCGCTGGCCGCCTCGGAATACGGCGAAGAGATGCTGTGGAACCCGGCCGAATGGGCGTTTGACGAGGGCGGCGCCTACTTCGACAGCGCCTACCGTTTGCTGCTGCAGGCGCACCGCGGCTTGCCGTTCGACGTCGCATTCGCCACCTTCCGCACCGGCGTATTCGACGCCTGCATCGCGGCGCTGGCGCAGCTCGACACGGAAGGCATACTCGGCACGGGCGCGCAGCGCGACGAGAGCGTGCTGCTGTTCGAGGTCAGCGACAGCGAGCCCCTGGAAGGCGCGCTGGCGCGTTTGAATCCGCCGGCCGTGGTGGCGCGTTTCGCGGCGTGGATGGCCAGCTGGGAAGAGCAGGGATAAATACCATGTCCAAAACGAGAAAAATATTTTTTGTATCCATATTGCTGACCGCAATACTCATCGATATACAGTTTTTAATTGGCTGTGGAAAATTAAGCCCTGAATTTTCATGGAGCTGGGTGATCGTTGGCGCATTTCTTCAACTGTATGGCGCGCGTAAGCTCTTCCAGACATCAAGAAGTGATGCAGCGGCCGGCATCGATATCGTCCCTGATGATTACGTCAGGTATGGTTTTTTTCGTTCAAAATGGTTTTATGTGGTTTGCATTATCTACTTGGGCTGCCTGATTTTTTCTTACGGGGTAAGCCATCCTGATTCGCGAACTGAGATCAAGCTTGGCATGAAAATAAGCAGCTGCCCAGCGGTAGGCAGGTAAGGTCATGAATGTGAGCGCTTTATCGCGGGGATGCTTTATGCCGCCACCAGCCTGATTCTCGTAATTTCCGCCGGCGCGCCGATGCGTTTCGGCGGCCCCCAGTATCCCGTGCCGCGGCTCACATAAATCCACAGGCGGCCGCGCCGGTGCAGGCCCGCCACGTAGGGCTGTTGCAGCGGCACGAACAGATTCCACGGCCAGAACTGGCCCCCGTGCGTGTGGCCCGACAGTTGCAGGTCGTAGCCGGCCGCTTCCGCCTCGGGTGCGCTGCGCGGCTGGTGCGCCAGCAGGATGCGGGGGATATGCTCTGGCGCGTCGGCGATGGCCGCTTGCGGATCGCTGCGCTGATCCGGGTCAAAGGCGCCTGCATTGAAGTCGGTGACGCCGGCGACGGCCAGGCGCGCGCCGTCGTGCTCGAGAATCACATGTTCGTTCATCAGCACGCGCAGGCCCAGGCGACGGAACTCCGCCACCCATGGCGCGGCGCCCGAATAGTATTCGTGGTTGCCCGTCACCAGAAACACGCCATGGCGCGCGCGCAGCTCGCCCAGCGGCGCCGTGTGGCTGCCCAGCTGCGCCACCGTGCCGTCGACCACGTCGCCCGTGATGGCGATAAGGTCCGCCTGCAGGCCGTTGGCGCGCGCGACGATGGCTTCCACGTAGGCGCGCTTGATGGTGGCGCCCACGTGGATGTCGCTCAATTGCACGATACTGTAACCCTGCAGGGCGGCCGGCAGCCCGGCGATCGGCACGGTGACTTCGCGCACGCGCGCCACTCGGCGGGCGTTGATGAAACCAAGGACGGTGGCCAGCAGGGCTAGGGCCAGGACCGCCACGGCGGACGCCTGCGCGTGCGGGCGCAGGGCGGGAATCAGCATCAGCAGGGCGCGCAGCACCGTGAGCACGAACAGCGAGGAAAAAAAGCCCATGCACAGCGAACCGGCCCAGCTCAGGCGGTCGGCCAGGCGCGCATCATGGGTGACGGCGCGGGCGAAGATGGTCATCGGCATCAGCATGGTCGAGGCCAGCAGCACGGCGCCGCCCAGCAGCCAGCCGGCCAGGCCGACGGGCAGCGCCGGCAGCAGCAGCCAGCCCAGCAGGGCGTGCAGGGCGCCCAATATCATGGTGATGCGCAGCAGGGGCGTGCGGGTTTTCATGTCATGGTTCCAGGAGTGGGGCGCCCAGGTAGGCGGAAGTGATGCGCGCGAAAGTGCCGTCCTGGCGCATCTGCCGGAACACGCGGTCGAAGGCGGCGGCCAGCGCCGGCGACGCCGCGCTCTTGCGGAACACGATATAGGTGTCGAAGCGCATGGAGGGCGACGATGGCGGGGCGGGCGCCACGCGCGCGATACCGCCCAGCTTCAGCTGCCTGACCGTGTACTGGCCGACGATGCCGTCCGCCAGCACGGCGTCGATGCGCTGCAGCGCCAGTTTCTGGAAATTGGCCGCATCCGTCGGCACTTCGGCGATGCTCCAGCGCCCCTGCGCGGCGCCGGCGGCGATGGCCTCGGGCAGGCGGAAGCCGGCGCGCACGCCGATCACCTTGCCGGCCAGGTCGTCCAGCCTGCCCACGGCCGGCAAGGCATGTGCCGGCTGCGCGGCCTGGCGCACGAACAGCGCGTACTCGGTCGGCTGCAGGGGCACCTTGCCGAATTCCAGGTACTGCTCGCGCGCCGGCGTGCGGCTCATGGCGAAGGCGCAATCGACCGTGCCTTGCGGCCTGGCCAGTTCACTTTCCAGGCGGCGCCACGGCATGGCGCGAAATTCGATGGCGATGCCCAGCCGCGCCGCGGCTTCGCGCAGCACGTCCACGTTCAAGCCCTCGATGCGTCCCTGGTTCTGCATGAAGTAGGGCACGAAAATGTCGTCATGGCAGACCAGCCTGGCCGGCAGGGCGTCGTCGGCGCGGGCCGGCGCCGCCAGCAGGGCCGTGGCGGCCAAGGCGGCGGCCAGCCATGCGCGGGGACGCAGGCGGTGAAAAAAAGGCACAGCAGCGCCATCGCACATCGGTTGTTGCCGCAATTGTTCATCCCAGGTGGCCCGAAACTGTCGTGTTTCGCACCCGCCGATTATAGCCGAAGCGTCATATAAAAAAACCAGGCGCGCAGGCCGTCCCGCGTCATGGCGCGATATGCAGTCCCAGCATGGCCAGCTTGCCGAAATCGACAGGCTTGGCGAAGTGCTCGTTGAACCCGGCCTGCAGGGCCGCCTGGCGGTCGTGTTCCTGGCCATAGCCGGTCAGCGCCACGAGCTGGAATTGCTGCGGTATCGGCAGCTGGCGCAGCTTGACGGCGACGTCGTAGCCGTTCATGTCGGGCAGGCCGATGTCGAGGAAGACGATGTCGGGCTTGAATTCCAGGGTGCGCTCGGCGGCCTGCGCCCCCGTGTAGGCCGTGCGCACCGTGTGGCCGTACATTTCCAGCAGCTCGGCCAGGGTGTCGGCCGCGTCGCAGTTGTCGTCGACGACGAGGATGCGCTGGCTGCTGCCGGCCGCGGAAGCTGGCGGCGCCGGCGCGGCGGCGGGCAGCGGCACGTTGGCGTCGAGCGGCAGGCTGACTTCGAAGGTGCTGCCCAGCCCCACGCCGGGACTGCTGACGCTGACCTGGCCGCCGTGCAGCTCGACCAGCGTGCGCACCAGCGACAGGCCGATGCCCAGGCCATCCTGCACCCGGTCGGGCGAGTGGCCGCTCTGCGCGAACAGGCCGAAGATGCTGTCGATGCTGGCGGCGGCGATGCCGATGCCGTTGTCGCTGAGGCGGATATGCACGGTATCGCCTGCGCGCTCGGCGGAAATGGCGATGCGCCCGCCCGGCGCCGTGAACTTGGCCGCGTTGAGCAGCAGGTTGGCGACGATCTGTGACAGGCGCACGGCATCGCCGCAGACCCACAGCTCCTGCTTGGGCAGCATCACGTCCAGCGCATGGCCGCGCGCCTCGATGCTGTGCGAGCTCGTTTCGACGGCGCTGCGGATCACGCTGGCCAGGCTCACGCTGTCCCACTGCAGCGAGATCTTGCCCAGCGAAATGCGCGATACGTCGAGCAGGTCGTCCACCAGGCGCACCAGGTGGTCCGTGTGGCGGGCGATGGTGCGGCGGGCATTGTCCTGCGCGGCCGGCACGATGGGGTCGAGCTTGCACAGCAGGGCCAGCGCCGTGCGGATGGGACCCAGTGGATTGCGCAGTTCGTGCGCCAGGGTGGCCAGGAATTCGTCCTTGCGGCGGTCCACGTCGCGCAGAGCGCGTTCCACCTGGCCCAGGCGCAGGAGGGCCCGGACATTGGCGATCAGTTCGTCGGCCTCGATGGGCTCGACCAGGTAATTGTCGGCGCCGCCATCGAGGGCGCGGATCTTGTCGGCCGTGCCGATGCACGAGGCCGACGTTTGCAGCACCAGGATGGTGTTTGTCTCGGCGCCGCCCTTCAATTGGCGGCACACTTCCAGGCCGTTGATATCGGGCAGCTTGACGTCGAGCAGGATTAGATTAGGGCGGTCCTGGCGGGCGCGCAGCAGTGCGTCGCCGCCGTTCGAGGCTTCGATGACCTTGAAGCCGGCGCGTTTGAGGATGCGCGACTTGGCGTAGCGTGCGCCATCGCTGTCATCGACGTTCAGGATCAGAGCATCGCTGTTGTTATCCGGTAGCATGCGCATTGTCCCAGGTGGTTGTGCCTTGCGGCGGAACCGGCTCTTGCCGGTGATGTTGGTTGCCGATCAGTGCGCGCAGGGTCGCCAGCAATTGCTGGCGCGACAGCGGCTTGACATAATAGGCATCGGCGCCCAGGGCCAGGCCCTTGCGCACGTCGTCGATCTCGGTGGCGACGATGACGGGCACCTGGCGCCGCAGCGGGTCGTTTTTCAGCTCGGCCAGCCAGTGCCAGGCCGTTTCGCCGTGCAGCAGGATGTCGAGGATGACGGCGGCGGGGCGCTGCTGTTCCCAGCGCTCCTGCGCCTCGCGCACGCTGCGCGCGGGGACGACGCGAAACTCGCTGCCGGCCAAGAATTTTTCATACAGCAGGCGCACGGGCGGATTGTCTTCCACCACCAGCACGCCGATGCGCTGGTCGTTGCCGTTGTCGTTGGCCGGGGCGCTTGGCGGCAGGCTACCTTCGGGCGCATGGTAGCTGGTGGGCAGGACCACGGAAAACAGCGAACCGTGGCCCGGCGTGCTGTCCACGGACACCGTGCCATTGAGCAGGGTGGCCAGGTTGCGGCACAGGGGCAGGCCCAGGCCCGTGCCCCTGACCTTGCGCTGCATGTGGTTTTCCACCTGGCTGAATTCCTCGAAGATCAGCTGCACGTCTTCGGCATCGATGCCCAGGCCCGTGTCGGAGACGGAAAAGCGGATGGCGTCCTGCTCCGGCAAGGGCGTGGCGCTGACGATGATGGCGCCCGCCTCCGTGAATTTGAGCGCGTTGGAGATGAAGTTGCGCAGGATTTGCGACAGCTTGCCTTCATCCGTATGGATCTGCAGCGCCGGATCGGGATCGATGAAGGTGAGCGTGAGCGTATCGGACACGAGCAGCGGGCGCAGCATGCCGCGCAGGGCGCTGAACAGGTCGGCCACCTGGAAGCTGTTGGCGTGCACGTCGACCTTGCCCGCCTCGATCTTGGCCAGGTCCAGCAGATCGTTCACCAGGTCGCTCAGGCTGACGGCGCTTTGCAGGATGAACAGCACCTGCTTTTCCTGTTCCTCCGATAGTTCGCCGTCGATGCGGTCGAGCAGCAGCTTGGACAGCGCGCGGATGGAGCTGAGCGGGGTGCGGAATTCATGGCTCATGTTCGACAGGAAGCGCGACTTCATCTGGTCGGCGCGGCGCAGGTGGTCGGCCTTTTCATCGAGTTCCGCGAACAGCGCCACCACGCCCCGGTTGGTGTCTTCCAGCTCGCGCGTCAGCTGCAGCAAATCGTCCTGGCGCGTCTTCAGTTCGGCCAGGGTGCTCAGCAGTTCTCGGTTCTGCTGCTGCACCTCGGACAGCGTGATATCCGACGGCAGCGCCTGCAGGCTGCCGGACAGGGTGCCGATGCTTTGCCCGTCGAGCAGGGGCGCGTCGCGCGGGAACAGCTTGTGCAGCGTGATCTGCGTGCCGTCGCCGGGCGCGCTGTGGATATGGCAGCGGTCCATCAGGCGCTGCGCGCCCAGGATGCCCAGGCCCATGCCCGTGGGCGAGCGGTAGGTGCCGGCCAATATCTTGTCGAGCTGCGCGATGCCGGGGCCCTGGTCCTCGATGCGGATGCTGAGCACCTGCGGCGCCGTCTGGCCATCGATGGCGAAATGCACCTTGCCGCTGCCCGCGTAGTTGTAGACGTTGCGCGCCAGTTCCGACACGGCCGTGGCGATGCGCACCTGGTCCTGCACGCCGAAGCCGCACAGGGCGGCGATTTGCCGCGCGCGCTGGCGTGCGCCCACCACGTCGAGTTCACTGCCGATATGGGCTGTCAATATGCGTTGCGTCATGCCCCACCTGTCCTTTCTGCTGTTTCTGCCGTTACAGCCTGGTATTCCTCATGCTCGCGCAGCACCACCACCGTGACGTCGTCGCGCCCGCGCGCAAAATCGCGGTACAGCACGGCGGCGATGAGGCTGGGGTGGCATTGCGCCAGGCCCGGATACTGTTCCAGGTCCCAGCGCGTGTGCAAGCCGTCCGAGTGCATGATCAAGGTCGCGCCCAGCTGCCACGGATAGCAGAATTCCTGCACCTTGCGCAGATTGCTGCCGACGATGCCGTTATGCGACAGCAGATGCCGGCGCTGCTGCGCGTCGAAGGCGCAGGCGGCGATGTTGCCCACGCCGGCATAGCGCAATTCGCGGCGCGCGCTATCGATATGCGCCACCGCCATGGCCGCGCCGCGCGTGGTGCGCAGCGCGCCGTGGGCCAGCTCGATGAAGGGGGCGGGCAGGGGCGGCAGGCCGGGCGTGTCGTGTTCCAGCAGCGCGCTGGCGCGCTCCGACGCGCGCGCCGCCAGCGGGCCGTGGCCCAGGCCATCGGCCACCATCAGGCTCAGTTCATGGCCTTCGCACACGACGTTCCAGGCGTCGCCGCACACCTGTTCCGAGGCCAGCGGCAGGCACACGGCGCCGATGCGCCAGTTCGGATGGGCGGGAATGGCGCTGCTGGCGTGCTGGCCCCAGACCACCGCCATCAGCACCGTGCCCTTGCCGGGCGCGGTGTACAGGTCGAATTCCTGGCCCAGGCGGCGTATCGCGCCCAGTCCCACGCCGTAGGTGCCCGTGGTGGAATGGCCGTCCTGCATGTGCTGGCGCACATTGGCCATGCCGGGGCCGTAGTCGATGGCCAGCACTTCGATGCCGCTGGTGCCGCCGCGCAGCACCTTGCGCAGCAGGATTTCGCCGCGCTGCGCGTGCTTGACGATGTTGGTGGCCGCTTCGCTGATGATGATGGCCAGCTGGCCCGTGCGCACGTCGTCGAAGCCGATGCGGCGCGCCAGTTCGTTGCCGGCGCGGCGGGCCGCGGCGATCTCGCTCGGTTCGCCGATGGGAAAACTTCTTTGCCTGAGAATGTCAGGCTGTGGTTCCTGGTGGTTCAAAACAGCTTCCATTTCGCGATGGTGACGGTGGTGCCCGCGCCGGGCGCCGTGTCGATGTGAAATGCGTCGGCCAGGCGCTTGGCGCCGCCCAGCCCCAGTCCCAGTCCGCCGCCGCTGGTATAGCCATCGGTCAGCGCCAGGGGAATATCGTCGATGCCCGGTCCCGCGTCGACGAAGCGCAGTTCCAGGCCCTGGCGCGCGCCATCGCTGACGCGCGCGATGCGCGCCTCGCCGCCGCCGCCGTAGCGCAGGGTGTTGCGCGCCAGTTCGCTGGCTGCCGTGATGATCTTGGTCTGTTCGATCAGGCCAAAACCCATGGCGACCATGCTGTCGCGCACCTGCTTGCGCAAGCGCACGACGTCCTCGTCGCTGTGCAGGGGCAGGATCTGCTGCAGCTGTTGCGCCCCCGCCTGCGCCCGCTCCTGTGCCTGCGCGCCTAGCACGGCGCCCCCGTCATGCGCATGCGCCGCTCCGTTCCAGCATCTTGATGCCCAGCTCCACGTTGAGCGCCGTGCTCACGCCTTCCAGGGTCAGCCCCAGTTCCACCAGGGTGATGGCGACGGCCGGCTGCATGCCGACGACGACGGTGCGCGCGTCGAGGATTTTCGCCATCGCCGCCGTGTTGCTGATCATGCGGCCGATGAAGGAATCGACGATGTCGAGCGCGGAAATGTCGATCAGCACGCCCGTGGCGCGGTCCGTCACGATGCGGGTGGTCAGGTCGTCCTGCAGGGTCATCGCCAGGCGGTCGTGCATGTCCACCTGGATCGTCACCAGCAGCAGCCGGCCCATGCGTAAAATGGGGATTCTTTCCATAGGCGCCTCAGTGTTGTTGCTGCTGGTAGGTGATGCTGGAACCCGTGCGTTTCAGGGCCACGACGAAGGCGTCGGCCAGGGTGGCCTTGGTCATCACGTCTTCCAGGTTCACGCCCAGGTGCACGATGGTTTGCGCGATCTGCGGGCGGATGCCGCTGATGATGCAGTCGGCGCCCATCAGGCGCGCGGCGGCGATGGTCTTCAGCAGGTGCTGCGCCACCAGGGTGTCGACGGTGGGCACGCCCGTGATGTCGATGATGGCGATCAGGGCGCCCGTGTCGACGATCTTTTGCAGCAGGCTTTCCATCACCACCTGCGTGCGGGCGCTGTCGAGGGTGCCGATCAGGGGCAGGGCCAGCACGTTTTGCCACAGCTGCACCACGGGCGTGGACAGCTCCAGCAATTCCTGCTGCTGGCGCAAGATCACCTGTTCGCGCGCCTTCTGGTAGATGGCGATGGTCAGCAGGCCCAGTTCGTCGAACAATTTGCTGGTGCTGACGATGGCGTCGCCCAACTGCTCCGGCTGCGCCGTGATTGCCTTGCGCAGGTAGGCGAACAGCGGTTCCTTGAGGGCGAACATGAAGCTGGCCGTGTCGATCGGCGAATAGCCCTGGCGCACGCGCGACTGCGATATTTCGGCGAGCAGCTGGCGCGTATCGTCCCAGGCGCCGCCTTCGATGTCGAACGAGTCGCCGCTTTCCAGCGCGCCCGCCAGCAGCGGCAAAAATTGCGACGCCTGCTGGCGCAGCTCGTTTTCGGCGATCTTGTCGCGCCGCACCAGGCGGGCGATCAGGCCGGCCATCCAGCCGTCCAGCAGTTCCGTGTGGTGTTCGTTGATGATGCCGGCCAGTTGCTGCGCCTGGCCCATGGCCGCTTTGTTTTTCATGCTGATCCTTGGCTGGAGTGGAGGGTGCGGCACGGCCGCAAACGGGTCCGCGCTGTGATGAATAAATTATAGGCAGACGTGGCTTTAGCTTGTGTTCTGTGCCGCACATAGTGGCGCATGTCGATGTACATTCCTGCCGGAAACATTCGCGTCTTCACCTGGATCTTTTAAAGATGTATTTAGTTTGCATGTTTAAGTGGATTCCGCTACACTGGCAACACTCAACAAGAGAAACTCGCCATGAATATCGACAAATTCAAACAGCAGCACCTGGCCATCCTGGCCGCCATCGATGACTTGCGCCGGCTGGCGCGCGGCGGCGTGGCCGCCCAGGCGCAGGCCATCGCCGAACAGATCATCGCCATGAGCGGCCTGATCAAGCTGCACCTGGCCGTCGAGCAGCGCTATCTGTATCCGGCTGCGCAGGCTTGCGGCGTGGCCACGGTGGCCCGACTGGGACGCCAGTACGAAAGCGAGATGCACGGCATCGCCGGCGCCTACCTGGACTTCGCGGGCCGCTGGAACACGTCCGTGCGCCTGGCAGCCGAGCCGGAGGCCTTCCGCAGCGAAGCCAATACCGTGCTGCACGCGCTGTTCCAGCGCATGCGGCGCGAGGATCACGATCTTTATCCCGCCATTGAATCACTGGCCTGAAACCGCTTACTAATAGATACAGGAGTTTGACATGCTGACCCAGGCACAACGCGCCATCATCACCGCCACCGTCCCCATCCTGGAACAGGGCGGCGAAACGCTGACCCGCCACTTCTACCAGAACCTGTTCCGCGACCATCCGGAAGTGCTGCCGTATTTTAATCAGGCGCACCAGCACAGCGGCGAGCAGCAGCGCGCGCTGGCCAATGGCGTATTGATGTACGCCAGACATATCGACCGGCTCGAGGCCCTAGGCGAACTGATGTCGACCATCGTCAACAAGCACGTAGCCCTGCAGATCCGCGCCGAACACTATCCGCTGGTGGGCGCCAGCCTGCTGCAGGCCATCCGCGAAGTGCTGGGGGCAGAGGTGGCCAGCGATGCCGTCATCGATGCCTGGGGCGCGGCCTACGGCCAGCTGGCCGACATCCTGGCCGGCGAGGAAGGGCGCATCTACAAGGCGCAAGCAGCCGCGCCGGGCGGCTGGAGCGGCGCGCGCGATTTTCTCGTGCAGGAAAAGACCGTGGAAAGCGCGGAGATCAGCTCCTTCCTGCTGGCGCCCGCCGACGGCCAGCCCGTGCTCGACTTTGCGCCAGGTCAATATATCGGCGTGCTGGTCACGGTCGACGGCGCGCCCATGCGCCGCCAGTATTCGCTGTCGGCGGCCAGCAATGGCCAGACCTACCGCATCAGCGTCAAGCGTGAGCAGGGCGGCAAGGTGTCGAACTACCTGCACGACGCCGTGCAGGCGGGCGGCACCGTGCAGCTGACGCCACCATCGGGCGACTTCGTGCTGACGGAGAGCGACAAGCCGCTGGTGCTGATCAGCGGCGGCGTGGGCATCACGCCGACCCTGGCCATGCTGACGGCGGCCCTGCACGGCAAGCGTCCCGTGCATTTCATCCACGCGGCGCGCCACCACGGCGTGCACGCCTTCCGCCAGCAGATCGACGCGCTGGCCGCGCAGTATCCGCAGCTGCAGCGCTACTATTGCTACGCGGAGCATGACGGTGAGCAAGATATGCCCGATGCCGTCGGATTGCTGAATAAAGAGCAGTTGAATAGCTGGCTGCCCGCCACGCGCGACGTCGACGCGTATTTCCTCGGACCGCAACCCTTCATGCGGGCCGTCAAGCAATACCTGCGCGAACTGGGCGTGCCGGAACGGCAGACGCACCATGAGTTCTTCGGACCGGCCGCCGCGCTGAACTGACATCGCTTGAGCCCAGGTGTTGCCCTGGCGAGAAAAACACCGCGCCGTAAGGGGCGGGTAAGCCTCGCGCCGTATTGTGAAGCCAAGCTCGAAAACAAAAGAGCAGCTTTTACATAACGGAGGCAATACCATGCATGACGATCTGGTGCAACAAATCAAGCGCGATCCCAATTACCATCGGCTGGTCAAGGTGCGCTCGCGCTTTGGCTGGGCGCTGACGGGGCTGATGATGCTCGTGTATTACGGCTACATCCTGCTGATCGCGTTCGACAAGGAATTTCTTGCCGCCAAGACCGGCGCCGGCGTGATGACCTGGGGCATGCCGATCGGCCTGTTCGTCATCGTGTTTACCGTGGTGATCACCGGCATCTACGTGCGCCGCGCCAACAAGCAGTTCGATGACTTGACGCAAGCCATCCAGGTGCGGGTGCAAGCATGAACGGCGCCGCATTGACACAACGCAAGCTTTCCTGCCTCGCGGCGCTGGCCTTGCTGGCAGGCGTCAGCGGCAGCGTGCTGGCGGCCGGTGCCGACCTGGGCCAGGCTGTCAAGCAGCCCACGAACTGGACGGCCATCATCATGTTCGCCGTCTTCGTCATCTTCACCCTGTTCGTCACCAAGTGGGCGGCCGCGAAGACCAAGTCGGCGGCCGATTTCTACACGGCGGGCGGCGGCATCACGGGCTTCCAGAACGGCCTGGCCATCGCCGGCGACTACATGTCGGCCGCGTCCTTCCTCGGCATTTCCGCCGCCGTCTTCCTCAACGGTTACGATGGCCTGATCTACGCCATCGGCTTTCTTGTCGGCTGGCCCGTCATCACCTTCCTGATGGCCGAGCGCCTGCGCAATCTGGGCCGCTTTACTTTTGCCGACGTGGCCGCCTATCGCTTCAAGCAGGCGCCGATCCGCATCTTTTCCGCTTCCGGCACCCTCGTCGTCGTGGCCTTCTACCTGATCGCGCAGATGGTGGGCGCGGGTCAGCTGATCAAGCTGCTGTTCGGCCTGGAATACTGGATCGCCGTCGTCCTGGTGGGCACCCTGATGATGATCTACGTGCTGTTCGGCGGCATGACGGCCACCACCTGGGTGCAGATCATCAAGGCCGTGATGCTGCTGGGCGGCGCCACCTTCATGGCCGTAGCCGTGCTGGCGCAATTCAACTTCAGCCCGGAAGCGCTGTTCGCCAAGTCCGTGGACGTGCACGCCACCAAGGAAGCCATCATGGGCCCCGGTTCCTTCATCAAGGATCCTATTTCCGCCATTTCCTTCGGCATGGCGCTGATGTTCGGCACGGCCGGCCTGCCGCATATCCTGATGCGTTTCTTCACGGTGCCAAGCGCCAAGGAAGCGCGCAAGTCCGTGTTCTGGGCCACCACCTGGATCGCCTATTTCTACATTTTGACCTTCATCATCGGCTTCGGCGCCATCGTGCTGGTGAGCACCAATCCCGAGTTCAAGGATGCGGCCGGTAAATTGCTGGGCGGTAACAACATGGCGGCCGTGCACCTGGCCAAGGCCGTGGGCGGCAACGTCTTCCTCGGCTTTATGTCGGCCGTCGCGTTTGCCACCATCCTGGCCGTCGTGGCGGGGCTGACCCTGTCGGGCGCGTCGGCCGTGTCGCACGACCTGTACGCCACCGTCATCAAGAAGGGCAAGGCGACGGGCGCCAGCGAATTGAAAGTGTCGCGTGTGACGACCATCGTGCTGGGCATCATCGCCGTGGTGCTGGGTATCGCCTTCGAAAAGCAGAACATCGCCTTCATGGTCTCGCTGGCCTTTGCCATTGCCGCCTCGGCCAACTTCCCCGTGCTGTTCATGTCGGTGCTGTGGAAGGATTGCACGACGCGGGGCGCCACCATCGGCGGCTTCCTGGGCTTGATCACGGCAGTGGCGCTGACGGTGGTGTCAAAATCCGTGTGGGTCGATGTGCTGGGCCATGGCGAAGCGCTGTTCCCGTACGCCTCGCCAGCGCTGTTCTCGATGACGGCCGGTTTCGTCGGCATCTGGCTGTTCTCTGTGCTCGACAAGAGCCCCCGCGCGCGCATCGACCGGGCCGGCTACGAAGCGCAGCAGATGCGTTCGGAAACGGGCATCGGCGCGGCAGGCGCCAGCGCGCACTGATGTTTTAGGTAATTACTGCAGGAAACAATGCCCGGCTTGCCGGGCATTGTTGTTTTTGGCGCGCTTATTTGGCGACGCGCAGGGGGATCACGCCGGCCGCCAGCGCCGGCGCGCCTGGTGTCGCTTCCAGTATCGAGGCCAGCGTGACCGTGTCGAGCACGGCCAGGAAGGCGGCCGTGGCCTGGCCCAGCTTGGCCTTCAGCAGGCAATCGGGCGTCAGCGGGCAGGTATTGCTGTCCTTGTTAAAACATTCCGCCATGAAAAAATCGCTTTCCGTCTCGCGCACGACGGTGCCGATATTGATCTCGGCCGGGTCGCGCGCCAGACGCAGGCCGCCGTTGCGTCCACGCACGGTTTCCACGATGCCCGACAGCCCCAGTTGGTGCACCACTTTCATCAAGTGATTCTTTGAAATCGCATGCAGGTCGGCAATGTCCTGGATGGTCACGAGGCGGTCGCGGTGCGCGCCCAGGTACATCAGGGTGCGCAGGGTGTAGTCGGTATAGGCAGTCAGTCGCATGGGGTTCGTTCATAAGATGTCGATTACATCCTTGTTTCATCCGCAGCATACAGGAGAGCGCGGGCCATGTGTATTGCGCCGTCACTTTTCAGCCTGGAAAGACAAATTTGGTTGCCTTTCGCTCAAATGCGTAGTAAATTTTCATATTGTTGCCCTGGCAAATAGCTTATATGCCCTGTAAATGGCTTTCAGTAAGGATTTTGTTGATGAAAATCAAGAGGATGGTGAAACAATAAGGTAAATTTACTACAAATTGGACGATGGGCGTTTCCCGCGTCGGGAAGCGCGTACTACGCAATCCGTGCGGTGCCGCCGTGGCCGCCCCAGGAAATACATACCATGCAAATGAATGAAGTGAAAGACGAGCTGCTGAGCAGCGATATCCGCCAGCTGGGCCGTCTGCTGGGCGACGCCATCCGCAACCACCTGGGCGACCCCGCCTTCGAGCGCATCGAACACGTGCGCCAGCTGGCCATCCGTTTCCGCCGCGACAATGACGAAGCGGCGCGCGCGCAGCTGTCGGAGGCGCTGCAAGCGTTGTCGCAGGAAGAAACCACGCAATTGACGCGCGCCTTCAGCTATTTTTCGTTGCTGGCCAATATTGCAGAAGATCAACATCACATCCGCCGCACGCGCGCCCACCTGATCGCCGGCTCGCCGCCGCGCCAGGGCAGCCTTGCCCACGCCGTCGGCAATGTGCTGGAGGCGGGCAAGGCCGACGCGCTGGAAAGCTTCTTTGACGATGCTTTTGTGAGCCCCGTGTTCACGGCGCACCCGACGGAAGTGCAGCGCAAGAGCATCCAGAATTGCCAGATGGCCATCGCGCGCCTGTTGAACGAGCGCGACCGCGTGCAAATGACGCCGGAAGAGGCGCAGCAGAACGAGGAAGCGCTGGGGCGCGGCATCGTCACCCTGTGGCAGACGCGCTTGTTGCGCACGAGCAAGCTGTCCGTCATGGATGAAGTGGCCAATGGCCTGTCGTTCTATGACCACACCATCTTGCGCGAATTGCCGAAACTGTATTCTTCGCTGGAAAGCATGCTGGCCCAGCGCGATGCCCGCTGGGAAGACGTGGAATTGCCCAACTTCATGAAAGTGGGCAGCTGGATCGGCGGCGACCGCGACGGCAACCCGTTTGTGACGGCCGACATCCTGCGCAGCACCCTGCAGACGCAGGCCGACAAGGTGCTCGAGTATTACTTGGGCGAATTGCGCAAGCTCGCGTCGCAACTGTCCCTGGCACAAATACTCAATGCCTGCAGCGAACCGCTGCGCGCGCTGGCCGAACGCTCGGCCGACGCATCGCCGCACCGGGTCGACGAGCCGTACCGCCGCGCCCTGCACGGCATCCATGCGCGCCTGGACGCTACGCGCGTGGTGCTGTCTGGCAAGGGCAAGCAGGCCGATGGCGTGCAGCCTTACGCTTCCGCCGTTGAACTGCTGGCCGACCTGGACGTCGTCCAGCACTCGCTCGTCAGCAACGGCTTGCGCGCGCTGGCCCGCGGCCGCCTGCGCCAGCTGCGCCGCGCCGTGAAGGTTTTCGGCTTTTCGCTGGCGCCCCTGGACTTGCGCCAGAATTCCGACGTGCACGAGCGCGTCGTGGGCGAACTGTTCGCGGGTGCCCAGCCCGGCCTCGTCTACCTGGACCTGGACGAAGAGCAGCGCATCGCCGTGCTGCTGGCCGAGCTAGAATCGCCGCGCTTGCTGGCGTCGCCGTATGCGCAATACTCGGAAGAAACGACGTCCGAACTCGACATCTTCCGCGCCGTGCGCGCCGCGCACCAGTTGTATGGCAAGGAATCGGTGCCGAACTGCATCATCTCCAAGGCGGCCAGCGTGTCGGACTTGCTGGAAGTGGCCTTGCTGCTCAAGGAAGTGGGCCTGCTGCGCCAGGACAGCCGCGCGGTGGACGTCAACATCATCCCCCTATTCGAAACGATCGATGACTTGCGCGCCGGCCCCGCCATCATGGCGCGCGCCTTCGGCCTGCCGTTCTACCGGGGCTTGCTGGCCTCGCGCGCGGACCAGCAGGAAGTCATGCTCGGTTATTCGGACAGCAACAAGGACGGCGGTTTCCTGACCTCCGGCTGGGAACTCTACAAGGCCGAGATCGAGCTGGTGACGGTGTTCAAGGAATATCAGATCAAGCTGCGATTGTTCCACGGCCGCGGCGGCTCCGTGGGACGCGGTGGCGGACCCAGCTACGAAGCCATCCTGGCCCAGCCAGCAGGCGCCGTGCAAGGCCAGATCCGCCTGACGGAGCAGGGCGAAGTCATCACGGCCAAGTATGCGAACCCGGAAGTAGGGCGGCGCAACCTGGAAGTGCTGGTGGCCGCCACCATCCAGTCGACCCTGCTGCCGCAGGCCCAGCTGCAGCCGAGCGCCTCGGCCGGCGCGGGCCATCTGGCCGCGATGGAAGAGCTGTCGGGCACGGCCCTGAACGCCTACCGTGACCTCGTGTATGGCACAGAAGGCTTCGAGCAGTACTTCTGGGAATCGACGGTGATCGCCGAGATTGCCGCGCTGAACATCGGCAGCCGTCCCGCCTCGCGCAAGAAATCCACGTCCATCGAGGACTTGCGCGCCATTCCCTGGGTCTTGAGCTGGGCGCAATGCCGATTGATGCTGCCGGGCTGGTTCGGTTTCGGTTCCGCCGTGCAAGCCTACCTGGCCGCCCACCCGGCCGATGGCGCGGACGTGCTGCGCGGCATGTACACGGACTGGCCATTCTTCACGTCCCTGCTGTCGAACATGGACATGGTGCTGGCCAAGAGCGACATCGCCATCGCCGGCAAGTATGCGGAACTGGTCAAGGACGAGGCCTTGCGCGAGGCCATCTTTACGCGCATCCGCGCCGAATATGCAGCCACCCTGGACGCCCTGAAGCTGATCACGGGCCAGGAAGAGTTGCAGCAAGCCAATCCGCTGATGCAGCGCTCCATCCGCAACCGCTTCCCCTACATCGACCCGCTCAATCACGTGCAGGTGGAGTTGCTGAAGCGCTTCCGCGAGGGCAAGCAGGATGCGGCGGCGCGCACGGGCATCCATTTGTCGATCAATGGGATTGCCGCGGGTTTGCGGAACAGTGGTTAATTCTTTTTAACCCAATGGCAAATGCTGGGGTCAGACCTTAAGGTCCAACCCCGGTTTTGGCACCAGGGTTGGTTTTAAGTAAAACAACAAGGAGACAGCATGACCATCAAAGTTGCCATCAATGGCTATGGCCGCATCGGCCGCAATGTCTTGCGCGCGTTTTATGAAGGCGGCAAGCAGCAGGATATCGCCATCGTCGCCATCAACGACCTAGGCGACGCCAAGTCGAATGCGCATTTGACGCGCTACGACACGGTGCACGGCAAGTTTCCCGGCGTCGTCACCATCGATGGCGAGAACATGCTCGTCAACGGCGACCGCATCCGCGTCTTCGCCCAGCGTGACCCGGCCCTGATCCCCTGGGGCGAGCTGGGCGTCGACGTCGTGCTCGAATGCACGGGTTTCTTCACCACCAAGGAAAAGGCGTCGGCCCATCTGAAGGGCGGGGCAAAGAAAGTCATCATCTCGGCGCCGGGCGGCAAGGATGTCGATGCCACCATCGTGTTCGGCGTCAACCAACACGTGCTCAAAGCCACGGATACGGTGATTTCCAACGCGTCGTGCACGACGAATTGCCTGGCGCCACTGGTGAAACCCCTGAACGACGCCATCGGCATCGAATCGGGTCTGATGACCACCGTGCACGCCTACACGAATGACCAGGTACTGTCCGACGTGATGCATGAAGACTTGCGCCGCGCCCGCTCGGCCACGCATTCGATGATACCCACCAAGACGGGGGCGGCGGCGGCCGTGGGCCTCGTCTTGCCGGAACTCAATGGCAAGCTCGATGGCTTTGCCGTGCGCGTGCCGACGATTAATGTGTCGCTGGTCGACCTGTCCTTCATCGCCAGGCGCGACACGACGGTCGAGGAAGTCAACGCCTTGTTGAAAACGGCGTCGGAAGGCGCGCTGAAGGGCATTCTCACGTACCAGACGGAACCGCTTGTTTCCATCGATTTCAACCACAACCCCGCGTCGTCGAACTTCGATGCGACCCTGACCAAGGTGTCGGGCCGCCTCGTGAAAGTGTCGTCGTGGTACGACAACGAGTGGGGTTTCTCGAACCGTATGCTCGACACCACGGTCGCCCTGATGGCGGCCAAGTAAACACGAACCAGCGCTGATCCAGCGCACCACGACGGCCGGCCCACAAGGCCGGCCCTTGCAGCAGCACGAACTTTATAGAAAGCAGCACACCATGACCATGCAAGTACAGCAACGCGCCACCAAGATCGTTTCCACCATCGGCCCCGCTTCGAACGATATCGATACCCTGGTTCGCATGTTCAAGGCCGGCGTCGACGTCGTGCGCCTGAACTTCTCGCATGGCAAGGCGCAAGACCATATCGACCGCGCCCGCATGGTGCGCGAAGCGGCCGCGCTGTGCGGCCGCGAAGTGGCCATCATGGCCGACTTGCAAGGCCCGAAGATTCGCGTCGGCAAGTTTGAAGAAGGCAAGATTTTCCTGGAAAACGGCGCTGCCTTCATCCTCGACGCCAAGTGGGGCGAAAACGGCGAACTGGGCAACATCGAGCGCTGCGGGCTCGACTACAAGGAATTGCCGCGCGACTTGCGCGCCGCTGACGTATTGTTGCTGAACGATGGCCTCATCGTCTTGACGGTCGACAAGGTCGTCGGCAGCGAAATCCACACGACCGTGAAAATCGGCGGCGAATTGTCGAACAACAAGGGCATCAACCGCCAGGGCGGCGGCCTGTCGGCGCCGGCCCTGACGGCCAAGGACATGGAAGACGTCAAAACGGCGATGAGCTTCCAGGCCGACTACGTGGCCGTGTCCTTCCCGAAAAACGCGACGGACATGGTCATGGCGCGCCAGCTGGCCAACATCGCCGGCGAAGCGTGGGACCACAAGCCGATGATGATCGCCAAGATCGAGCGGGCCGAAGCCATTCCCGCACTGCAGGAAATCCTCGACGCGTCCGACGGCATCATGGTGGCCCGTGGCGACCTGGCCGTGGAAGTGGGCAATGCGGCCGTGCCGGCCCTGCAAAAGCGCATGATCAAGATGGCGCGCGCGTCGAATAAGCTTGCTATTACAGCAACGCAGATGATGGAATCGATGATCGTCAACGCCGTGCCGACGCGGGCCGAAGTGTCCGACGTGGCCAATGCCGTGCTCGACGGCACGGATGCCGTCATGACGTCGGCGGAAACGGCCTCGGGCCGCTACCCGATCGAAACGGTGGAAGCGATGGCGGCCATCTGCCTGGACGCGGAAAAGTGGGATACCTGCAAGCTCGATGCCGATTTCCTCAACGCCACGTTCTCGCGCATCGACCAGTCGATCGCCTACGGCGCCCTGTTCACGGCCCACCACCTGCGCGTAAAAGCCATCGCCACCCTGACGGAATCGGGCTCGACGGCCCTGTGGATGAGCCGCTGCAACATCGACATCCCTATCGTCGCCCTGACCCCCAGCGTGGGCACGCGCCGCAAGCTGGCCCTGTACCGCAACGTCAGCACCCTGGAACTGACGTCCGGCACGGACCGCGACAAGGTATTGCAGCAGGCGGAAGACTTGCTGCTGGAACATAAAGTCGTGGCCAAGGGCGACACGGTCGTGCTGACCTGGGGCGAGCCGATGGGCAAGGTGGGCGGCACGAATGCCTTGAAAATCATGAAGATCGGCCAGCATTGATGGCGTGACCGCGCTCTGCCGGGGCCGCGGGAACGGTCTGGGATGCTTAAGAATGCCTGAAAACCCGTCCCCCCGGCGCCAGCGCGCGGGGCGGATGCGCACTTTGCCGTTGCGATGTGCCCATTTCCGTGTCAGCATGTCTTTCCTGCCTCGAAGGCGATTCCGGAGTGCATGATGAGCGCATATCTGCCTGCCCTGATCTGGTCCCTGTCATGCTTTGCCTGCCTGTTCATTGCCAAGCGTCGCCAGTTGAGGACGACGGCCCTCAGGGCAATCCTGGTAGTCTTTCTGGGGCCGTTTGCCATCCCCTTCGTGCTGGCGGCCAGGCCTGGAAAAATCCCGCAACATTAATCCGCCGGCCATCCAGGCAGTACGGGATGGTGGCGTGGCCCGCCGCTGATGCGCTCCTGACGCCAGCCAAGCGTGCGGCCCGTGGCTGTGCCTCTTTGCTATATTTTCATCTTTTAGCCTGGAGACATGCCCCATGCAGCGCAGCGCACCCCTTTTGTTGATGGCTATCCTGTCCCTGTCCGCCGCCTGCGCCGCGGCCGCCGAGCCGGCGCAGCGCTTGCAGCGCGCCACGGGGCTGTGGAAGGTGACGCCCGCCACGTCACCATTTTCCTGGGAAATCTGCGTGGACCGGGAACGCGACCGTCTCATCGAGGACGACCTGTGGACGGACTTCGAGCAGGAATGCACGATCGCGTCGCAACAGCGCGACGGCGACAGCTACCGCTTCGCGTCCAGCTGCCCCGGCGCCACGCTGGAGGGCGCCTTCAAGGGCGACCTGGACAAGGCCTATACCTTGCGCGCCGACACCACCATGGAAGTGAACGGCAAGACGCAGGTGCAGCGCACGGAACTGGCGGGCGAGTTTCTCGGCGCCTGCCCGGCCGGACTGGCGCCGGGCGCGAAGAAAATGCGCGGCGGCATGGTGATGAAGAGCCTGTACGACAATCGCTAGGCCCGGCGGCCCGGCTACGAAGGCGCACCGCGCCGCGTGCCAGTCTTGCCGCACCGCCAGGTGCCAAGGGCGGGGCGGCGTGGCGAAACGGAGCGCGCCCCTGGCGGCGCCTCTGCTACACTGCCGCCGTTCCCACTTCGCCATGCGTCCCATGTCCGCCATCCCCGTCCTCACGCCCTTGAAAAACGCGTTCCAGCAATCGCGCTCGCACAACAATATCGAGCTGATCCTGCCTGAACTGCTGGCCGCGCAGCTGCACGTCGTCATCGGCGGGCAAGGCGAACAGATCGACCTGTTCCTCGTGCCGTCGCCGAACCCCGAGCGCCAGTGCGTGACGGTGGCGGAAGATCCGGCCTTCCTGGCCGGCATCGCCTTCCCCAGCATTCCCGTGACGGGGGCGCAGCTGCTCGCCTCCATTCCTGCCGAGATCGAAATCGTCCTGCTGCATGGCGATGGCGCCAACTACCTGACGCGCGAGCAACTGGCGTGGTTCCGCCGCATGCTGGCACCCGTCGCTTGAAGCGCTTGCCGGCGCTACCCCTGCGGGCGCGGGCGGAATGGATCTGCTTTGCGCCCGCCGAGGATGCGGCGGTCCAGGCGGCGCTGGCGGCCAACGCGCGCGCCGTGCCGTGGCGCTGCGTGCTGCTGGGCGGCTGCGTGCTGATCCTCGCTTTTATCGCGCAAGCCGTCTGGCGCGACGTGCCGTATGCGGGCGATGCCGTGCTGCTGGGGCCATTGGCGCTGGCGGCCTGGGTCGTCGGCCTGGTCGTGTTCCCGGGGCGCAATCTGCTCTTCCATATGGAACTCAACGACGCGGGCCTGCAACTGCGGCGCCAGGCGCGGCGCCTGCCGGGCTGGGACAAGACCGTGCAGCTGGACCTGGCGCAACTGCAGCGGGTCGAACTGATCAGCCACGCGGGGCCGTCTTCCGTCTACCGGGGTTCGCCGCCACTGGCGCGCATCGACCTGTTGCTGCATACGACGCGTGCGGATTTCCCCCTGATCCGTACCGTGGGCCTGGACTTGCCCGTGCCGCAGCGCTGGTCTTTGCTGCCCATCAAGGAGGAACTGTGCCGCCGCTGTACACTGGCCGGTATCCCCGTCAAGGTCACTGCCGGCCCGCCCTGCCAGCCGAGCGCCGCCATCCGCGCCCGGTGGCTGCAGGCCTGATTGACTCTGCTATGATGCAGGCACGCCGGCCACGTGAGCGCCGGTGACAAGGAATCTGCCGTGACTAGTTTCTTTCGCCCCTGCTTTCCGCACGCTTGCGCCTTGCTTGCCTGCGCCGCCTTTTCCCTGCCCGCCGTTGCCGCAGCTCCCACGCTGGAGGCGACCATCATGGCGCTCGATGCCGAGGCCTTCGACGCCTTCAATCATTGTGCAGAAGCGGGCCGTTTGCAGCAGCATGCGGCGTTCTTTGCCCCCGACGTGGAGTTTTATCACGACCAGGGCGGCGTGACGTGGAACCGCGACGCCATGCTGGCCAATACGCAAAAACATGTGTGCGGTAAATTCCGCCGCGAAATCATCGCGGGTTCCCAGCGCGTCTACCCCATCAAGGACTTCGGCGCCATCGAACAGGGCTCGCACCGCTTTTGCCAGTTCGATACGGGTAGCTGCGACGGCCTGGCCGATTTCACCATCATCTGGAAGCAGGGCCCGGCAGGCTGGCAAATGACGCGCGTGCTCAGTTACGGCCACCGCGCCACGCAGTCGCAGTAAATGCGCGCCGTGTCGCTGCGCGCTGTCGATGCGCACAACGTCGACGCGGTGCGCGCGCTGGCCCCGCACGAAGCGCAGCAGCGTTTCATCGCCGGCAATGCCGAGTCGCTGGAACTGGCGGCCGGGCATGCGCACATGCATGCGCGCGCCATCTATGCCGGCGACGTGCTGGTCGGCTTTGCCCTGTATGCGGAAGCGGGTCAGGCCGGCCGCCAGGATACCCACGTGCTGTACCGCCTGATGATCGCTGCCGGCGAGCAGGGAAGGGGCCACGGCCGCCGCGCGCTGGCCCTGCTGCAAGGCGAGATGCGCGCGCGCGGCGCGGCCCGGGTGGCGTTTTGTATTACGCGCCGGACAACCTCGTGGCCCGGCAACTGTATGCATCCGCCGGCTTTGTGGAGGCGGGCATCGACGCGGATGGCGAGATGATGGCGGTGTGCGCACCGGCATGACGGCGGCGTGCCAGGCGCGTTATGGGCAAGTGTCGCGGCATGACCGCATAAAATGTACTTCCTGGCAATTGTATTGCTGAAGTCCTATGAATATTTTCGCAAAGCAACTATACTCATGGCTCTTAAAAAAATCATCGTCACGCTGGCGGCCAGCTATCCGCACCAGAGTTCGTACGCATTCCGCTTTTTCTTCCTGTAAAAAGCACCTTTCCCCCGCGCGGCAGGCGCGGGCGTGATGACCGAGCCTTGCCCTGGTCGATCGTTACCGTTGTCAATTCCGCTGTGTTGCCGCTTTAGTAAAAGCCTGGCGCCGGCGCGCGGTGCGCCGTCATGGTTTGCGACCTTACGTTTCACTCACCTTATGCCACGATCATATGTTTAGCTCCATTTTTGACGTCTCCGACAATACGCTGCCGTATATCTATGGCACGCACAATGTCTGGCTGGTGCTGTTTTCCATCGGCATTGCCATCTTTGCTTCGTTCATGGCCCTGCAGATTGCCGGCATGGCGCGCAGCAGCGAGCGCGGCTTCCAGCGCCAGACGGCCATCATCACGGGCGCCATCGCGCTGGGCGGCGGCATCTGGTCGATGCACTTCATCGGCATGCTGGCCTTCGACATCTGCACGCGCGTTTCCTTCGAACCCGGCCTGACCCTGCTGTCCATGCTGCCCGGCATGGCCGCTTCGTGGGTGGCGCTGCATCTGCTGGCCCGTCCGCGCATCAGCTGGCGCCAGCTTGTGGTGGGCGGCGTGCTCGTCGGCGTGGGCATCGGCTCCATGCATTACAGCGGCATGGCCGCCATGCAGACGTCGCTGACCCTGCATTACCAGCCCTGGCTGTTCGCCCTGTCGCTGGTGGTGGCCGTCACCATGGCCATGCTGGCGTTGTGGATACGCTTCGGCCTGAGCGCCATGCGCCAGCGCCTGAGTCCCCTGGCGTCCTTGCTGGCCAGCAGCGTCGTCATGGGCCTGGCCATCTCCGGCATGCATTACACGGGCATGCTGGCGGCGCGCTTTTCCGGCACCCCCACGGCGGGCGAGAACACGATTACCGTGCAGGCCTCCTTCGTGGCCCTGGCCGTGGCCCTGATCACCGTCACCCTGACGGTGTTTGTCGCCGCCGCGAATGGCTTGCTGCGCTACCGCCAGCTGCTGCGCCATGCCAATGCCAGCGAATCGCGCCTGCGCGCTATCGTCGACACGGCCGCCGACGGCCTGATCACCATCGATGGCCAGGGCCAGGTGCGCTCCTTCAATCCGGCCGCCGAGGCGCTGTTCGGCTGGCACGAGGCCGATATCGTGGGACGCGACGCCAGCGTGCTGCTGCAGCCGGCCGACGCGGCCCAGTACCTCGGCTACCTGCGCGACTACCTGGAAACGGGTACTTCGCGCATCCTCGACACCGGCCGTGAACTCGATGGCTGCCACAAGGACGGTGCCGTGCTGCCCATGCGCGTGGCCATCGGCAAGATCGACACGCCGGGCCAGCCCCTGTTCGTGGCGTTCGTCACGGACATGCGCTCCTCGCGTAGCATGGAACAGGCGCTGAAGGACAGCGAGCGCCAGTACCGCACCCTGATCCGCAATATTCCCGGCGTTTCCTTCCATTGCAGCTTCGCGCCCGAGTGGAAGATGATCTTCATCAGCGACGCCGTCTTCAACCTGACGGGCTGGATGCCGCAGGACTTCATCGAAGGCCGCGTGCACGTCTTCGACCTGGTGCACCCGGACGACCGCCAGCGCGTCAACGACACCTGCGTGCAGGCGGCCGGCGAAAAGCGCGACTTCGAGAACGTCTACCGCATGATCCACCGCGACGGGCGCGAGCGCTGGGTGCGCGAAAGCAGCGGCCCCGTGCTGGACAACGACGGCGTGGTGCGCTGGATCGACGGCGTCATCCTCGACATCACGGAAAGCGAATTGCGCAACGCGGAGTACGAAGGCAAGGTGACGGCCATCTCGCGCGCGACGGCCGTCGCCGAATTCGACCTGCAGGGGCGCATCCTGGCGGCCAACCAGAATTTCCTCGACCTGGTCGGCTACCAGCTGGAGGACGTGCTGGGCCTGCACCATAGCATCTTCTGCGAACCTGCCCACGTGACCTCGCCCGACTACATCGCATTCTGGCAGCACCTGGCGGGCGGCGAATTCAACACGGGCGAGTACAAGCGCATCGGCAAGGATGGCAAGGAAATGTGGATACAGGCTTCGTACAACCCGATCTTCGACACGGACGGCAAGCCGTTCAAGGTGGTCAAGCTGGCCACCGACGTGAGCGAGCGGCGCGCCATGCAGGAAAACCTGCGCGCGGCGAAAGACCGCGCCGAACTGGCCGCCGAGTCGAAGACCAGCTTCCTGGCCAACATGAGCCATGAAATCCGCACGCCGATGAACGCCATCATCGGCTTCACGGAAGTGCTGTTGGGGACGGCCCTGGACAGCCTGCAGCGCCGCCACCTGGGCACGGTGCGCCAGTCGGCCCGCTCGCTGCTGGACCTGCTCAACGACATCCTCGACACGGCCAAGCTGGAAAAGGGCGCCACCGAGCTGGAACTGGTGGACTTTTCGTTGCCTGACCTGGTCGACCACGTGGCCGCCTCCCTGCGCATCACGGCGCAGGCGCGCGAGCTGGTGCTGCACGTCGACATCGACCCCGGCATGGGCCAGTTCTTCCTCGGCGACGCGCGCCGGGTGCAGCAGGTGCTGACGAACCTGATCGGCAATGCCGTCAAGTTCACGGAAGTGGGCCATGTGCGCGTCGCCGTCGACATGCAGGGAGATCAAGTCCATATCGCCGTGCACGACACGGGCATCGGCATCCCGGCCGACCGCCTGGACAAGATCTTTGCGCCATTCACGCAAGCCGATTCCTCGATGAGCCGCCGCTTTGGCGGCACGGGCCTGGGCACGACGATTTCGCTGCAGCTGGTCGAGCTGATGAAAGGCACCATCACCGTGGAAAGCACGCTGGGCGTGGGCAGCGTGTTCCACGTGCTGCTGCCGCTGGCGCCTGGCAAGGCCGTCTTGCGCCGCAGCGAGCAGCCGGTGGTGGCTCTGCCGCCGCTGCGCATCCTGGCCGCCGACGACGTGCCGCAGAACGTGGAGCTGCTCCTGATCAGCCTGGGCGCCGCCGGCCACCAGGTGATCGCCGCCGGCGACGGCGAGAGCGCCGTGCGCGAGTTCAGGAAGGGCAGCTTCGACATCGTCCTGATGGACGTGCAGATGCCGCGCATGGATGGCCTGGAAGCGGCGCGCCTGATCCGCGTGCACGAGCGCGAACAGGGCCTGAAGGCCACGCCCATCATCGCCCTGACGGCCAGCGTGCTGGAACAGGACCGGCGCGCCGCGCAGACGGCGGGCATGAATGGCTTCGCCTCGAAGCCGCTGGAAATGCACAAGCTGACGGCGGAAATCGCCCGCCTGCTCGATATCGCCGTGACCATGCCGCCGCCGGCGTCCGGCGCGGCGGCGCGGGCGGGATCCGGCCAGGTCGACTGGCAGCGCGGCATCGCCCTGTGGGGCGGGAGCGAGACGCTGCAGCGCGCCATCGCGCGCTTCGTGCAGGCCAACGGCGATTGCGCGGCCATGCTGGCGGCGGAACTGGAACGGGGCGACGGCAGCGTGGCCGGCCATTTGCTGCACCGTATCAAGGGCGCGGCGGGCAATCTGTGCCTGGTGCAGGTGGAAAGCCTGCTGGGCCGCATCGAACAGGCCATCGCGCGCCAGTTGCCGGCTACCGAACTGCTGGTGCAGCTGGCCGCCGCCTTCATGGCGCTGGCCGTCGAGCTAGAGGCGGACGTCGGGGCACCGTTGCTGCCGGCGGGCGAGGCGCTCGCCGGCGCGTCCCTCGATGCCGCCGCCGCCGGCGCCTTGCTGCGGCAAGCCATCGCCAGCCTGGAAGGGGGCGAGCTGGACGACGCCCTGATGGCGCAGATCGCCGCCATGCTGGCGCCGCATGGCCAGCAGCAGCGCCTGCAGGCGCTGGCCGGCGCCATCGACGACTTTGAATTCGCACGCGCCGTGGCCGTGCTGCGGCAGCTGCTGGACTGGCTGGAGGCGCCGGCGCCTGCCGCACTATCCTGACCTGGAACGAGACATGACCTTACACGAAGACAAACCGATCCTGCTGCTGGTCGACGATGAAGCGACCAACCTGCAGGTGCTGCGCCAGATCCTGCAGGACGACTACCGCCTGCTGTATGCCAAGGATGGCGAAAAGGCGCTGGAACTGGCGCAGAACAATGCCGTCGAACTGATCCTGCTCGACATCATGATGCCCGCCATGACGGGCTACGAAGTGTGCCGCCAGCTCAAGGCCATGCCGGCCACGGCCCCCATTCCCGTCATTTTCGTCACCGCCCTGTGCGACGTGAAGGACGAGGCGGACGGTTTTGAGGCGGGCGCCGTCGACTACATCACGAAACCGGTCAGCCCGCCCATCGTGCGCGCCCGCGTGCGCACGCACCTGTCGCTGGTGGACGCCGAGGAATTGCGCCGTTCGCGCCTGCAGGTGATCCAGACCCTGGGCCAGGCAGCCGAATACAAGGACAACGAGACGGGCATGCACGTCATCCGCATGAGCTATTACGCGCGCCAGCTGGCGCTGGCGGCAGGCTACAGCGCGGCGAGGGCGGAAGACCTGCTCAACGCGGCGCCCATGCACGACGTGGGCAAGATCGGCATCCCCGACGCCATCCTGCAAAAACCGGGCAAGCTCGATGCGGACGAATGGCAGGTCATGCGCAGCCACGCGGAAATCGGCGCCGCCATCATCGGCGAGCACGCCAGCGGGCTGCTGAAGATGGCGCGCACCATCGCCTTGACGCACCACGAGAAATGGGATGGCAGCGGCTATCCGCAGGGCTTGCAGGGCGAGGAAATCCCGCATGAGGGCCGCATCGTCGCCATCGCCGATGTCTTCGACGCGCTCACCAGCGAACGTCCGTACAAGCGCGCCTGGACGGTCGACGAGGCCATCGCCGCCATGCAGCGCGACAGCGGCACGCACTTCGACCCGGCCTTGCTGGCCTTGTTCATCGAACAGCTGCCGGCCATGTTGGAGATCAAGGAGAAGTGGCGCGAGCCGGCGTAGGGCGTATCAGCTCAGGGCGGGGCCACGCGCAGGCGGTCGGCCAGCAACTGCGCATACGCAGGGCTGTCGCCGAATGTCAGCTGTGAGCACGCCATGGCTTGGCCCAAGGTTGCCATGTGGCGCGATGAAATGGCATAGGCAAGTTTGCCGGGCTGACGGCGCGATGGATACAGGAAGCCATGAATCGCGCCTGCCTCCTGCGCAATGATCTGGTCCAGCTGCCAGCCCAGCCATTGGCACCAGCCGTGATCGGGACTGCGCAATTGATCGTAGATGCCCAGGCGGCTGGCGGACAGCCCTGTCAGGTCGAGCAATTGCAGCGGGGGGCTGAACGACAGCGTGGCGATCAGGGCCAGTTCCGCACCATGCGCAATATAAAAGGTGCCCGGACGCGTCACGTCGTTCTGGCAAAGCTGGGCTTCCCAGGCAGCCGTATAGGCGTCGTCTGCAAGATACGCCCAGTGATAGGGGAAGCCGGCCGCATCTGCCAGTTCGGCTGGCGGGCCGAAGCGATACGTGCGTTCGACCTTGACAGGCCAGATGGACGCTGCGTTCCATGCGGCGCGGACCAGGGCCTGGCCTGCTGGATGGGTGATGATATGACTCAATAATTCAGCGCGCAGCGATCCCAGCGCCGGCAGGCGCGCGGTCATTTTTGGCGGGATGGGCGTCTCTTTCAGTTGTAGCGTCATGCGGGGCTAGCCTACGATGTCGGCCATGCCCCTATGCTGCCACTTCGCCGCCGCCAGCACCTTGCGCAATCTCTCGCTGGCGGGCAAATTCAGCAGTGTTTGCTGACTGGGATGCACTTCGGCCCGCGTTTCGAACGATTTGCCTGCAAGCATCTCTGCCGGCGACAGTTCGTTGAGTTCGTCTGCGCTGCTGACCCAGAAGGCATGGATGTCACTACTGGGCTGGCCGGCCAGCATGGCCAGCACGGGCGCGATCAGTTCCGGCACGGGCTGGACAAATTGCCAGGCTGGAAACTCCTTGCCGATACTGCGCCCCTTGGGTGTCACGCAATAGAACCGCTGGCTTTCCACGGCGCGATACAGCGACGCCTGCGACAGTTCCACCCATCCTTGCCCAATGACATCGGATACCTTGAGTTTTGACACGGGAAGTTGCAGCAGGATCGACGGCGGCGTGGCGAGCAGCGAAGCGCGCGCCGCATCGAGTGCGCGCGTGGCCAAGTCGATCAGGCGCTCGCGCTCGGGACCTTGCGCCACTATGTCGAGTTGTGCGCTCACCAATTGCGAGAATTGTTCCACTACCCGCAGGTCGTTGTCGGTCCATTCCCGGCGCTCGGGCGCCAGAGTGTCGTGATGCAGATGCGCTGTCATGTTCGCTCCTCGGGTATATGCGCCAGGCGTCCTACATACAAGATTATCATGTTTCGCAACTTTATCAAGCGAAAAGCGCATCTTTTCTACATCAGGCAGCGCTGTATATCAGGGCAAGCTGTCCGGCAATCGCAAGATCCGCCGTATTTCCAGGATCGCCTGCGGGCTTTCCTGCACGCTGTGCCAGGACGGGATGACTTTTTCCGACAGCGCGCCGTCGAGGTGGGCGCTGGCGTAGGGCACCACGCCGTCGCTGGAGTCCGCCAGCGGCAGGTCCGGCGTGTCGTTGCCCATGATGGAGTGGTAGCGCACCTTCGGGTTGATGGGCAGGTCGGCCACCAGGCGCACGAAGGGGTCCTTGTCGCTGAGGTTATCGATACTGTTGGGGATGCGTAGCGGTTCGCTGCTGCCCGTGTCGAGCTGCGCCAGGCTGCCGGCCGCGTCGGATAGCTGGTCGAGCATGGTGATGGGCAAAGTGACGAGGTTGGCGATCCAGCGCGCCACCTTGTGGTTGGCGAACGAGGTGCCGCGGTGCGGTGCGGCGATGAAGATGGCGCGGTTCACCTGCGGCATGGCCGTGAAATTGAGGTAGGGCGCCAGTCCGGCGCGCACTTTTTCCGCCTTCTTGCCTTTTAAATTATATTCTTCCGTGATGGCGTCGAGCAGGGTATTGCTGGCATCGGACACCATCAGGCGCGCCAGCACGCCGCCCATGCTGTGGCCGATCAGCACCATGTCGTTGGCGGCGGGCGCCTTGGCCGACGGGTCGAAATGCGCCAGCGTGGCGGTCAGCGCCTTGCGGATGGCCGCGTTATTCGCCGCCAGCGGCGCGTTGCTGGGGTAGTACACCTGCCAGATCTGGTAGCGTCGGCGCAGCTGCTCGTCGCCCATCAGTTCATTGGCCACGTTGATCCACGCTTCCGGGCTGCTGGCCAGGCCGTGCAGCATGACGATGGTGCGCTTTGCCGGGTCGTAGGGCTGCATCAGGTGCACCTGCGGGCGCGAGATGCCGTCGGCGCGGCCGAACAGGGTGCGCAGCGCCTGCACGCCGAAGCCGGAGCGGGCCAGCCACAGGCCGTAGCCGGCCGTGAAATTGGCCGCCACGGGCAATTCCTGGCCCGCCATGCGCGTCGATTCGCTGCGATACGGGTCGACCAGCATGACCATCAGCTGCTGCGTGGCCAGCACTTCCTGCAGGCTGTTGCCATCGAAGCGGATCAGCGCCGTGACGACGGGGAAGCGGGTTTCCTGGAACGCCGCGTCACTGGCGCGGGGCGGCTTGGGCATGACGGCCACCAGGTCGGCGCCGAAGCCGTCGCGCCGGTACACATTGCGCAGGCCGGAGAAGGTCAGCGAAGTGGCCGGCAGCAGTTCCTCGGGCAGGGTGCCGTCCTCGGGCAGGCGCAGGGCCGACAGTTCGCTATCGATCTGCCAGCCGGCGACGCGGATGACATGGCCGTCCGGGCGGTATTCGCCGCGGTGGCGGAACAGGTTGCCGACGGCTTTCTGCACGGCGTAGTTGTAGTAGTCGCGGATCTGCGTCTGGCGCTCCTCGAAGGCGCGCTGGCCCGGCGTGCGCGTCGTGTAGAACAGGTAGGCATACGCGTAGCGGGCCGATTCGAGCCAGGCGGCCAGCAACTCGGCGCTGGCGTGGCCGCCCTGTTTTTCCTCCGCCAGGGCGCTTTCCAGCCACAGCTCGGACAGGGTGGCGAGGCGCTGCTCGTCGCTGAGCAGCTCGGAGCGGGCCAGGTCGGCGCGGCAGCTGCCCGTATTGGCTTCGCAGGCGCCGATGTCGCTGCCGATGATGCGCAGCACTTCGCTGGCCGCAGCACTCAGCTTGCCCGTGGTGAGGATGTCGCCGCGCCGCTGCTGCAGGTAGTCGGCCGGGGAGATGGCGCTGACGGTGACGGCGGCGCAGCCGCCCAGCAGCGCCGCAGCGCACAGCAGGGCGCCCAGGCGCAGGCGCCGCATCAGCGTGGCCGGCATGTCAGAACGAGTAGACCAGGGTCAGCGACGTTTGCGTATCCGTGTTCTTCTTGTCGTCCGGTACGCGCGTGTCGTTGCGGGCGCTGAAGGCGGCCTTCATCTGCATGGTGCCGTTGATCTTCGTGCTGAGGGCCGTCTCGGCGATGGAGTGGGTGTTCGAGGTGCCCCGCTCGACGCTGACCGTCTGCGTAAACATCGCTGACTGGCTGATCTTCCATTTCATGGCGGCCGCGCCGCGCACCGTCAGGCCGTGCTCCGATTCGCCCGTGTCGTTGGTGCCGCTGAAGTAGCCAGGACCGACTTCCACGTCGACGCTCTTGTCGCTGGACTGGTACCAGCGCGAGCCGTGACCGACGGCCAGGGTCGAGTACTTGGTATAGGCGCCGAACTTGTCGTTCACGTGCGAGGCCAGCACGAACAGCTTTTCATTGTCGGACATCAGCTTGTAGGCGGCCTTGGCGGAGGCGGAAAAGCGTTCCGCCGAGCGTTCGCGGATCTTTTGTCCCTCATCGTTCGTCGTTTCATCTTCCTTGAAGTAGCCGCTGAAGATGTACTGGTTGCTCCAGTCGTCGAGCTCCTGGCGCGCGTCGATCTTGCCCGTGACGGAGGTGCCGACCGTGTTGCCCGAGGTGGTGATGGCGCCCAGTTCGGCGGAGGTGCTCCAGCTGCCGATGGGGATTTCATCGAACAGCAGGCTTTGCTTGGTGTCTTTGGCGGCGGCGCCGCCGCAGGTGATGGCCAGGGCCAGCGCCAGTGCGAGAGAGTGGGTCGATTTCATGGCTGTGTGCTTGTCTGTGGCGCGCGCGTGGCGGCGTGCCGGCTGTTCGTTAGTGGCGGTGGTATCGGTGCAGGCTGCGGCGATCCGGAAGGCGCTGTAAAACGTGCGCGCGGGCGCGTCCATGCATTGTCGAGGCTGTATTGTACCCGACCCTGCCATCGTTCGCCGCACGCGCCGGCGCGCCCGAATGCCGCTGTATTGATGAAAAGATTGCAATCCTGCCATGCATGGGTGACGGCGCTGCAAAGCGCTCGCACGCCGGCCCCGCCGCCGGCACTGGCGCGCAACAGGGCTGGCAAGTGGCGCGCGCCTGGCGTATGCTGCGCATATTTATTACCCGATCATTACAAGGAATCCCCGTGCGCTGCCTGGTCATCGAAGACGAAGCCGAAACTTCCCGCTATATCTGTGCCGGCCTGCGCGAGGCGGGCCACGACGTGACCGCCTGCGACAATGGCGTCGACGGCATGCGCCTGGCCTGCGGCGAGGACTGGGATGCGCTGGTGCTCGACCGCCTGCTGCCGGGCGAAATCGATGGCCTGGCCATCGTCGCCCGCCTGCGCGGCATGGGCCGCAACACGCCCGTGCTGGTGCTGTCGGCCCTGTCCAGCGTCGATGAGCGCGTGCGCGGCCTGCGCAGCGGCGGCGATGACTATCTGTCGAAGCCGTTCGCCATCGCCGAACTGCTGGCGCGCATCGAGGCGCTGCTGCGCCGCGCCGCGCCCGTGCCCGAATCGACGCAGCTGCAGGTGGCCGACCTGGTGCTCGACATGCGCACCATGCGCGTGACGCGCGCCAACCGCCAGATCGCCCTGCAGCCGCGCGAATTTCGCCTGCTGGAGTACCTGATGCGCCACCAGGGCCAGTCCGTCACGCGCGCCATGCTGCTCGAAGCCGTGTGGGACTACCATTTCGACCCGCAGACCAACGTCATCGACGTGCAGGTGAGCCGTTTGCGCACCAAGGTGGACAAGGAGTTTTCGCCGCCGCTGATCCACACGGTGCGCGGCGTCGGCTATACCCTGGGCGTGCTTGACGGTGCGTAACCTGCACCGCTCGATCGCGGCGCGTCTGGCGCTCGGCTATGGCATGCTGGTGGCGCTGTCGATCGCCGTCGTGTGCGGCGTCTTCTATTTCGGCACTATCGGCGTGCTCGATCGCAGCGTGGACCGCAAGCTGGTGCTGCTGTCCGAGCGCCTGGCGGCCCTGTACCAGCCGGGCGACGGCACGCGCACGGCGGCGGAAATCGCCCATTTGCTGACGGACCGCACGGACAGCGACACGGAGATCTTCTTGCTCGTGGACGCCGACGGCCGGCGCGTGGCCGGCAACCTGTCCACCTGGCCCGACGCGGCCAGTCCCGTGGGCGAGCTGCTGCACCGCGACGTCACGCGCGAAGGCCGCAGGGTGCCCGCGCGCCTGCTGATCCGGGACCTCGACGGCGGCGCGCGCCTGTTCGTCGGGCGCGACATGGAGGAGGGCGAGTCGATCCGCTCCCTGGTGCTGCGTTCGCTGGCCTTTGGCGGCAGCGCCGCCGTGCTGCTGGCAGTGGCGGGCGCCTGGCTGTTCCGCCGCCAGATCGAGGCGCGCATCGGCCAGATCAGGCGGACGGCGGGGGAAATCGAGGCGGGCGACCTGAGCCGACGCATTCCCGTCTCCAGCGAGGATGAATTTGGCCTGCTCAGCCGCGACATCAACCGCATGCTCGACCGCATCGAGCACCTGATGGAAGGCGTGCGCCATGTGTCGAACGCCATCGCGCACGACCTGCGCACGCCGCTGGGGCGCATCCGCAACAAGCTCGACGGCGCCTTGCGCCAGCAGCAGACCGTGGCGGCCTATGAAGGCGCGGCGCAGGCGGCCATCGACGATATCGACGACCTGACGCGCGTGTTCGACAAGCTGCTGCAGATTGCGGCGGCCGAATCGGGCATGCGTCCCGAGAATTTCAGCGACATCGATCTGCAGCGCATCGGTGCCGACATCGTGGAAATGTACGAAGCGACGGCCGACGAGCAGGGCGTGCTGCTGGTGCAGATGTACGGCGACGGCGTGCCGGCGCGGGGCGACCGCAACCTGCTGGGCAGCGCCCTGGCCAGCCTGGTGGACAATGCCATCAAGTATGCGGGGCCGGGCGCCACGGTGGAAGTGTCGGCCGGCTGCGACGGCGAAGGCAGCTGGCTGGCCGTGCGCGACAACGGTCCCGGCGTGCCGCCGGAGGAGCTGCCGAAGCTGACACAGCGCTTTTATCGCCTCGACAAGAGCCGCCACCTGCCCGGCAATGGCCTGGGCCTGTCCATCGTGGCGGCCATCGCCGCCCTGCATGGCGGCAGCCTGGAAATCGAGGACGCGGCGCCGGGCTTGCGGCTGCGGCTGCGGCTGCTGGGCTAGGACCCGTCTGCCGCCGGAGCGAGCGTGCCGCCGCTCCCGGCCGCGAAGGCGGCGGAACGCCCGGCCGGCGTGGCATATCCGCACATTACCAACTTGTAACCCCCTTCATTTTCACCTCCCCCTATCATCCGCACTATCCGGTGTCGCGCGGGTGCCTGCGTGCAGCCGCCTGTCCCGGCCTGCGTGCGGCTGCGGCCGCGCCCCGTTCGTACAGACCCATCGTAGAGCCGTTCGCATGCATACTTTTACCGTCACCGGAGAGCTGGCCGCCGTGCCAGCGGCGCGCCAGCATGGCCACCGCCTCAAGGCCGCCATCGGCGCGCTCGTGTTTCCCGTGCAGCGCGCGCGCTGGCAAGCCTTCCTGGCCGACACTCCGGGCCTGGCGGCGCTGGCGCAAGCCCACCCCAGCCTGCGCTACAAGATCTACCGTCCCTACGCGAACCGCCAGCTCGGCTGTGCGGCGCGCGTGGACCTGCTGTGCGGGCATTACCGTTTCCTGTGGCAGGCGGGCGCGCGTCCCCTGGTGGAGTACGTGGCGCGCCGCGCGCTGGTGCTGGCTGCCATCGAAGGCAAGGATGGCGCCACATACCGCCTGCAGCTGACGGCCATCCACGACAGCCACCGCGAGGGCGACCTGTGCCTGCGCCTGACGCGCGACGGCGCGCCGCTGTACCTGGCCAGCTTCCTGTTCCGTCCCCAGCCTGGCGGCGCCGCCATCGCGCTGGGCGCACTGCAGGGCTTGCGCTCCCCGGCCGGCGCGCAGGCGGTGAAGGAGGCCACCCGCGCGCTGCACGGCTGCCGGCCGAAGAACCTGATGGTGGCGGCCTTGCGCGACCTGGGCGATTTTTTCGGCTGCGACCATTTGAGCCTGGTCAGCAACGCCAACCGCATCGCGCTGAACTGGCGCCGGCGCCGCCACATCAGCTGCGACTACGACCAGGCGTGGCAGGAGCTGCACGCGCTGCCGTCCAGCGATGGCAATTACCGCCTGCCGTGCGGCCCGTGCCAGATGCCGGACCTGGAGCAGGTGGCGTCGAAGAAGCGCGCCGATGCGCGCCGCCGCGGCGCCATGCTGGTGCAGCTGGCGGCCGACATGCGCTGGCAGCTGTCCGCCCTGCTGAACGAGCCGGCGCCTGCCCCCAGCGGCCAGCCGGCGCCGCTGTGCGCCAGTGTTTCTTGACCTGCGCGGCTTTTTTGCCAGGCGGCCCCACGCAATCGGCGTGATGGGCGTATACTGACCGGCGTTCTCAACCTGAAGCCAGTCACCCCATGCCAGCACAATTCCCCACTTCGCGCATGCGCCGCCTGCGCGCGACCCCGCAACTGCGCGAGCTGTTCCGCGAGACCGAGATCAATCCGCGCGACCTGGTCCTGCCGATCTTCGTCGACGAAGGCGCCAGCGACTTCATCGACATCACCTCCATGCCCGGCGTGCGCCGCATTCCGGAAGCGAAGCTGGCGCAGGAAATCGAGCGCTACGCGCGCGCCGGACTGCGCTCCGTCATGACCTTCGGCATTTCGCACCACAAGGATGGCCATGGCAGCGATACCCTGAACCCGGACGGCCTGGTGGCGCGCATGTCGCGCATCATCAAGGACGCCGTGCCGGAAATGGTGGTCATGTCCGACACCTGCTTCTGCGAATACACGGACCATGGCCATTGCGGCATCCTGCATGGCGACACGGTGGACAATGACAGCACGGTGCTCAACCTGGGCAAGCAGGCCGTCATTGCGGCCCAGGCGGGCGCCGACATCATCGCCCCGTCGGCCGCCATGGATGGCCAGGTGGCGGCCATCCGCAGCGCGCTGGACGCGGCCGGTTTCCAGGACACGCCCGTGATGGCGTATTCCACCAAATTCGCCTCCGGCCTGTACGGCCCGTTCCGCGACGCGGCCGGCAGCACCCTGAAGGGCGACCGCAAGACCTACCAGATGGACCCGATGAACCGCCGCGAAGCGGTGCGCGAGTCCTTGATCGACGAAGCCGAAGGCGCCGACGCGCTGATGGTCAAGCCGGCCGGGGCCTACCTGGACATCATCCGCGACCTGCGCGAAGCGACGCGCCTGCCGATCGGCGCCTACCAGGTCAGCGGCGAATACGCGATGATCAAGTTCGCCGCCCAGGCGGGCGCCATCGACGAGCGCCGCGTGGTCCAGGAAACCCTGGGCGCCATCAAGCGCGCGGGCGCCGACATGATCTTCACGTATTTTGCGATGGATGTGCTGAATAATCCGTATTAAGCATTCCCGGCGTTTTTCTCACCCCGAAAGCAAATTCCGGGGTCAGACCCGCCGGGACTCGGCGTCCCCGTCTGACCCCGGCATTCACGCCGTTGGTTTATTTAGCTCCCCATGCCCCTGAAAATCTCCCGCATCCTGCACGCCGGCTATGTCTTCGAATGCGAAGGCACGGCCATCGCCTTCGACCCCGTCGTCGAAAATCCGTTCAGCCGCAACTGCCACGCGTTTCCCTCCGTGCGCTTCGATCTCGATGCCGTGCGCCGGCTGCGCTGGGATGCCGTCTTCATCTCGCACTTCCACGACGACCACTGCTCGCTCGACAGCCTCGATGCGCTCGACCGCGCCACGCCCATCTACCTGTACTGCGTCTTCGACGAACTGTTCGCCATGCTGCGCGCGCTGGGGTTTACCCACGTGCAGCGGCTGCACGTCGACGTGCCCGTGCGGGTGGGCGCCATCGAGGTGATCCCGCGCCGCGCGCTGGACGACGACGTCGATTCGCTGTTCCAGGTGCGGGCAGGGGGCTTGAACGTGCTCAACGTCGTCGATTCCTGGATCGGCCCCGAGACCCTGGCGCAGCTGGCCGCCTTCGCGCCGTGGGACATGGTCCTGTGGCCGTTCCAGACCATGCGCGAGATCGCCGTCATCGCGCCGTCGCAGGCGGCGCGCGGCCCGGTGGAATTGCCGGATGACTGGGTGCCGCAGCTGCGCGCGCTCGCACCCCGCTACCTCGTGCCCAGCTCCTGCCAGTTCGTGCAGGAAGACTGGTCCTGGTACAACCACGCGATGTTCCCCATCACCTACCGCCGCTTTGCCGAAGAGATCGGCGCGGCGCTGCCGGACGCGCACATCTTCCGCCTTGACCCGTCGACGTCCGTGCTGCTCGACGCCCACGGAGTGAGCCGCGCCGAATCCCTGCCCTGGGTGCTCCCCGTGGGGCCGCAGGACGTGGATTTCGACTACCGTCCCGACGCGCCGCCGCCCGCCACGGCCGCCATCGCCCGCCGTTTCGCGCCCTTGAGTACCCATGATGCGGCGCTGGTGCTCGATTTCTGCCGCCACGGCCTGCTGGAGCGCTACCGCGACATGGAGCTGCCCGAGGACAGCTACTTCCAGGCGCCGCGCCTGTGGCGCTTGTCGCTGTATGGCCACGACGGCGCCGCCACCGTGCTGCATTACCGCACGCACGGCGACGTGATCAACCTCGTGCCCGACACGGGCGAGGCGCCAGGCTGGACCACCGACGTGCCGCTGGTGAAATGCCATGCGGCGCTGGCGCTCGGTGAATCGCTGACGTCGATGTACATGCGCATCAACGACGGTCCGCTCGACGCGGCCACGCGGGACGAACGCATGGACGCCGACATCGTCGACGACCCGCTGATCCGCTGCCTGTTCAACGATGCCATCGGCGCCTACCAGGCGGCGCAGCTCAAGCGCTTGCTGGCCCGCTGAAGAAAATCGCGCGACAGGGTAAGATGAACGATTAATACCAGTATCTCAGATCAAGGAATGATCAACATGACACAAGACAACGACACCGCGATCCTGGCCGGCGGCTGCTTCTGGGGCGTGCAGGACCTGCTGCGCCGCTATCCTGGCGTGCTGGCCACGCGCGTGGGCTACAGCGGCGGCGACGTGGCCAACGCCACCTATCGCAACCACGGCACGCATGCGGAAGCGATCGAGATCATCTTCGACCCGAAGGTCATCAGCTACCGCAAGATCCTGGAGTTCTTCTTCCAGATCCACGACCCCAGTACGGAAAACCGCCAGGGCAACGACCGCGGCACGAGCTACCGCTCGGCCATCTTCTATACGAGCGACGCGCAGAAACGGGTGGCCGAAGACACCATCCGCGACGTCGACGCGTCCGGCCTGTGGCCCGGCAAGGTGGTGACGCAAGTGGCGCCCGCCGGCCCGTTCTGGGAAGCGGAGCCGGAGCACCAGGATTATCTGCAGAGGTTGCCGCATGGCTACACCTGCCACTACATCCGCCCGGACTGGGTCTTGCCGCAAGGTCAGCACTAAGGGGCACGGGAGACGGCCATGCGCTACTGGCGGGTAGAACGGCGGCAGGCCGACGGGCAGCTGGACCTGGGGCGCGCCCTGGACCTGGTGTCGGCCATCGGCCATGCGGACGTGAACGCCATGGCGGGCGCCATCCTGAAAACGGCCAGCACGGCCGCCTCCATCGCTCAGTGCACGATCTTTGCGTATGAATTCGGCAACCGTCCCCGCACGGTGGCCGTGGCCGACCGGCGCGGCGGGCGTTTCCTGCAGGATATCGCGGACAGCTATGCCCGCCATTACTATGCGCTCGACGGCAACCAGAGCATCATCGCGCCCGCGCGCCAGCCGAAGCCAGATCCCGCCATCGTGCTGCACCAGCAGGCGGGCGACGAGATCCGCCATCCCGGCTACCGCGCCGTCTGCTACCAGAGGCCGAACGTGTCGGACCGCCTGTCCCTGCTGGTGCAGCCGGCCAGCGATATCTGGCTGTGCGTCAACTTCTACCGGGACAGCGGCCAGGGCCAGTTCCAGCCCGGCGAAATCGCCGCCCTCGAAACCCTGTCGCCGCTGTTTGCGTACGCGGCGCAACACCACTACCGCCTGAACGGCCAGCCCGCGCAGGGCGTCTCGCCCATGATGCTGGCCCGCTTGCGCCAGCATGGCCCGCAACTGAGCAAGCGTGAGCTCGACGTGTTGCGCGGCGTGCTCGAAGGCCTCACGGCCGTGGAGATCGCCGAGAGCATGGGCGTGCAGCCATCCAGCGTCGTCACCTACCAGAAACGCGCGTACAAGCGTCTGGGCATTTCCAGCCAGCGCCAATTGTTTGCGCTATGTCTAGGGCCGCAAGCGCCTTGAGTGCTAGCAAATCCCGAATACGGGGTCCTGCATAAAATTGCTGGAATTCAAGGCAATAATGTGAGCATATTGCTATAAAAATGCGGACTATGCTGTCTGCAGAGTGTTGATGCGCTGAAGCATGAGGGCCATCGGCAAGGCTGACAGCCAGTGCCTGTCGCACCCCGCGATCTCTGTTTTCATGGCTCAGGAATCTTTCCCCGAAGGAGTTCATTGTGTCCTCAACTGAATTGAATGCGGTAGAACACGTCTATCTGATCGCCGGCAACCTCGGCTTGCCTGGCGCACCGATCCTGAATCTGGCCCTGTTCTACAATCCCGACGATGGCACCGTCAGCGGCGAAGCGCTGATCACGCAATCGATCACGCCACCGCATGGCCGCGTGGTGATCCGCCCCGTCAGCGGCCCCGTGCATGGCCTGGGCCTGGGCGGCGCCACGCGCGTCTTCAGCCTGATGGGCGAATACGTCGTCTCCGTGCCGCCGCCGGCCATCGGCAGCTACCTGGCCAAGTTCGAAGCCACCTTTGTCACCGACAACAACTGGAGCGGCCATGGCTCCTTCAGCTATGACCAGCAGAAGGTCAACAACGTGCCCATCAAGAAACGCGGCTAGGCACGCTGGCTAGTTCTTTCGGCCGATGGCTGTCCCCAAAATGGGGACAGCCATGGTCGTAGTCGTCTGCATACTGTGTTGCACGCCGGGACCACCCGGCCGCTCTCACCCAATAAAATCAACAAGGGGAGGGCGACACCTTATGGAGACCAGCATGACCATCGCCCAGGCGGCCACCCCCGCCACACCCGTCCCCCATGCGCCCGTCACCGACGCGGCCGCCAATCAGCTGGAACAGCAGCTCATGCGCAAGGTATCGCGCCACCTGCTGGGATTCCTGTTCCTGCTGTTCGTGTTTTCCTTTCTGGACCGCATCAACATCGGCTTCGCCGGCCTGACCATGATGCAGGACCTGGGCTTGTCCGGCACCCAGTTCGGCTTTGCCACCACCCTGTTCTACATCGCCTACATCGCCTGCAGCATCCCCAGCAACATCGTGCTGGCGCGCATCGGCGCACGCCGCTGGATCGGCGCCATGATGATCGCCTGGGGCCTGGCCTCGACGGCGACCCTGTTCGCCAGCGGCCCGGCCAGCCTGTACGCGCTGCGCTTTCTCGTCGGCGTCACGGAGGCGGGCTTTTTGCCCGGCATGCTGCTGTACCTGACCTACTGGTTTCCCAGCGCCTACCGGGCGCGGGCCAATGCCCTGTTCATGATCGCCATGCCCGTCACGGCTGCCATCGGCTCGGCCCTGTCGGGGCTGATCCTGGGCCTGGATGGCCACTGGGGCTTGAAGGGCTGGCAATGGCTGTTCTTGCTCGAAGGCATGCCGTCCGTGCTGCTGGGCCTGGCCGTGTTTGGCTACCTCGATGACGCGCCCGCCAAGGCGAACTGGCTGAGCAAGCTGGAACGGCAGGTGCTGGCGCGCATGCTGGCGACCGAGCACAAGCCTGTGGCGCAGCAGCAGAAAACCTCCGTGCTGGCGGAAATGTGCTCGCCCACCGTGCTGAAATTCGGCATCGCCTACTTTTGCCTGGTCAACACCCTGGCCATGGTGGCCGTGTGGACGCCGCTGATCGTGAAAAGTTTCAATAGCGGCGCCAGCAACACGCAAATCGGGCTGCTGGCCGCCATCCCGCAAGTGTGCACCGTCATCGGCATGATTGCCTGGGGCCGCCGCTCGGACCGCCTGCAGGAGCGCCGCTGGCACATCGTCTGGCCCATGCTGCTGTCGGCCGCCGGCTGGCTGCTGACCGCGTATGCCGGCCACCCCGTGCTGCAGCTGCTGGGCGTGTGCATGGCATCGACGGGCGCCTACACGGCCATGTCCGTCTTCTGGACGACGCCGGACCGGGCCCTGAGCCTGGGGGCGCGCGCCATCGGCATCGCCGTCATCAATGCCACGGGCAATATCGGCTCGGCCCTCAACCCCGTCGTCGTGGGCTGGCTGAAGGACATCACGCACAGCTTTTCCACGGGCTTGCTGTATGCCAGCGTGCTGCTGGTGGCCGGTGCGGCCATCGTGCTGACCCTGCCCATTGCCCGCGGCAGCAAATAAGACTGTCGAATATTGCCAAAAGGGAAACATCATGAACACTACCTTCCACCCTTATCCCCACGTGGCGAAAGTCTATCCGCCCGGCAAACCGGCCGACGCCGCCACGCAGCACGTGCCCGTGCTCATCGTCGGCGGCGGCCCCGTGGGGCTGGCCACGGCCCTGGGCCTGGCCCGCCACGGCGTGCGCAGCGTGCTGATCGAAGCGGACGACGGCGTGTGCACGGGCAGCCGCGCCATCTGCATCTCGCGGCGCAGCCTGGAAATCATCGAACGCCTGGGCGCGCTCGACGGTTTTCTCGCCAAGGGCTTGCCATGGGCGGGCGGGCGCAGCTTTTACCGCGAGGAAGAAGTGCTGCACTTTACGATGCCGCAAGACGCCAACCAGAAGCTGCCGCCGATGGTCAACCTGGCGCAATACCATATCGAGCAATTCCTGCTCGATGCGGCCGAACGCCAGAGCGGGTTGATCGATATCCGCTGGCAGACGCGCGTCACGGGCGTGGACAAGCGCGCCGATGGCGCCACCGTCACCGTGGCCACGCCCGATGACACCTATACAATCGAGGCGGACTGGCTGGTGGCGGCCGACGGCGGGCGCAGCGCCGTGCGCGAGGCGCTGGGCCTCAAATTGCAGGGCACCAGCTATGAAGGGCGCTATGTCATCGTCGACATCCACCTGAAGAGCGAGCGCCCCACGGAGCGCCTCGCGTATTTCGACCCCCCGTCGAATCCCGGCTCGACCGTGCTGGTGCACAAGCAGCCCGACGATATCTGGCGCATCGACTACCAGCTGCGCGACGACGAAGACGCGCAGGCGGCCGTGCTGCTGGAAAACGTGGCGCCCCGCGTGGACAGCCTGCTGGCCATGATGGGCGAGACGGCGCCGTGGCATCCTGTGTGGATCACCATCTACAAGGCGAATGCCTTGACCCTGGACACATACCGGCACGGCCCCGTGCTGTTTGCGGGCGATGCGGCCCACCTCGTGCCCATCTTCGGCGTGCGGGGAGCGAACTCGGGCATCGACGACGCGGACAACCTGGCCTGGAAGCTGGCCTACGTCGTCCAGGGCCGGGCGCCGCAGGCCTTGCTGGACAGCTATTCGGACGAGCGCGTGTATGCGGCCCGTGAAAACCTGCGCCACGGCACGAAAAGCACGGAATTCATGGCGCCGCCCACGTTTGCCTTCGATCTCCTGCGCACGGCCGTGCTGGGCCTGGCGGGCAAGCATGCGCACGTACGCTCCCTGATCAACCCGCGCCAGACGAGCGCCATCGCGTACGCGCAGTCGCCCCTGAACGGGCCTGATGCCGACGGTTTTGCCGCCGGCCCCGCGCCGGGCACGGTCCTGCCCGAGTGTCCGCTGACGCTGCTGCACAACGGCGGGCAAAAAGCGGCGTATATTACCGATCTGGTGGCGCGCGCGGATGGCGATTTCACGGGCCTGTACTTCAGCGAGGATGGCGCCGTGCCGGCGGAACTGCTGGCGCTGGACGATGCCTTGCCATTGACGACCGTGGCGATTTGCCGCAACAGGGCGCAAGAGTGCGCCTGGGACCACACGGCGCAGGTATTCTCGCTGTTCGACGCGCAGCCCGGCACGTTTTACCTCGTGCGCCCGGATGGGCACGTGCTGGGGCGCTGGCGGCAAGTGCAGGCAGGGCAGGTGGCGGCAGCGCTGGCGGCGGCCGGCATCGCCCAATCAAAGTAACAAGGAGACAACATGACCGACATCGAACTGGATAATTTGTACACCGAGCTGTGCCACACCATGGGCGGCCTGGGCGAGCAGCGCTCGCCCCTGTTCCTGGCCCGCTTCGCCCTGCTGGCCATGGGCGCCATCGGCAAGGCCGACGTGGTGCAGGGCTTGCTGCGCGACGCGGCCGATGGCCTGGCGGAGAGCGCATGATAGGCGCCGGCTACCAAAGCGGCTTCGGCAACGAGTTTGCCACGGAAGCCGTGCCCGGCGCCTTGCCGCAGGGGCAGAACTCGCCGCAGCGGGCGCCCCTGGGCCTGTACGCGGAACAACTTTCGGGCACGGCCTTCACGGCGCCGCGCGCGCAGAACCGGCGCTCCTGGCTGTACCGCATCCGTCCCGCCAGCCAGCATCCGCCGTTTACCCTGCTGCAGAACACCCGCATCGTCGGCGATTTCCATGCCATGCCGCCCACGCCGCCGAACCAGCTGCGCTGGGACCCGCTGCCGCTGCCCGACGGCGCCACGCCCGTGGACTTCATCGACGGCTGGCAGACCATGGCGGGCAATGGCAGCGCCGAAGCGATGAGCGGCTGCGCCATCCACGTGTACGCGGCCAACCGCTCGATGCAGCGCTTCTTCTATTCGGCCGACGGCGAACTGCTGGTCGTGCCGCAGCAGGGCCGGCTGGCCATCGCCACGGAACTGGGCCTGATCGAGCTGGAACCGCAGGAAATCGCCGTCATCCCCCGCGGCGTGCGCTTCCGCGTGACCCTGCCCGATGGCCAGGCGCGCGGCTACGTGTGCGAAAACTTCGGCACGGCCTTCCGCCTGCCGGACATGGGACCCATCGGCTCGAACGGCCTGGCGAACAGCCGCGACTTCCTCACGCCGCACGCGGCCTACGAGGATATCGACGGCGAGTGCGAGCTGGTGGCCAAGTTCGGCGGCCACCTGTGGCGCACGACGCTCGACCATTCGCCGCTGGACGTGGTGGCCTGGCATGGCAATTACGCGCCATACAAATATGATCTGCGCCGCTTCAACACCATCGGCTCGATCAGCTACGACCACCCGGACCCGTCGATCTTCCTCGTGCTGCAGGCGCCCAGCGAAAATCCGCTGCTGGGGGCCATCGACTTCGCCATCTTCCCGCCGCGCTGGCTGGCGGCCGAGCACACGTTCCGCCCGCCGTGGTTCCACCGCAACGTGGCCAGCGAATTCATGGGGCTGATCCACGGCGTGTACGACGCCAAGGCGGCCGGCTTCGTGCCGGGCGGCGCCAGCCTGCACAACTGCATGTCCGGCCACGGCCCCGATGCGCAGACCTTCGACAAGGCCTCGCACAGCGACACGTCCGCGCCCGTGAAGGTGGGCGATACCATGGCCTTCATGTTCGAGACGCGCACCGTGATCAAGCCCACGCCGTTCGCGCTGGACGGGGGGCTGCTGCAAAACGACTATTTCGCTTGCTGGCAAGGCTTGCGCAAGCATTTCGACCCGGACCAGGGGTAGAGTGTCAGGCGGCCCGCGCCCGCGTCACGGTGTGCGGGTTGGCGGGCCGCGCCAGTCCCAGGTGGCCGCGCAGGGTGCTGGCCGCGTATTCCGTGCGGAACAGGCCGCGCCGCTGCAGTTCCGGCACCACCAGCCGCGTAAAGTCTTCGAAGCCCTGCGGCAGCAGGGGCGGCACGACGTTGAAGCCGTCCGCGCCCCGTTCCACGAACCATTGCTCCATCACGTCGGCCACCGTCTTGACGGAGCCGATGGCCTGCAGGTGGCCGCGCGCCACGCGAAAGCGCAGCACCAGCTGGCGCAGGGTCAGGTTTTCCCGGCGCGCCAGTTCCAGCTGCTGCTGGAAACGTCCCTTGCCATTGTCGCCCGCCTCGTAGGGCAGGTCGGGCAGGGGGCCGTCGAGCGGATAGCCGGACAGATCGAAGCCGCCGAATTCCAGGTTGCCGAAGTCGACCAGGTCCTGCAGCTCGCCGAACCGGTCCTGCGCCTGCTGGTCGCTTTCCGCCACCACCACGGACAGGCCCGGCGTGACTTTCAGCTGGTCTTGCGCGCGGCCGTATTTCGCCATGCGGCCCTTTACGTCCGCGTAATACGCCTGTGCCACGGGCAGCGAGGTGGCGGAGCAGTACACCATCTCGGCCTGGCGCGCGGCAAATTCGCGGCCCGTCCCGGAATTGCCCGCCTGGACCAGCACGGGGTGGCCCTGTACGGGGCGGGGCAAGTCCAGCAAGCCTTGCGAGGCAAAGTACTCGCCCCGGAAGTCCAGCGGGTGGCCAGCTTCGGGCCGGTAGAACTGGCCGCCGGCGCGGTCAGGATGGTCGAACGCATCGTCATCCCAGCTATCCCACAGCATCTTGGACAAGGCCACGAATTCATCGGCGCGCGCATAGCGCTCAAGGTGGCTGCGCGGCTCAGGAATCCCGAAATTGCGCGCCGTGTGTTCGCCGAACGAGGAGACGACGTTCCAGCCCGCGCGCCCGCCGCTCAGGTGGTCGAGCGAACTGAATTTGCGCGCCACGTGGTAGGGATGCTCGTAATTGGTGTTGACGGTGGCGATCAGGCCGATATGGCGGGTGACGGCGGCAATGGCAGACAGCAGGGTGTAGGGTTCGAAGGGCAGGCCGACGGCGGCGCGTCCCGTCTCGGGCGTGACGTCGCCCGAGCGGCCGATGAAGTCGGCGATGAAAAAGCTGTCGAACCTGGCCGCCTCGGCCAGTTGGGCGGCACGCAGCCACCAGGCCAGGTCGGGGCGGCCGCTGGCGCTGGCCGATGGATGGCGCCAGGCGGCCGGATGGTGGCCGTGGCGTTGCAAAAAGACGTTCAGGACGAGCTGGCGTGCTGGCATGGGGAAGCTCCGTGGTGGGGTGGCAACATGATCTGTGTCAATGCTGATGCAAGCTTTGGGCCAGCACTGGAGCCGCGCCGCGCATATGCAAAATCCGGATAAGCTAGCGCGGCACCATTCGTTCACGCCGGCAGATGCAGCGCGGTATAGTCGGCCCATGGAACTCCTAGCCCACAATTTCAGCAGCGATTTCGCGCGCAGCGCCCACCTTGCCCGGGGCGCCGGTGCCGCCGACGGCAGCGACGGTGGCGAGGCGCTGGTCGCCTTCCGCGACCCGCAGCAAATGAGCCTGCTGGTGCGGGCCACGGCCTTTGTCTTCGCCGATCCCCGCTCGCGCCAGCTGCACGAGCTGATCGAGCGCATCGCCCCCAGCGAGGCGACGGTGCTGATCACGGGCGAGACGGGGACGGGCAAGGAGCTGATCGCGCGCCACGTGCACGGCTTGAGCGGGCGCGCCGAGCAGACCTTCGTGGCGATCAACTGCGGCGCCTTTTCCGAAACCCTCGTCGAGAGCGAGCTGTTTGGCTATGAAAAGGGCGCCTTTACGGGCGCCCAGCAGGGCAAGCCTGGCTGGTTCGAGACGGCCAGCGGCGGTACCCTGTTCCTCGACGAGATCGGCGACTTGCCGCTGGCGATGCAGGTCAAGCTGCTGCGCGTGCTGCAGGAGCGCGAAGTGGTGCGCCTGGGCGCGCGGCGCGCCATACCCATCGACGTGCGCCTGATCGCCGCCACCAATGTGGACCTGGCCGAAGCCGTGCGGGCAGGGCGCTTCCGCGAAGACCTGTATTACCGTCTGCAGGTGATCGGCCTGCCGCTGCGCCCCCTGCGCGAGCGCCCGGGCGACATCATGCCGCTGACGCGCCACTTCATGGCCATCTACGCGCAGCGCCTGCACCTGGGCGAGGTGGAACTGGGCGCGGACGCGCAGCAAGCCTTGCTGGCCTACCCGTGGCCGGGCAATATCCGTGAGCTCGAAAACGTCATCCACCGCGCGCTGCTCGTGTGCCGCAGCGGCGAAGTGCGTGCCGACGACCTGAGTTTGTCGGGCTGGCACCGCGCTCCGGCGCCTGCATCCGCCCCCGTGCCCGTGCCGGACGCCTGGGCCGGCGGCGCCGACATCGCTTACGCGGCCCACGGCGCAGCCGGGCAGGACGAGCTGCTGGCGGCCGAGCGCTTCGCCCGCGCCTGGCAAGCCTTGCTGGACTCGGGCGAGGCCGTGGCCTTCGAAGCCTTGCAGCAGGAACTGGTGTGCGCCGCGTGGGAGCGCAATGAGCGCAACCAGGTGCGCACGGCGAAACACCTCAATATCAGCCGCAACATCCTGCGCACCTTCCTGAAAAAAGCGGGCGCCATCGACTAGGCTCCGCAACACGCCAGCCCCTTCGTGCCGGACCCGCAGCGATGCGGCTCCGGCTTTTTTCATGGCTGCTGCGCGCGCAGCACGCTGCTGTCCTGGACGCAGCGGATTGCTGCCAAATCAACAGTGAATGGCGCGGGCGGGCATCCTGGGCATGGCATGTTTTCTGCGAGGAGGGTAGGGCAGGCCGCTGCGCGCTGCGCATACGGCTTTTTCTTCGACCCACGACAGGAGTCCATGCATGACCATCGAATTCATCTGGCAATTACCCACCGGCGGCGACGGCCGTTACGCGGCGCCCGGCATCACGCGTCGCGGCGAACGGGCCGCCGGCGCACCCAGTCCCCTGCAGGCGGGCGTGAGCGACCCGCGCGGCGCGCGGCCGCCGTTCAACTATTTCGATTACCTGCACCAGATCGCCCGCGCGGCCGACCTGTCCGGCTTCGACGGCATCCAGGTGCGCCACGATACGCAGGGCGATGAAAGCTGGATCGTCGCAGGGTATCTGGCCCGCAGCACGCGGCATTTGAAGCTGATCGCCGAATTCGACGCGGCCTGGGGTTCGGCCGTATATGCGGCGAAGAACGCCGTCAGCTTCCAGCGCTTCACGGGCGGGCGCTTCGCCTGGCAGATCGGCCCTGGCGGCGATGCGCAAGCGCGCCGGCGCCAGGGCGATACGGCGCCGGACGCCGATATCCTGCCCCGCATCGATGAATTCATCACGGTGGCGCGCGGCGTGCAAGGCACGTCGCCGTTCAGCTTCAAGGGCCGCTTTTTCGAAGTGCAGGACGGCGGCTTCAAGGGGCCGCTGGCGCACCACCTCGTCAACAGCATTTACCTGACGGGCGAATCGCCCGAGGCGCTGGCCCTGTCGGCGCGCCAGGCGGACGTGCACGTGTTCGATGCGGCGCCGGTGGCGGACCTGCGACCCTCCATCGACAGCCTGCAGACGCAGGCACGCCAGCACGGCCGCACCGTCGCGGCGGGCTTGCGCCTTGACGTGCTGGCCCGCGAAACCTTCGACGAAGCCTTGCGCGATGCCCGGCGCTACCGCAACGGCGCGGGTCTGCCAGACGAAGCGCCATTCGACGGCGGCGCGGCCGCGTTCTGGCCCGGCTTTGCGCAAGCGCAAACGGGCGCCCATGGCGCGCTGGTCGGCAGCTACGACCAGGTCAGCGCTGCGCTGCAAGCGTATGCGCAGGCGGGCGTGTCCAGCTTCGTGCTGGCGGCCATCCCCCATTTCGAGGAAGCCTACCGCATCGGCGAGCACGTGCTGCCGCGCGTGCGGGCTTCGCTGACCACCGCGCAACAGCAGGCGGCCTGAATCTAACTTACCAAGGAGTATTCCACATGGCAATCGATTTTTTCTGGCGCATCCCCACGCATGGCGAACCGAGTTCGCACCGCGCCCGCACGCCGTTTCGCGGCGACTGGTTTCCCGGCAATGACAGCCTGCGCCAGGCCGGCCTCGGTGGCGGCGGCGCCGACGGCTTTACGTATATCGACTACCTGGCCGAGATCGCCCGTGCGGCTGAAATATCGGGTTTCCAGGGCGGCCTGATTCCGTCGTTCCCCATGACGGATGAACCGTGGGCCATTTCCGCGCTGCTGGCGCGCGAAACGCGCACTTTCCGCTTCATGATCCCGTTCCAGCCCGGCTTTCTGAACCCCGTGGTGGCCGCGCGCATGACGGCCAGCCTGCAGCGGGCCACGGGCGGGCGTGCCCTGTACAACGTCATCACGGGCGGCGGCGGCCCGGCGCAGCTGTGGTGGGGCGATGCGGCCGGCCACGACGACCGCTACACGCGCACGACGGAATTTCTCGACGTGGTGCGCGGCGTGTGGCGCGGCGGACCGTTTTCCTACCAGGGCAAGTTCTACCAGGTGGAAGACGCGGGCCTGGCCACGCCCCTGTCGGAACAGGATTTCCCCGAGATTTACTTTTCCGGCTCCTCCGACGCGGCCCTCGGTTCGGCCTCGAAGCACGCCGATTACTACCTGACGTGGCTGGAACCGTTCGAGCAGCTGCGCGAGAAATTCGCCCGCGTGCAGGAAAAGACGGCGCTGCTTGGGCGCAAGATCAAGTGCGCCGTGCGCGTCGACATCGTCGCCCGCGCCACGGAGGAAGAGGCGTGGGACGAAGTGCGCAAGGGTTTCGATGCCGTCGATGCGGCCACCCTGCGCCAGTTCCTAGGCGCCGATGGCGGCGATTCCGTGGGCGCGGCGCGCCAGCGGGGCAACCGCCCGACGACCCTGAACAGCTACAAGGACTTGATCACGGCGCCGAATATCTGGTCCGGCTTCAACCTGCTGCGTGGCGGGCAGACGCAGGGTATCGTCGGCAGCTACCAGCAGGTGGCCGAACGCCTCGACGAACTGGTGCAGCTGGGCGCCGACGCCTTCATCCTGGCCAGCACGCCGCACCTGGAAGAAGCGTACCGCGTGGGCGAGGAAGTGCTGCCCCTCGTGCGCGGCCACACGGCGGCAGTGCTGCGCGCCGCCTGATCCTTTCCCCTGTTGCCGCGACAGCAGCGCCACGGCCTGCTGTCGCGCAGGCAGCACGCGGCCTCGCCCCTGCTGCCAAATCAACAGCGCTATCATCTCGATAGTCTTCCTTTGAAATCAAGTACTTGAGTTTGATTTTGCTGCGCTGCGGCAGCGGGCATGCCCCTTGCAATACTGGTCATCACCATCTCGCGTTTTGACTTTACTCAAGGATAACCACCCATGCGCCGTTCGACCGCCCCCGCCGCTTTTTCCTCTTTCCCCTTTCGCTTGACGCCGCTGCGCCGCGCGTTGCGCTCGGCCTTCGCCATCGGCGGCCTGATGCTTGCCCCAGGCCTGGCCCATGCCGAAGCGCCTGCCGCCGTGGTGACCGATGCCACGGCCGACGCGAATGGCGCCGGCGAGGGCGCCTCGCTGCAATCGGTGACGGTGACGGCGCAAAAGCGCGAGGAATCGGCGCAGAAGGTGCCCAGCGCGATCACGGTCCTGGGCGGCAAGGAGCTGCTCGACACGGGCATCGGCCGCTCGGCCAGCGAAATCCTCAACTACGTGCCGAATGCCTCGGCCGGCACGCAGCAGCACGGCCGCCCGCGCTGGTGGATACGCGGCGTGGGCGCGGGCCAGCAGCAGGTGGACTTTCCGAACCCCGTCGGCTTCTATCTCGACGACGTCTACATCAGCAATTCCAGCGCCACGGGCTTTCCCCTGTTCGACCTGGACCGGGTGGAAGTGCTGCGCGGCCCGCAGGGCACCCTGTGGGGCAAGAACACGACGGGCGGCGCCATCAATGTGATTTCGCGCAAGCCCTCGTTCAAGTCCAGCGGCTACGCCAAGATTGACTACGGCAGCTATGACACGACCCTGGCCGAGGGCGCCATTGGCGGCGCGCTGGTCGACGAAGTGCTGGCGGGGCGCTTGTCCTTCCACACGGAACAGCAAGGCGAGGGCCGCTTCCACAACCTGTTTACGGGCGAGCGCGATGGAAAACTCAAGGACAGCGCCATCCGCGGCCAGCTCAAGGCCCTGATCGGGCGCGACCTGACGGCGAACCTGAACCTGCATTACCGCGACTACACGACCAAGGGCGCCACCACCACCGTGGCCAGCTATGGAGCCAATGGCGTGTACCGCAACGGCTACGTCCCCAGCACGAATCCCGACGACGTGAGCACGAATGCGCCGGCCGACAGCGATGTGCAACAGGGCGGCGCCCAGCTGAACCTCGAATATGCGCTGGGCGAGCTGACCCTGACGTCGATCACCGGCTATGAAAACTTCCGCAACGAGGCCACGGGCGACAGCGACAACACGCCGCTGGAAGTGGGCCGCAGCCGTTCCAAGGCCAGCAGCCGGCAAGTGTCGCAGGAGCTGCGATTGACGTCGCCGCAGAACGGCGCCGTGAGCTGGGTGGCGGGCCTGTTCTACTTCAATGAAAAGATCGACTCCGATTCGGCTGGCGCGCGCCTGCCCAACGGCACGGTGCCGGCGCTGGCAGGCAGCACGCAGCCCGTCGGCTACAACCGCACCATTTACCAGCACAAGGCGCGCAGCGCGGCCATCTTCGGCAGCACCACCGTCAATTTCAGCGAGCAGCTGCTGTCCACCTTCGGCCTGCGCTGGACCACGGAAACCAAGGACCTCGATTTGCGGCGCGTGCAGGCCGCATCGAACACGGTGACGTTCGGCGATGCCGCGAACTGGTGGAACACGGTCCAGGGTGGCAATTACACGGCCGCTTCGGTCGCCAACAATAACTTCACGTCGAATCCGTCCACCACGTGGAATGCGCTGACGTATGACGTCACGCCCGAATACCGCTTCAGCCGCACCCTGCGCGGCTACCTGAAATACGCGCACGGCATCAAGTCGGGCGGCTACAACACGAGCGCGACGGACGTGCGGGCCCTGAACACGGTCAAGCCGGAAACCCTGAACTCGTTCGAGGCGGGCATCAAGTCCGAATGGCTGGACGGGCGCCTGAACTTCAACGCCAACGTCTTCCACTACGACTACAAGAACGTGCAGGTGAATATCACGGGCGTGTACAACGGCGACCCCACGCAAAGCGTCAATTACCTGCAGAACGTGCGCAAGGCCCACGTGAATGGCGCGGAATTCGAGGTCGAGGCGCAGCCGACGGACAACCTGCACGTCAACGCCAACCTGGGCCTGCTGCGCACGGAATTCGACGATTTCGCCATCCAGAACAATGGCGGCGACCGTTCCGGCAACGAATTCGTGCGCTCGCCCCACGTGACGGCCCTGCTGGCGGCCGACTACCGCTACCCGCTGGGCAATGGCGCGCAGCTGGTCTTCAGCGGCGACGTGCGCTATACGTCGAAGCAGTACTACTATGTCGACCCGCAAAGCGACGCGCGCGGCTTGCTGAACCAGGGCGGCTTCGCGCTGGCCAATGCGCGCCTGTCGTACGTGCTCCCGGGCGGCAAGCAGCGCATCACCGCGTATGCGAACAACCTGGCCGACAAGGTCTACCGCAACCATACGCTCACCAGCTTCGTGCCCGGCGCCGTCAACGGCGACACGGTCATCATCGGCCAGGGCCGCACGGTAGGCGCGTCTTATACCGTCCAGTTCTGATGGCGCTTGATGGATATGGAAAGGCCGGCGCAAGCGCCGGCCTTGTCGTTTCATGGCGCCGGCTTACGCGGCCACGTGCAGCAGGGCGTCCAGCCGCCGCTGCGCTTCCTTCAGCGGTCGGCGGTCGATCCAAGCGTCGATATCGACGTCGCGGTCGAGGAAGCCGTGCTGCAGCTGGAAATCCTTCTGCTGGCGGAACAGCGTCACTTTTTCTTCCGACAGGTCGGGCGCCAGGGCCAGGTGGAAACCGTCGCGGTAGGCTTCGGCCACGGCATCGGCGCCGGCCCGCGTTTCGCCCTGCAGGATGGCCAGCACGTCGGCCTGGTGGCTGCGCGCCCAGTGCGCGGCGCGCAGGGTCTGCGTCAAAAAGCGCACGACCAGCTCGAAATGCTGTTCCAGCATCGTTGCATGCACGGTGATCGGGCGCGGCGTGCCATTGTTTACGCGGAAGCGCCGGTCGGGCAGGGCATCGATATCGATGCCTACTTCCAGTCCCGCCGCGCGGGCCGCCTCGGCCGCCGCCGCGCCTTTCACGTAGACGGCATCGACGTCGCCGCGCAAGAGCGGGCCTATGCCTTGCCACAGGCCCGGGCCCAGATTGCCCGATGCCTGGGCGTCGGCACCCACTTCCACCAGCTGCACATCGTCGAGCGTGAGACCGGCGGACGCCAGCACGCCCTTGTAGCCGGCCAGGCTCATGCCGCGCGCGATGCTGCGCCCGCGCCGGTTGTCGCGCAAGTCCTCGGCGCGGAACACGGGCAGCGCCAGGCGCTTGCCCTGCAACTGCGCGGGCGTCGTGATGCCGGAAGCGGGGCGCACGAGGATGGCTTGCCATTCATCGATCCACGTCAGGCCGATCAGGCGCGTGGGCGCCCCTTGCGCGCGGGCGGGCAGGGCCAGCAGGTTGCCCCCTTCGCGCACGAGCGTGGACAGGCCATGGTCGTAGTGGTGGCGCGCCAGCTCGCCGCCCACTTCCTGCAGGGTTTTCAGGGCGATGCCGTCGCGGGCGAATTCTTCGTCCAGCCAGCCCAGTTTGTAGGCCAGGCCCGTGGCCGTAGGCACGGGGCAGCGGGTGAACCAGACGGTATCGACGGCGGGGGAGGTTGCGGTGGTCATGGATTTCCTTCGTGGTGGTGGAAGGCTTGAGCCGTGCAGGAACCGTGCCCGCGCCGCTTGCTGGCTTGCCGACAGCCGCTGCGCACAATGCTGCTGCCGTGCCAGCAGCCGCTGTTGCGCAGGCAGCAGCCTTCCACCATTTCTGCGGTCCCGGCGCTGGCACGCGTCTTGCGAAAGTACAGCCATGACTAACCCGTATTCCAACCCTAAAGAATGGAGCATGACATGACGGACGTGGCACAAGCACAAGCACCAGAGCAAGTACAAACCCAGGAGTTGACGGCGGCCGAACTGGCCTTCGTGGAACAGGTGCGGCGCGATGCGCAGACCGCCTTCGACGGCTTGCGCGAGACGGGCAGCCTGACGGCCAACGGCACGGTGGGCTTCGTCGAGCGCACCCCTGGCGGCGACAAGGTCGTGGTGGTCAACGATCCCGGCCCGTTCCGCCGCGGCCAGCCCCTGAAGGCGGCCGTGCTGGCGCTGGATGGCACGGTGCTCGTGGGCGACGCCAACAACGGCGGCGCGCGTTACTTAAAACTGTTCCGCGAGCGGCCCGAGGTTACGTCGATCTCGCATGTGCACTCGCCGTCGCTGGGCGCGTGGGCGCAGACGCACCGCACCCTGCCGATCCGCTACGTGCCCGTGCAGCGCTACCAGCTGGTGCGCGAAATTCCCATCTATATCGACCGCCGCCAGCCGGAAGTCGATTTCATCCTCGGCGAAATCGCCCGCAATACGCATGCCACGGCCATCCTGGAAGCGAATGGCGGCGCCACTGTGTGGGGCAAGCAGGGATTGCTGAAGCTGGCCGAATTCATCCTGCTGCTGGAAGAGGGGGCAAAAATCCAGATCGCGGCCGAAGCCATCGGCGGTTCGCGCGACTTCGGCCCGGGCGTGCTGCTGCAGCAATGGAAGATGAGCAAGCTGATCGACACGGCGCGCGCCCTTTCCCTGTTGCCTGCCACCGACCTGGTCAACACCTGACCAAACCTGCTGCGCGTTGCGCCTTGCGGCCTGTGATGCTCGCTGTGCCCAGGCACAGCTGCGCTTCTCGGCCACAAATCGCTGCCGCTCGCGACGGTTTTGTCAGGTGTCGTTGTGTAAAAAATATTTAACTAAGAACAGGCCCGAGATGTCATTGAAATTCTTACGTTTGAGCTGGCGCAAAGTCGTCGCGGCCGCCCTGGCGGTCAGCGTGCTGGCGCCAGCCATCGCGGCGGCGGCCGAGCCGCTGCCGGCCGCCGTGCGCATCGCCGTCGTGGCGCGCGCGGCGCCGTCCGGCAAGACCGTGTTTGCCGGTTCGGCCGCCCAGGTGGCCGCGCAAGGCTGGCTGGCGGCGGAACTGGGCAAGCTGGGCGTGAAGCTGGAATGGGTGCCCGTCACCACCAATTCCGTGGCGACGCAAGTCAACGAGGCGTTTGCCAACCATTCGATCGACCTGGCCCAGTATGGCGACTTGCCCTCGATTATCGCCAATGCCTCGGGCTTGCAGACGCGGCTGATCCTGCCCGGCGGCAGCTTCAGCAATACTTACCTGGTGGTGCCGCGCGGCTCCACGGCCCGTTCGATCAAGGACTTGAAGGGCAAGAAGATCGCCCTGCACCGGGGGCGGCCATGGGAATACCCGTTCGCGCGCCTGCTGGAAGCGAATGGCATGACCTTGCGCGACGTCAAGGTCCTCAACCTGAATCCGCAGGCAGGCGCTGCCGCCGTGGCGACGGGCGGCGCCGACGCCTTCTTCACCCTCAGCGACGCCTTCCTGCTGGAAGATAAACAGGTGGGCAAGATCATCTGGTCCAGCAAGGCGCCGCCGCAGGACTGGAAGATGCGCGCCGAACTGTGGGCCGACAGCGGTTTCCTGCAACGCTGGCCGCAGCTGGCCCAGCTAGTGGTGACGGCCTATGTGCGCGAGCACCACCGGGCCGCCGGCGCCGGCGGCGAAGACGAATACGTGCGCACCGAGGCGTCCGCGGGCCAGGTGGAAAGCGTGGTGCGGCGCGAACTGGCGGGCGACCATACGCCGTGGCAGGCGCGCTGGTCGCCCTTGTTCACGGCCAGCCTGCGCCAGCATTACGCGGGCGAGGCGGCATATGCGAAGAGCGCGGGCCTGATCGGCCGGCCCCTGCAAGTCGACAGCCTTTTCGCGCCCCAGTTCGTCAACCAGGCGCTGGCGCAGCTGAAGCTGCAAACCTACTGGTCGCCATGACGGGGCGCGCATGAATACTCTCGCCAACGCCATCGCCTTGCCGCGCGCCGCCGCGCCAGCGCGTGCAGCCTCTGTCCCCTGGCTGCAGCGCTTCGTGCGCTCGCCCTGGTCCGTGTGGGCCTCGCCGCTGGCCTTGCTGCTGCTGTGGACGGCGGCCACCGCCTTCGAATGGATGCCCGCGCACATTTTGATGTCGCCGTGGCAAGTGCTGCTGACGGCCCGCGACCTGGCCGAGAGCGGCGAACTGGGCCAGCACCTGGGCATCAGCCTGTTCCGCCTGCTGGCCGGTTTCGGCCTGGGCGCCAGCCTTGGCCTGGCGTTTGGCGTCGTGCTGGGCCTGTCGCCGGGCTTGCGCAGCTATGTCGATCCCACCTTCAATGTCCTGCGCCAGCTGCCCACCGTCGCCCTGATCCCCCTGTTTATCCTGCTGTTCGGCATCGGCGAGAGTTTCAAGGTGTTTATCGTGGCCAAGGCCAGCTTCTTCATCGTCGCGCTGGCCGTGCACGACGCCATCCGCAACCTGTCGCAGCGCTACTTTGAGGTGGCGCAAGTGTATTGCTTTTCGCGCTGGCAGCGCATCCGCCTGATCGTCCTGCCCGCCATCGTGCCGGCCGCGCTGACGGGCATGCGCATCGCCCTGTCGCGCTCGTGGATGGTGCTGGTGGGCGCGGAATTGCTGGCCGCCGACAGCGGCCTGGGCCAGATGATGGAAATGGGCCGGCAAATGTTCCGCCTCGACGTGGTCATGGTGGGCGTGGTGCTGACGGGCGCCATCGGCTTCGGCCTGGACCGGGCTTGCCACGCGCTGGAAGCATGGCTGATGCGCTGGAAGCGCAGCGGCGATGGTAAGGGAGGCGCCGCATGAAGCAGCGTTTAGTGTTGGTGATCAAGGGCGCGCTGCTGCCGCTGGCCTTGCTGGGCGCCTGGCAATGGGCGTCCGGCCAGGGCGCGGCGGCCGCCTACATCTTCGTCTCGCTGGGCGACCTGGCGCACAGCCTGCGCGACCTGGTGATCACGGGCGAACTGTGGGTGCACCTGCACGCCAGCCTGGGACGCACGCTGGCCGGACTGTTGCTAGGCGGCAGCGCCGGCATCGTCACGGGCGCGCTGATGGCGCAGTCGCCGCTGGCGGACCGCCTGATCGGTCCTTTGTTCCACAGCATCCGGCAAGTGCCTTTGCTGGGGCTGATTCCCTTGCTGGGCTTATGGGTGGGCAATGGCGACGGCGCCAAGCTGCTGGTGATCGCCATCGCCGCCTTTTATCCTGCCGTGCTCAACACGTATGCGGGCATGCGCCAGGTGGAGGGGAGATTGCGCGAAGTGGGGCAGGTGCTGACCCTGACGCGCTGGCAGACCTTGCGCCAGATCCTGTTGCCGGGCGCCATGCCGGCCATCGTCACGGGTGTCACGCATGCGCTGGCGTTTGCCTGGCTGGCGTGCCTGGGCGGCGAACTGCTGTTTTCGGCCGGCCCCGGCATGGGATCATTATTGCTCAACGGAGAAGTGTCGGGCCGCATGGATGTCGTCCTGCTGGCCGTGCTCGTGATCGCGCTGCTGGCTCAAACGATGAACGTGGCGTTTGCGCGTCTCGCGCGCCTGCTGGTGAAGGGGCGCAGCAGTGAGTGAATCCTTGCCATTGACTGCAGAGGCGGCGGCGAGCGCCCGCGACGGCGAGCTGCGCGCCTTCTTGCTGCGCTTTATCGGTTTGACCCTGCTGTCGGGCGTGACCATCGGCATGAACAAGGTGCTGGCCACCTTGCTGGGCTTGCATCTGCACGTGAGCAATTTCCAGCTGGCCGCGATCAGCAGCGCGGAAACCCTGGCCATGGCGCTAGGCACCATTCCCGCCGGCTATATCTTGTCGCGCGGCAACCCGAAGCATCTGTACGCGGGAGTCAGCCTGAGCCTGGCGCTGGCCTTTTGCGTGCTGCCGTGGCTGCCCGGCTGGCAATGGGTGGCCCTGCTGATGTTTTTGGTGGGGTTGTGCATTTCGCTGCGCATCGTGGCCATGAGCACCGTGTTTCTCGTGCGCTTGCCGGAACTGGGGCAGGGCAAGGCGGGCTGGTACAAGGGCACATTAATCCTCGGCATGCAGTTCCTGGGGCCGTTGTGCGGCAATTACCTGATCGCGCAGCTGGGCTTGAAAGCGGGCTTCTTGATCTCCGCCCTGATGTTCGCCATCCTGGCCGTGCTGGGCTGGCAAGTGTTGCCCAGCAGTACTGCGCCGCGCAAGCCGGCAGGGCAGGCCGCGTTGCCGGGCGCGGCCAGCCTGCGACAGCTGCTGCGCCTGCCCATCGTGCGCGTGACTTACCTATTTGAAATCCTCGCCAGCTTCACGGCATCCAGCGTGGGCGTGTTTTCCATCCTGCTGGCCATCCGCGTGCTGCACTGGCCTCCTCACCACGCCGTCTGGTTGATGGCCGTGCAGGGCTTGAGCTGCGTGCTGGTGCTGCTGTTCCTGGGGCGCTTCGTGCTGGCCAGCCGTTACCGCGAGCAATTGTATGGCGGCGCCCACCTGGCCATCATGGCCGCCTTGCTGATCCTGGGCCTGTGGCCGGACAGCATCGCCTACCTCGCGGCGTCCGTGCTGCTGGGCCTGGGACTGGGCGTGAATAACCTCGTGAATACAGACAATATCGCCCGCGCCCCCGTCGACAAGGCCCGCGTTTCTGCCCATCTGACCCTGTTCGGCATGGTGGGCGGCACGGCTGGCGCGCTGGCGGCGGGCCGCCTGGCGGACGTGACGGGACTGCGCAATGTATTTCTCATCTGGCTGTTCCCGTGGCTGGCCGCCTGGCTGGCCTTCCACGGCAGCCGCTGGCTGCGCCGGGCGCGGCCCGCCGCCGTTTCTTCCCTCGCCCCTACTGTAGAGAGTGCGCCATGAATGATCTCGTTTCCCCTTCGACCTTGCTGCCGCAGCGGCAGCACCTGAGCGGCGGCCTGCAGGTGCAGCACGTGAGCAAGTCGTTCGCGCTGAAAGGCGCGCCGCTGCCCGTGCTTGACGATATTTCCCTGACGATTGCGCCAGGCGAATTCGTCGCCATCGTGGGCGCCTCCGGCTGCGGCAAGTCCACCCTGCTGCGCCTGCTGGCGGGCCTGGACACGGATTACACGGGCTTGCTGCTGCACGATGGCGTGCCCATCCGTGGCACGGATCTGCGCCGCGGCCTCGTGTTCCAGGACCACCGCCTGTTCCCGTGGCTGACGGTGCAGCAGAACGTGGCCGTGGCTTTCAGCAATACCAAGGTACCCCTGGCCGAGCGCGACGCCCGCGTGGCGGCGGAAATCGCGCGCGTGGGCCTCGATGGCTATGCGGATGCCTATCCGCACCAATTGTCGGGCGGCATGTCGCAGCGGGCGGCCATCGCCCGCGCCCTCGTCGGGCGGCCCGACGTGCTGCTGCTCGATGAACCGCTGGGCGCGCTCGACGCGCTGACCCGCTTGCGCCTGCAGCAGGAACTGCGCCGCCTGTGGCAAGACGAGGGCATCACCATGGTGATGGTCACGCATGACATCGATGAAGCCGTCTACCTGGCCGACCGCATCGTCGTGCTCGATGCGCGTCCTGGCAAGGTGCGCCGGGTGCAGGACGTGCCGCTGGCCCACCCGCGCCAGCGCGGTGCGGCCGGCTTTGTCGCCATCCGCGACGGCTTGCATGGGGATTTCAGCGACCTCGACGAATCGCATGCGCCACCGGCGCACGATGTGGACCCCAGCAGCTTGTGGGATGGCAATGAATGGGCGCGCAGGATGGCGCTGTAATTTTCGTGTTTTTGATATCCATCAACCTGGAGATACAAGATGAGCAATGAAAGCCAAGCACTCGACACCCTGTGGTACACGCGTTGCCCCGTCCCGACGGGACTGGGCATCGCCCTGCAGCAAGGTTGGCTGGAAGACGCCTTGCGCGCCGACGGCACCAGCCTGCGCTCCTTGCGCGAGTCCGACCAGGAAGCCGTGCGCGAATCGCATTTCGACCATACCCTGCAGAACTCCGTGCGCCACGGCGGCAATATTCCCGCCCTGTGGGCCAGGGCGGCAGGGCGCGACACGCGCGTCATCGGCCTGTCGTGGTCGGACGAGACGCAGCTGATACTGACCCTGCCCGACAGCGGCATTGCCACGGTGCGCGACTTGAAGGGCCGGCGCTTCGGCTTGCCCCTGTGGGCCAGGGCGCAGATCGACTTTGCGCGCGCACAAGCCTTGCGGGGACTGGAAAACGCCCTGAGCCTGGAAGGCCTGGCTGTTGCTGACGTGGAACTGGTCGATTATGTGATCCAGGCGGGCCAGAGCGAAACGCCGCCGGAGCGGGGCGCGGCGACAAACCTGTTCAGCGGCGCGCGGCGGGGCGGGCAAAGTCCGGAGCTGCTGGGCCTCTTGCGGGGCGAGGTGGATGCCATCTTCCTGAAAGGCGCCTCGGCCGCCCAGCTGGCGCAGCAGTTCGGCCTGCATACGGTGATCGATACGGGCAGCCATCCGGAACCATTGATCCGTGCCAACAATGGCACGCCGCGCACCCTCACCGTCGATGCGCACTTGCTGGACCACCATTTTAGCTCGGCCGTGACCCTGGTCGAGCAGGTGCTGCGGGCCGAAGCGTGGGCGCGGGGTCACGCGGACGACACGCGGCGCTTTTTGGCGCGCGAATCGAATGCCAGCGAGCACTGGGTGCAGGTGGCCTACGGCAAGGATGCGCATCTGCGCCTGGACACGGACCTGGCGGAAACGTCGGTCGCGGGCTTGCAGGATTTCAGCGATTTCCTGTTCCGCTGGAACTTCCTGCCCAGCAAGGTCGACGTGCGCGCCTGGATCGACCCCCGTCCTTTCGACGCGGCGCTGGCGCAAACGCGCCGGGCGGCCTGAGCGGGAAGCACGTCAACGGTGGCCATGCTCGATGATGAGGAGAATGCGATGCGGCGACGCACGGTGATGGGCGGGCTGGCCTTGCTGCCCCTGGCGGGACAGGCGGTGTCGGCGGCGAAAGGAGCGGGGGCATCGCCGGCGGCCCTGCGCATCGCCTCGACGGGCTTTGCGGAAAACGGCAGGGCGGAACTGGGGGGCATCGCTTACCGGGTGCAGCAGGAAGGCTGGCTGGCGCGCGAACTGAAGCAGCGGGGCGTGCGGCTGGAATGGCTGCCCGTCACGGGAGACACGGGCGCGACCATGAACGAAGCGTTCGCCAGCGGGCGCATCGACATGGCCGCGTATGGCGACTTGCCGTCCGTCATACTCAACGCGGGCGGCGTGCGCACGCAGGTGATCGTGCCGGCGGGGCGGGGCACGGACCAGTTCCTGCTCGTGCCCACCGGTTCGCGCGCCACGTCGCTGGCCGACCTGAAGGGCAAGCGCATCAGCGTGCACCGGGGCCGGCCGTGGGAACTGGGCTTGCGCCAGCTGATCGCCGACCAGCGCATGTCGCCCACGGATTTCCGGCTGATCAATATGGACCTCAAGCCTGGCACGGCCGCGCTGGCCACGGGCGCCGTCGATGCCTTGTTCATGATCAATGGCTATCCGCTGGAAGACAAGGGCATCGGCCGCATCATCTGGTCCAGCAAGGGCTTGCCGGAACGCAAGATGCGGGCGGAACTGTGGGCGCGGCGCGACTTTACGCAAGCCCATCCCGCCATCGCGGAACTGGTGGCCACGGCCTGGCTGCGGGCCCAGCACTGGGCGGCGCTGGACGGCAACCGCGAAGCCGTCATCAGGGATGGCACGCGCAATGGCACGCCCGACAGCGTGGTGCGGCGCAGCTACGACGATCCCGGCTTGCAGTGGAAGGAGCGCTGGTCGCCCCTGTACGACGACGCCGTGTACCGCCATTACCGCAGGGTGCTGGCGTTTGCGCAGGAACAAAAGCTGATCCGCCAGCCCCTGACGGCGGAAGAGCTGCTGGAACCGCGCTTCGTGGCGGCCGGCCTGAAAAAGCTGGGCCTGCTTAATTACTGGGAGCCGGCCAAGGTATAGCCCGGCGGACAGGCGCGTGGAGGGCAGCGCCTGTCACACGGCTCGCCAGCGGCAGCGGGACGCGGCACGTTCAGTGCGGCAGGCACACGCGTCCCGCAAAGTTCACCACCCCATCGCCCGCGTGTGCGCGCAGTTGCAGCAGCAACAGTGCCATTCCCAGCATCAGCGCGGCGGCGCAGAGTTTCTTGTGCATCTTCTTTCCCGTTTCCACTGTGAGGTTGACGGCAGTATTATTGCCTAAATTCATTTGTGCGCATGAGCTTGTTGCCAAGCGTGCTCTACAATTATGCCTCGTGCGCCTGCGCGCCATCTGAATTTTATGCATAGTATGTGAAGGGAATGACAAGCCTGTGACTTCCAAACCGATCAAGATCGCCGCCACCGTCGTCGTGGCACTCGCCGCCGGGGCCGGCATATACACGGCCACCCGTCCCGCCGCCACGGCCACGCCGGGCGCGCCAGCCCCGGGCAGCCCGGCCGCCGCGCCGCAAGCGGCCGCCGGCACGGCCGCCGTGGCCAGCCAGTTCCGCGACTTGCTGGCCAATTTCCGCAAGATCATCGTGCTGCTGGCCGACGAGCAAAGCTTGCCGGAAGGGGCGCGCGACGAAGCCCGCAAGGTGGGGCAGGCCCTGTTCCATGAAAACCAGGAGCGCATCGCCAGGCTGGACGCGGCGCTGGACCAGCTGACGGCGCCCACGAATCCGGGCCGCTTCGAGGCGCTCGACAGCCTGCTGACGTATATCGAATCCGATCCCGGCCTGTATGACGCGGACCGCCTGGCCTTCCGCGAGCTGCTGCAAAGCATGCTGGCCGACGTGGCCAGGGATACGTCCTTGCCGGCGATCAAGCTGCACAAGCGCATTTCCGAAGACCTGGACGCGCTGGGCGAGATCGAGCGCAATTACGAGAAGGAAATCCGGCAAATCTTCGGCAACCTGGGCCAGCGCGCCATCGAACTCAAGCGCGAACGGTGGGACGATTACGTGGCGCAGCTGAAAAAACTCTACAGCCGCGAACAGATCCTGAAGGAAAACGGCATCGTCGTGCCGTATGCGACTCCGCCGGCTGGCTCCGTGCCCGACACCAAGCCGACGCCAAAAAAAGATGAGGCGGAGATCTTCGGCCTGGGCTTGCCGAAGAAAACCATCGTGCTGACGTTTGACGACGGTCCGCACCGCCGCTACACGGAAGAAATCAGCGCCATTTTGAAACAATATGGCGTGCCGGCCGTGTTCTTCAACGTGGGCCGCAACCTTGGTTCGCTCGATGCGGCAGGCCATGCCAAGCTCAATGCGGGCGCGGAAGTGAGCCGCAAACTGATGCAGGAGGGCTATGCCGTGGGCAACCACAGCTTCAGCCATGCGCAATTGTCGAAGCAGACGGGCGACAAGCTGAAGGGCGAAATCCTCGGCACCGACACTTTATTGAAGGCCATCAGCCCCGAGCGGGCCGCGCTGTTCCGCTTTCCATATGGCGCGCGCAACAGCGAAGGCATGGCCGCGCTGGCCGATGCCCACCTGAAATCCGTGATGTGGAACATCGATTCGCTGGACTGGGCCGACCCCGTGCCCAGTTCCATCACCAGCCGCGTGCTGGCTTCCGTCGACAAGGCGGGGCGCGGCATCATCCTGTTCCACGACATCCATGAACGCACGGTGAAAGCCTTGCCTGCCGTGCTGGACAAGCTGGTTGCCGAAGGCTATCAATTTGCGGGCTGGGATGGCACGAGCTTCCAGGTGGCGAAAAGCACGGCGCCCGCACCGGAAAAAGTGCCCGTCACCACGGGCTACGCCAATTCCTGGGCCGTCGTGATCGGCATCGACGACTATGCCAGGTGGCCGAAGCTGCAATATGCGGTGCGCGACGCGCAAAGCATCCGTGAAACCCTGATCGAGAAATTCGCCTTCGCGCCCGAGCGCGTCGTGACCCTGAAGAATGGCGAAGCGACGCGCAACAACATCCTGGCCGCTTTCCACGACAAGCTGGCCCATGGCGGCGTGCAAAAGAATGACCGCATCTTCGTCTTCTTTGCCGGCCACGGCGCCACGCGCAAGCTCAGTTCCGGGCGCGACCTGGGCTATATCGTGCCCGTCGATTCCGATCCGGCGCAGTTCGCCACGGATGCGATCCCGATGACGGAAATCCAGAATATCGCGGAAAGCCTGACGGCCAAGCATGCCTTCTTCGTCATGGACGCGTGCTACAGCGGCCTGGGCCTGACGCGCGGCGCCGGTTCCAGCTCTTTCCTGCGCGACAATGCCAAGCGCATCGGCCGGCAAATGCTGACGGCCGGCGGCGGCGACCAGCTGGTGGCCGACGGCGGGCCGAACGGCCACTCCGTCTTCACGTGGACCCTGCTGCAAGGCTTGGCGGGCAAGGGCGACCTGAACGGTGACGGATTGATCACGGCCACGGAACTGGCGGCCTACGTGGCGCCGGCCGTCTCCAGCGTGTCGAACCAGACGCCCGCGTTCGGCAGCCTGCCCGGTTCGGAAGGGGGCGATTTCGTCTTCGAGTTGCCGGGCGAAACGGAATTCCTCAGCCCGAACACGGCACAACTGTCCACGGAAGCCATCGCCCTCAATAGCAAGCTGGACGCCAAGCCGCAAGCGGCCAGCGTGACGGTGAAGGATTTGCAGGGCGGCGAGCAGAAGATCGTCACGCCGGGCGCCGTGCCCACTTCCGCGCGCCAGCTGGCGCAGCGGGCCAACGACCGCGGCTTGCAGCTGTACAAGGAGAAACAGTATGCGCAGGCGGAAGCGCAATTCACGGAAGCGCTGAAACTGCGTCCCGACTTCGCGCTGGCCGCGAACAACCTGGGCTTTGTCTTCTACAAGCAGGAAAAATACCGCGAGGCGGCCCGCTGGTTTGAAAACACGGTCAGGATGGACCCGTCGCGCGCCATCGCCTATTTGAACCTGGGCGACGCGTACGCCAAGGCCGGCGATGCCGCCAAGGCGAAAGCGGCCTATAAAACCTATCTGGAACTGGCGCCGACGGCCTCGATGGCGCCGGCCGTGCGGCAAAAGATGGAGAAGCTTTAATTTTGCCCACGGTCCATGTGTTTGCCTGCAGCGGCCGCTTCGCCTCCCGGGAAGCGCTGCAGGCTTATGTGACGCCCGCGTACACGGAAGACGGCGACGCCGTGCCGTCGCCATTCATCCTGGAAACGGGCCTGACGGATTACGAGCCGGCCTGCATCGAGAGCGCGCAGCAAGCCTCGCCCGCGCCGCTGGCGCAGCTGCTCGATGGCGTGTCGTATGCCGGCAGCTGGCTGGCGCAGGCCTGCGCGGACGCGCAGGGCATGCTGGCCGACACGGGCGTGTGCGTGTTTGCGCCCAACCGGCTGGCGCACCCGCAGCGCAGTTCGCTGCATTACGTGGGCAGCTACGCCTATTGCGCCGATGCCCCCGGCGATTGATCGCCATCACCGCGCCCCTCGTGCAATAGCTTGTTGACGCTGGCCAGCAGGCTGGTGCCCGAGGTGGTGATGAAACGGGCACCCGCCGCTTCCGCTTCCGTGCCGTAGCTGGCCAACGTATCCTTGCTGCAATACACGACGATGGGTAGCTCGGGCCGGGCTTGCCGCACTTCGCGCACGGTGCGCACGCCCGCATCCTTGATGCGCCGGCCGTTTTCCGCCCGCGCCATGTCCGTGATCAGCAGCGCGTAGCGCTTCTGCTGCAGCATGGCCAGCGCCTGCCGCATGGACACGGCCTGGTCCACCTTGATGTTTTCCCGTTCCAGCTGTTCCACCAGCAAGGTATTGTTGCGCGGATGATCGTCCAGCCACAGCACGAGGCTGGCGGGCTTTTGCGCCGTCGGCATGCCGGCCAGGGCCGTGACGGCGGCGCCGCCATCGGGCGGGTGGGCCAGCAGCAGCTGCGTGACGGCTTCCTGCATGTCGTCGAGCGACTTTTGCTGCAGGCGGCTCAGTTCCGTGACTTCGATTTCCTTGCCGCTTTCCAGGCGCACGGATTCATTCTTGACGAGGCTGTCTGCCCGCTTGATCATGATGGACAGGTAAATGCGCGTGAGCAGGTAGCCGATCAGGAAGCCGTGCACGGAAAAGAACAGCATGATGCCGCCCACCACCGCCATGGCCGTGGCCGTGTCAATGGCCAGGCTCGGCGCGATGAAGGCCACCATGCTGCGCGCGCTGCCGGGCAGGCTTTTGAGCTCGATCAAGCCCACGCCGACGATGATTTTCGTCAGCCAGTCCGATACTTCCACCAGGTTGGAATTGATTTCCATGGGCGTGGGCGTGCCCAGGAACAGGGTATTGCCGGGGGTTCCCGCCGCCGCATCGGCCCCGGCGGCCGGTGGCTCGTCCGTGGGGCGGCCCTTGCCGGCGGCCCGCTCGTCGGGCGGGGCCACGTTGACGGTGCCCGAGGGTACGGTGCGGGGGATGCCGAACAAGAATCCCAGCAGCATGCCGCTGACGCAAAAGCCCAGGCTCCACAGCAGCGCTGGCACGGCGTGATAGTAGGGCGGCAGCACGGCGCCGGCCAGCACGGCCAGCATGCCGGCCAGCAGGATGAACAGCAGGGTATACGGCAGCACGTCGCGCTTGCGGGCGGCGGCAAGGCTCCTGGCCGGCTTGCTGGTGTTCTCGGTCTGGTCCACGGGGTACTCCCTGGAAATCCGTGCCCATGGACACGGCAGTGAATCCGAAATGACGCTGGCGGCGTATAAGCAGGTGCATGTTGCAACGAGGCTGGCGGCCCGTACTGACATCATAAAAACTGGAGACGCGATGCCATTGATAAAACGCAAACAGCTGGCAGCTTGTACGCTGGCGCTGCTGTCCATGGGGGCCAGGGCCGTGGCGGCAGACCCGGCCGAGGCGGCCAGCGGCGCCGGCGAGGAGCGCACGGTGCGCGTGACGGGGCACTACGACAATGCCGTCGGCACGTCGGACGCGGCCAGCCAGGGCGTCATCACGAACGAGCTGATCGTCAACCGGCCCGCCCTGCGCACGGGCGAGCTGCTGGAATTCGTGCCGGGACTGATCGTCACCCAGCACAGCGGCGATGGCAAGGCCAACCAGTACTTCCTGCGCGGCTTCAACCTCGACCACGGCACGGATTTCGCCACCTATGTGGATGGCATGCCCGTCAACATGCGCACCCACGCGCACGGGCAAGGCTATTCCGACCTCAATTTCCTCATTCCCGAACTGGTGCAGCGCATCGACTACAGGAAGGGGCCGTATTTCGCGGGCGAAGGCGATTTTGCCTCGGCAGGCAGCGCCCGCATCCGCCTGGCCGACAAGCTGGCGCAGGGCCAGGCCAGCGTCTCGGTCGGCCAGCACGGCTATGTGCGCGGCGTCGTGGCCGACGCCTTTGGCGCCGGACCGGGCACCTTGCTGGTCGGCCTGGAAGTGAACCGCAACAACGGTCCCTGGGACGTGCCCGAGCACGTGCGCAAAGTCAGCGGCGTGCTGCGCTACAGCCAGGGCACGCCGGATGACGGTTTCAGCGTGACGGGCATGGCTTACCACAACAGCTGGAATGCCACGGACCAGGTGCCGCTGCGCGCCGTCGCATCGGGCCAGATCGGCCGCTTCGGCAGCCTGGCGCCCAGCGACGGCGGCGACACGTCGCGCTACAGCCTGTCCTACGCCATGCGCCGCCGCACGGAAAACCGCTTGTTCGAGCTGGACGCCTACCTGATCCGCTCGCAGCTTGAGCTGAACAGCGACTTCACGTATTTCCTCGCCAACCCGCAGCAGGGCGACCAGTTCCAGCAGAGCGAACGGCGCACGGTGGCGGGCGTGAACGCCAGCGAAAGCTGGACCATGGAGCTGGCCGGCTTGTCCATGCGCAACAAGCTGGGCGTGCAGGCCCGTTTCGACCGCCTGTCGCCCGTGGGCCTGTACAACACGGTGGAGCGGGTGCGGCAGAGCACGGTGCGCGAAGACCGCGTACGCGAGGGCAGCGTCGGCCTGTACGGCGAAAACACCGTGCAATGGCTGCCCTGGCTGCGTTCCGTGGCGGGCTTGCGCTACGACGCCTACCGCTTCAATGTGGCGAGCAGCATTGCCGGCGACAGCGGCACGGTAAACGACCATGTCGTCTCGCCGAAGCTGTCGCTGATCCTTGGTCCGTGGAGCAGGACGGAGTTTTTTGTGAACTATGGCAAGGGTTTTCACAGCAACGATGCGCGGGGCACGACGCAGACGCGCCTGCCGGACGGGGAAGCCGCCACGCCCGTCACGCCCCTGGTGCCGACCAGGGGCATGGAGCTGGGGGCGCGCACGGAATGGCTGCCAGGCCTGCAAAGCTCGCTGGCCCTGTGGCGCCTCGACATCGCCTCGGAACTGCTGTTCGTGGGCGACGCGGGCGAAACGGAACCGAGCCGCGCCAGCCGGCGCCACGGCATCGAGTGGAACAACCACTATATTGCCGCGCCGTGGCTGCTGTTCGACCTGGACCTGGCCGCCTCGCGCTCGCGCTACACGCAGGATGACCCGGCCGGCAACCATATCCCCGGTGCCATCGGCAAGGTGGCGTCATTTGGCGTGACGGTGACGGACCAGGGACCCTGGTCGGGCGCCTTTCAATTGCGCTACTTCGGTCCCCGTCCCTTGATCGAGGACAATAGCGTGCGCTCCGCCTCCACCACCTTGGCCTACGCGCGCGTGGCCTACCAGCTCAACCGCAAGACGCGCATCACGCTCGACGTCTTCAACCTGTTGAATAAACGCGCCAGCGACATCGATTACTACTATGCGTCGCGCCTGCCCGGCGAAGCGCAAGACGGGGTGGATGACCGGCATTTCCACCCCGTCGAACCGCGTTCCGCGCGCCTGACCTTGTCATATGCGTTTTAAAAGGCGTAGACTGCGGCCATGGCGCCCGCTGTGGGCGTCAACAATAATAAGATTGAATGACAGATAACTTAGTACATACCAGCAAATTCCTTTCCCTCATACTGCGCCACGCCCCCGAAAAAATCGGCCTCGCACTCGATGCCCAGGGCTGGGCCGACGTCGGCCAGCTGCTGGCCCAGGCGGCCCGGCACGGCCTCCGCCTTTCCCGTGAACAATTAGATGACGTGGTGGCACGCGACAGCAAAACGCGCTATGCCATCAGTGCCGACGGCTTGCGCATCCGCGCCAACCAGGGCCACTCGCTGGCCGCCGTCGACATCGGCTTGCCGCCCGCCGCGCCGCCCGCCATGCTGTACCACGGCACGGCCAGCCGTTTCGTCGAGGCGATCCGTGCTGCCGGCCTGCTGCCGGGATCGCGCAATCACGTGCACTTGTCCAGCAACCGCGAAACGGCCGTGGCCGTGGGAGCGCGCCATGGCAAGCCCGTCATGCTGACGGTGGATGCGGCCGGCATGCAGGCGCACGGCCACGCGTTTTACGTGTCGGCCAACGGCGTGTGGCTGACTCAAGCCGTGCCGCAGGCCTTCATCGGTTTTTCCTGACGGGGGGCAGGACTGCCCCCCACGCGAGTTCAGATAGCGAGCTTGCGCTCGGCCATCCACTGGACGATGGCCGGGTCGCGGTGCGAAAAGAAGCTGCTGGTACCCGTTTCCAGGGTGGCGATGGCGGCCATGTCCGCCTCGTCGAGGTGGAAGTCAAAGATGGCCAGGTTTTCCGCCATGCGCTCGCGGCGCACGGTCTTGGCCAGCACGGCGATGCCGCGGTGCGTCAGCCAGCGCAGGACGATTTGGCCCACGGATTTGCCGTGCTTGCCGGCGATGCCCAGCAGTACCTCGTTCTGGAACAGATTGTTGCGGCCTTCGGCGAACGGCGCCCACGCCTGCGGCTGCACGCCGTGCTCCAGCATGAAGGCCACGCTGTCGGCCTGCTGGTGGAAGGGGTTGACTTCGATCTGGTTGACGGCGGGCGCGATGTCGTTGAAGGCGATGATGTCCATCAGGCGGTCGGGCTGGAAATTGCTCACGCCGATGGCGCGCAGCTTGCCGCTGCGATACGCATCCTGCATGGCGCGCCAGGAACCGTGCACATCGCCAAACGGCTGGTGGATCAGGTACAGGTCCAGGTAATCGAGGCGCAGGCGGCGCAGCGAGTCGTCGATCGCCTGCGCCGTGCGCTCGTAGCCTGTGTCCTGCACCCACAGCTTGCTGGTGACGAACAGCTCCTCGCGCGGCACGCCGCCGTGGCCGATGCCCTGGCCGACGGCCGCCTCGTTCATATAGGATGCGGCCGTGTCGATCAGGCGGTAGCCGGCGGCGATGGCGTCGATGACGCTGCGCTCGCATTCGGCCGGGTCGGGGATCTGGAAGACGCCGTAGCCGGCGATGGGCATGACGATGCCGTTGTTGAGGGTGACGTGTTCCATGGCTAAGCTCCTTCGCTTATTGACAGGAGCTACTCTACGGCGGAATCCCTTGCTTGATAAGCCACTGGAATCGGCATGCACTTATTAGCGGGGCTAATGAGTGTCCCGCTCATGCGCTGATCAGCTTGATATCGACGAGCCGTTCCACCAGCCACACGGCCGCCACCAGGGCGATGGCCAGCGAGCCGACGGTCAGCACCTGCCGGTAGAACCAGGTCTTGCGCAGCAGCCAGGCCAGGGGCAAGAAGGCGGCGACGATGGCCAGCTGGCCGATTTCCACGCCCACGTTGAAGCCGAACAGGCTGGCCAGCAGGGAGCCTTGCGGCAAGCCCAGGTCGCGCAGCACGCTGGCAAAGCCGAAACCGTGGATCAGGCCGAAGACGAAGGCGGCCACGGGGCGCTTGCCGCGGAACAGGGGCAGCAGGTTGTTCAGCGCTGCCAGCACCACCGAGGCGGCGATGGCTGACTCCACCCAGCGCGACGGCAGCGAGACGAGCGACAGGCTGGCCAGGGTCAATGTGATGGAATGGGCCAGCGTAAAGGCCGTGACGACCTTCAGCACATCGTAGAACGCCGCTTTCAATCCCTGCTGCTGGTCGCGCAAGCCGGGCAGCAGCACGGCCGGCAGCAGCAGCGACAGCAGGAACAGGATATGGTCGTAGCCGATCCAGATATGCCAGATACCGTGTTTCACGTAGGCGCCGAACTGCGCCAGGCGGTCGGGCGCGGCCAGGGAAATCGTCTGGCGCGGGCTGTCCGGGTCGAAGATGGCCGTTTGCGTGGCGCCGCCGCTGTCGATCTTCAGCAGCCCCTTGTGCTGGGGATCGAGGTCGGCGAACAGGGTGTAGCCGATGCTTAAGTGGGCTGGCGCGGCGTTGCCGGGGCAGGTGGCCGCAAAGCGCAGCACGTTGTAGGCGCCGTCCGTGTGGCTGTCGATCAGCTGCTCGACGGCCTTCAACGGGCACACGCCGTCGTCGCCGGCCACCTGCAGGCGCTGCAGCGCGTAGGCGGCAATGGCGGCGTGGCGGGCGCGGATCTCGTCCCACGTCAGCGCGCCGTCGCCATTGCCGTCCAGGCCGATGGCGAAATCGAGGTCGCGCAGGGCGATATCCCATTGTCCCTCGATCTGCTGGCCATGCACCTTCAGGCTCAGGTAGCTGTCGCTGGGCTTGTGGGCTTGCGCAGGAGCCAGCCAGGCGCACAGCAGCAGGAGGAAAAGGCAGCGCTTCACAGGACACCTGCTTTCTTCGCGGTGCTCATTTTTTGCCCGTCAAGGGGCCCCAGCTGTTTTACCAGGCGGTGCAAGGCGACGTCTTCCACGCCGTTGGCCGCGATCCAGGCTAGCACGGGTTGCGCGGCCGCAAAGTTGCGCGCGGCCAAGGCCGCTTCGAGCAGGATGCGCATGTCGGGCACTTCCTTCTGGATGGTCCAGTTTTTCTGCGCCAGCTGCAGGGCGGCGGGGATATCCTGCTGCAGGAACAGGGCGAAGCGGGCCTGTTCGCGCTGGTGCACGGTGTCGCCGCGCTGCATGGCGGCAGTGAAACGGGCCGCCAGCTCCGTCTTTTCGGCCTGGAAGGCGGCCGTCCGGGCGGGCAGCGCCTGCAGGGCCAGCGCATGGCGCAGCAGCAGGGCGTCGATGCGCTGCTGCGCCTGCAATAATTCGACGACCTCCTGCGGGCGCTGCTGGTCCAGCAGGAAATCCGCGTAGGCGCCCAGCAGGTAGCTGTCGCGCGGCTGCCGCGCCAGGGCCGCCTTGTAGCGCGCCTCGGCCAGCGCCGTTTCGCCGCGCCGCGTGGCCATTTCCGCCAGCAGGGTCTGGGCCCAGCTTTCCAGCTCGGGCGCCGCGCCGGCGCTCCTTTGCACGGTCAGGTCCAGCAGGCGCTCGCTGCCGGCGGCGCGGCCCGTGACGCTGGCCACGTTGGCAAGGCAGGTGACGGTGACGAGCTGCGCGGCGAGGGCCGACAGGCGCGCGCAGGCGGCCGTTGCCTTGGTGTAGTCGCCCTGCACGGTGAGCACCGTGGCGCGCGTCAGCCAGGCCTGGCCATTGGCCGGTTCCTGCGCGAGGATGGCGTCGAGGTCCTGCAGGGCGGCGTCGAAATGGTGGGTGCTTTGCAGGATGGTGGCGCGCAGCAGGCGCACGGGCACGGGCGGCGCCGCCTGCCGCCACCACGGCGCCAGCGCCGCCTGCGCATAGCCCAGGTAGCGCGGGTCCGTCTCGCTGCGCGCCAGGGCGATATAGCGCTGCGCCAGGCCGGTGGCCAGGCCCAGGTCCTGCGGCCTGGCAGTGAGTTGCTGGCGCAGGCCGCGCAATGCCATCTGCGTGGCATCGGCGCGGCGCGGCAGCTGCTCGATGACGGCGCGGCCATCGGCCGGCGTGTAGGGCGCGGCCAGGGCCAGCACGGGCAGGCAGGCGCACAGCAGGGAAATCGGTGTCTTCATCGCGGACGCTTCCAGGTCGACGGCGGAATGGCACGGGCGCCGGGGACAGCTTGCCCCGGCGCCCGCAAGGGCTTACAGCGGCACGGGCTCCGTGTTTTCCGGCGAGGTCGCCACGATGGCATCGATACTGACGCCTTCCTTGTCATCGCTGGTGGTCAGGATGACGTTGCTGACGGCCACAAAAAAGGCGTCGAGCATGGCTACGGGAGGCGGCGTGGTGCCGCCATTGTCGCCGCCGCTGCCGCTGTCGGTGCCGCCGCCACCGCAGCCAGCCAGCAGGGCCGTGAGCGCCAGGGCGCCGATTACATGCAGTTTTTTCATCGCGTTCTCCTGTCGGGTTATTGCTGCGGCGAACCGGCCACGGGGTTTTTCAGGTAGGGGAAGCCTGGCGTGAAGAAGGTTTCATCGAGATAGGCGCCATCCGTGAAGTGCAGGCCGCCGGCGGGCGCGTCGGACGGCGCGCAACCGATGTTCAGGGTGCACAGCTTGCCCATGGCCACGCGCAGCACCACGTCGACGACATCGTCGCCGGGGCGCCGGCCGTTCGGAAAGCCCGCGTTGTCGCCGCCGATGACGCCCAGGCGGTTTTGCCCGCCCACTGGCGTGGGCGCGATGGACGTGTTCAGGCGCAGCATTTCAGAGGCGACGACGGTCGCCGGCTGGTTCACGCCCTTGATGCCCGTCAAGAAGGTGGCCACCAGGTCGTTGCGGGGGAAGTTGGTGGGCGCCTTGGCGCCTGCCGAGCCGTACAGCACTTCCACCAGCGCCGGCGCCGTGGGATTGGTGACGTAGTCGGCAAATTGCGCGTCGCCCGAGGGCTTGCTGGCGTTGAAGCGGTCCTTGTCCTTCAGGCCGATCACCAGTTCATTCACCAGCGGCATGCCCAGGCGCGACACCTGCACCCACGCGCCGCCTTCCTTCGAGGCCGTGGTGGTCGTGCCCGGCGCCGGGTTGAGCAGCCGGCCCTGGCGCAGGCTGGCCGTGGTCCAGCCGCCGATGACGGGGTCGCTGCCCGCCGTCAGGCAGGCGGTCGGCACTTCCATCTCGATGGCCGTGACGTTCTTTTTGGCCAGGTCATCCTTGGCGGCCGATTCCGCATTCGCCGCAAATTCCGTGGCGGGCGCCTTGATGTTGATCAAGTCGAACGTTTCGCCCAGGTTCACGACGAAGGGGTCCTTGCGCTGGCCGACGAACATGCGCGCCGGCGTGGCGCAACCGGGGATGTTCACCGAATAGACGTGCTGCGCCGCATAGGTGGCATAGTTGGGGATGGCCTTGTTGCCGATGTTGTCGACGGGCTTGTCGAAGGTCGTGCCGCCGCCCGAGGCGTTGGTCACGCTGCTGCGCGTGCCCGTGCGGCGGTCGCCCCGCACCACCGTCACGCTGTACGTCTCGCGCACGTTCAGGCCGGCCGGGTTGACCGTGTCGATGGCGCCGCCGTTGATGACGAGCGGAATCGACACTTTCTTGCCGCCCACGGTGAACTGGCCATCCTTGATGGTGTTGGTGAAGCGGAACTGGAAGGTGATGTCTTCCTTGCCGTCGCCATTGTTGTCGATGTGGATTTCGTACAGGGCGTTCGGGTCCATGGCGAAGTAGTTCGGCCCGCCATAGGCATCCTGCAGGGGCACGTAGTCGGCCACCAGGGTGGTGTAGGCGCCGCGTCCCGCCTCGTAGCTGCGGAACATGTAGAAGTCGGTGCCGTCGACTTTCGGGTTTTGCGTGATGAACGGCGCTTCGCGGTGGCTGGAGGCGTGGGCGGCCGGCGCGATGGCCAGCGCCAGGAGGTTGCCCAGGAGGGCGGCGCCCAGTACGGTTTTCGTGTGTGACAAAGACATATCGATTCTCCCTGAATTGTTATACGCAGTGACAGGACTTGCGGAATTGCGGGGCTGCATCACTTGTACGGGGCGCCAGCACGATCAGATTCAATTCCCCACATTTATTTTTTGGTAGCAGAACGAACGGCCGTCGATCGTCAGGGGCTGGCGCACGCAGTCGAATCTACGCACGTATTACGCGTCAGCAAGAATAAATATTTTGTGGATAAGAAACGACAAGCTGGCGGCTGCTGGCCATGGCCTGTTGCGCTCTGCCGGCGCGTGTGCAGGGGGATGCGGGCACGCGTGGGAATGCGTGAGTTTGCGGATATGACATCGATAGACGCGCACAGGCCGCTTGACGGGCGTCCCGCTTGCGTGGAGAGTAGCTTACCAGGCCAGCGCCTTGGGACCGGCGGCGGCGCCGATGGCGGTCGGTACCAGCATGCCCAGCACGTACCAGAAGCCGACGAAGCTGGCGGCCATTTCAGGGCAGTGCAGGCAGTACACGAGGGCGGCCAGGCTGCCGGCGGCAAAACCGGCGGCCGCGCCCGCCAGGCGCAGGCGCGTCGGCGCCAGCTGGCGCATCAGGCGCAGTACGGCAGCCAGGATGGGCAGCGACAGCATGGCGATCAGCAGGGGGCAGCTGCGCCAGGTGGCGCCCCAGAACAGTTCGGCACGCTGGTCGGCGGGTGCTTCCTGCAGGATGACGGCGCCCAGCGTCCACATCAGGAACAGGGGCATGGCGATCAGCAAGGGCAGGGCGCGCGTGGCCGCGCCCGGCACGCACAGGCGGCGGCTCACATGCCAGGCCGCCAGGGAGAGGCAGATGACGAAACCGACCTTGATCCAGAAGTCGGGCAGCTGGGCCAGCTGGCCCAGGTTGGGGCGCACGCCCAGCAGCGCGGCCATCAGCGCCACGCTGGCCAGCAGGCCCGCACCGAGGGTGGCGGCGGCACGCCAGGGGGCTCCGGGCGGCGCTGCGGCAGCCACGTCGGGGCCGCGGGCCAGCATGGCGATCAAGTCATCGGTTTTCATTCTGTACGTATCCTCATGTTGGCCGCCAGTGCCTTCAAGCCGCGATGCACGGCCACTTTGACGCTGGCTTCCGAAATGTTCATGGCGCCGGCCGTGTCGCGCACGGACCGGCCGTCGAGCTTGGTATGCACGATGGCATCGCGCTGCTGCGCCGGCAAGGTCTGCAGCAGGGCCGCCAGGTCACGGCTGGCCTCGGCCGCATCGGCATCGGCGCTGGAAAACAGTTCCTGCGTACTGTCTTCCTCGTCATACGGCAGGTGCTGCGCCTCGCGCCGCGCATGCCGGCGCAGCCAGTCGATCAGCTTGTAGCGCGCGATCGCATGGATCCACGACGTCAGCGGCACGGCCGTGTCATACGTCAGGCGCTGGTTGTGGATGGCCAGCAGGCACTCCTGCACCAGGTCTTCCACCTCGTCCGGCCAGCGCTGCAGCCGGCGCCGCAAAAAGGCGCGCAAATGCGTGCTAGTTGCCTGCAGGAAAAGCCGATACGCCTGCGCATCGCCGTCCAGCCCGCGCAGCATCAAGCCGTGCAGCCGCAGTTCCGTGCCATGCAGATGTTCGCTTACTGGTATTCGTTGCATGCAAGCCTTTGGTGACAGGCGTTGAAAAAAATAAATTCCACATTATTTTGCCCGCAGATGTAACCAATCCGTATCGTGCGGCGAATTGACTGGCAAGCAGGCGTTTCAATGTAGCGTCTTTTTCAATATACCGGCGAACGACCATGGACATCAAGCACCGACTCGCAATACTTCTCCTGCCCGTCCTGGGCATGGCCGGGGCCGCGCCGGCCGCCGCGCAACTGGCGGCGGGCCAGCGCTGCGCCGTGAAAAGCGGCGCGCAGACGGCGGCGCTGGTGGAACTGTACAGCAGCGAAGGCTGCTCCAGCTGCCCGCCCGCCGACCGCCGCCTGAACGCCCTGCGCCTGGAAGCGGGCGCGTCCAGCCTCGTCGTGCCCCTGGCCCTGCACGTCACGTACTGGGACCAGATCGGCTGGAAGGACCCGCTGGCGCAGCCGCAATTCGATGCGCGCCAGGCCGAACTGCTGCGCCACCAGCCCCGTCACGTGGCCTATACGCCGCAGTTCTTCGTCGGCGGCACGGAAGTGCGCGGCTGGGAGGCGCAGCTGCCGGAGGCCATCCGCCGCATCAACGCCACGGCCGCGCCCGTGGCCATCAGCCTGTCCGCCACGCCGGGGCAGGATGGACAATTATTGCTTGAAGCCGATGCCAGCGCGCCCGATGCGCAAACGGGGGGCGAGCTGTACGTGGCCATCAGTGAAAGCGGCCTCGTCTCGACCGTGCTGCGCGGGGAAAACCGGGGCGCCACCCTGCATCACGATGCGGCCGTGCGCCTGTGGCTGGGGCCGGTTGCGCTGGCGCAAGGCCGCGCCCGGCTGCGCCGCGAAGTGCGCCTGCCCGCCAGCTGGCGCCCGGAGCGCCTGCAAGTGGTGGCCTTCGTGCAGCGGGCCGGCGGCAGCGCCGTCCTGCAAGCCGTCAGCACGGCATCTTGCGCGAAGGGAGGTGCGTGATGGCCACGCCTGCCACGCCCGGCACCACGATCCACCCCGCCTGGCTGCGCCTCACGCACTGGCTCAATGCCGTCGCCGTCGTGGTGCTGGCCACGAGCGGCTGGCGCATCTACAACGCGGCGCCATTCTTCCCCTTCGAGCTGCCGCGCGCCCTGACCCTGGGCGGCTGGCTGGGCGGCGCCCTGCAATGGCATTTCGCCGCCATGTGGCTGCTGGTGGCCAATGGCCTGCTGTATCTGCTCATCAACATCGTCTCGGGACGGCTGCGGCGCCAGTTCTTTCCCCTGTCGCCGCGCCTGCTGCTGGCCGATTTTGCCGCCGCGCTGAAGGGCAGGCTGGCCCATGCGGACCCGCGCCGCTACAACATGGTGCAGCGCGCCGCCTACCTGTTCGTCATGCTCGACTGCATCGTGCTGGTGCTGTCCGGCCTGGTGCTGTGGAAATCCGTGCAGTTTCCCCTGCTGCGCGAGCTGATGGGCGGCTATGACAGCGCGCGCCGGGTCCACTTCATCGCCATGGCGCTGCTGACGGGTTTTGTCGGCGTGCACCTGGTGATGGTGGCCCTGGTGCCGCGCACCCTGGTCGCCATGCTGCGGGGACGTTAAAGGAAGACCATCATGAAAAAAACCATCCTCGTGCAAGAAGAGGGTCAGGCCATGCTGGCCGACGCCTTGCGCCAGATCAAGCAGCCGTCGCGGCGCCAGTTCCTGCAGCGCAGCCTGACCCTGGGCGGCCTGTCCCTGCTGACGGGCTGCAACGCCAGCGACCCGTCCAGCGTCGAGACGGCCTTGATGGCCGTGTCGCGCTTCAACGACCGGGTGCAGGGCTGGCTCTTCGATCCGAACAAACTGGCGCCAACGTATCCGGATTCCATGATCACGCGGCCGTTTCCCTTCAACGCCTATTACGGCGAGGACGAGGTGGAAGAGGTCGATGGCGACGCCTGGCGCCTGGAATTGAGCGGCTTGATCGCCGACAAGAAGCCGTGGAGCTTGCCGCAGCTGCGCGCCTTGCCGCAGGAAACCCAGATCACGCGCCATATCTGCGTGGAAGGCTGGAGCGCCATCGGCAAGTGGGGCGGCGTGCCGTTTTCCCACTTCCTCAAGCGCATCGGCGCCGACACGACGGCGAAATACATCGGCTTCCAGTGCGCCGACGATTACTTCACCAGCATCGACATGGCCACGGCCCTGCATCCGCAGACCATCATGGCCCTCACCTACGACGGCAAGGAATTGCCGCCCAAGTACGGCTACCCCATGAAACTGCGCATGCCGACCAAGCTGGGCTACAAGAACCCCAAGCACATCCAGGCCATGTTCGTCACGAATACCTACCCGGGAGGGTATTGGGAGAACCAGGGTTACAACTGGTTCGGCGGCTCTTGAACACATTTAGCAGCACCAGCAGTACCGCAGTTGCTTTCACACCGGGCATTTGCCCATCTAACCCAGAGACAAGGACATATCATGAAAACCACCATCACCGCCATCGTCGCTTCCGCCATCCTCCTGTCGGGCGCCGCGTTTGCCCAGGATGCCATGAAGAAAGATCCGATGGCCAAGGACGCCTCGGCCGATGCCATGCACAAGGATGCCATGAACAAGGACGGCATGAAAAAACCGATGGCGAAGAAACACATGAAGAAGGATCACATGGCCAAGGATGGCATGGCGAAAGATGCCATGGCCAAGGATGGCATGAAGAAGGATGAAATGAAGAAGGATGGCATGGCCAAGGATGCGATGGGCAAGTAAGGCAAGATGCCTTGCGTCGTCTTGAGGCGGCGCAAGGTCAGTTTGTCACGGGGAACGTGGCGCTATCGCTTTCCCCCTATGCAAACTCAGGCACTCAAGGCGTTCACGCGCTTTTACGGCTGTGATGAAAATAGAGATAGGCCAGGCCGAAAGGCGCAATAACTGGCGCGAACATCAGGCAGGCTAACATGGTGAATATCTTTACGAACATCATGATGATGGCATTGATGATAAAGATATTGTTGCCGACAATAAATTCAACAATGCTTTCATAGACAAAGCGGGAATAAGGATAAAGCGGAACGCAGACGAGCATCCACCACGGCATGGCTCTATCAGGCTGCGTCTCATTGGCCGCGGATAACAGCCAGAAAAGCAGGGCTGTCATTAGCGCGGCAAAGAAGAACTGGCGAATATAATATTGTTTGGACAAGCCGCCAAAGGTTTTTACCAGAATCGGATTCATTTTTGTCATGCAAAAAGTTAAATGTTGATAATACATTGCCTATGAAATATTTCCAAGTGGAAACTTTGTTAAAAATAAAATTCCGTATGCCTTCCGCTTGAGCTCTGTCATATTGAGATTGCCGGAAGCTGTAAAAGTTCGATGGGTGGGGCGTGTACAAGCGTGCCTCACACTGCCAGAGACGGGTTTGGTGTAAGCTGATCGCCTCTTTTATCCCGCATGCACAGTCATGACCGAACCGTCCGCCGCCTCGCTGTCCGCCGCATCCCCCCCTTCAGACAAATCCCTGCGCCGCCGCTCGCTGTTCGCCGCCTGCGGCGCGCATGCCGTGCACGACGGCTTGACGGACGTCATCTATGTGCTCCTGCCCATCTGGCAGGCGCAGTTCGGCATCAGCTACGCCGTGGTGGGCCTGTTGCGGGGATCGTATTCGGGCATGATGGCCGGTTTTCAATTGCTGGCCAGCCGCATGGCCAGGCGCTGGGGACGCGAGCGCCTGCTCGTGGGCGGCACGGCGCTGGCCGGCATCGCCTACCTCGTCGCGGGGCAGGCGGGCGGCCTGGCCGTGCTGCTGGTCGCCTTGCTGCTGGGCGGCCTGGGCGCCAGCACCCAGCATCCGCTGGCCTCGTCCATCGTCACCGACACGCACGAGGCGGGCGGCGGCGTGAAGGAAGCGCTGTCGCAGTACAACTTTGCCGGCGATATCGGCAAGACCCTGATCCCGGCCCTCGTCGGGCTGCTGTTGCTGGTGTGCAGCTGGCAAGCGAGCGTGTCGCTGCTGGGGCTGCTGGGCCTGGCGGCGGCCGGCCTGCTGTGGTGGCTGCTGCCCAAGCCGGAAGACATCCAGGCCAGCCAGCAGAAAGCGGTCAAACCCGTCACTGGCAGCGGCTCCAAAGCAAGCTTCCGTGCGCTGCTGGCCACGGGCACCCTGGACAGCGCCGTGCGCATGGGTTTTCTTACCTTTTTACCATTCCTGTTGAAAAGCAAGGGCGCGGGCACAGCCGGCATCGGCGTGGCCTTGTCGCTGCTGTTCGTGGGCGGTGCCTTCGGCAAGCTGCTGTGCGGCTACCTGGGGGCGCGCATCGGCATGATGAAGACCGTGTGGCTGACGGAATCGATGACCTCGCTGCTCATCGTCGCAGCCCTGTGGCTGCCCCTGGGCGGCATCATGGCCATGCTGCCCTTGCTGGGGCTGGCGTTGAACGGCACCTCGTCCGTGCTGTACGGCGTGGTGCCGGAACTGGCCGAGCCGGGCAAGCGCGAGCATGCGTTTGCCCTGTTCTACACGGGCACCATCGGCGGCGGCGCGCTGGCGCCCGTGCTGTTCGGCGCCCTGGGCGACCGGACGAGCGTGCCCACGGCCCTGCTGGCGCTGGCGGCGCTGTTGCTGCTGACCTTGCCGCTGGCGTGGCAGGTGCAGAAGGGCGTGGCGCGCGGTGGCGCCACCTGACGTGACGCCTCGCATGAGCCTGCCATTGCCGCGCGATAAACACGATACGCAGAACGCGCACGCCCTCGTCGCCTTGCGCTGGGAGGAACTGCGTCCGCACATGCCGCAGATCCTCGAGTGGGTGCAGGACGCGAACTGGCCCGTGGCCGCCGTGCTCCTGCCGTATCTGGCCGGCATCGGCCCACGCCTGGCTCCATATCTGAAGACGGTGCTGGCCAGTGACGATGAACAGTGGAAATATGTTGTTCTGCTGGGCATCGTGCGCCATTCCCCCGGGCTGGCTGCCGCCGTGGACGGGGAATTGCAGCGTTTCGCCCTGGCGCCAACGGCTGGCGAGCTGGAAGAAGGCGTGGCCGAGGCGGCCCGGGACATTCTGAAATGCCAGATCATCACGGTGGCCGGCCAATAATCAGGGTCATTATTGGAGTGCATCAGTATTGAATGTGCGTGCGTGTGGCCATTCCTGCAATAGATAGGCGACAATCCGGCCCGAATATATATCGGCATCCGGTTTTTTAAAACTCTCTATCATTTAACAGGAAGATTACATGGGCAATTTTAGTATCCCGCAAACCAATAAAGCACTCGCTGTATATTTTCATGGCAAGACAGTACCGATGCTCTTTGCGGTATTTGCGGCGATCCTGGCGGCAGTGGCCGGTTTCGTGCTGTACCTGAGCACAACCTTGCCCCAGAAGACACTGACTGATTCTCAAGCCATGACCTTGCGTAATGGCGCCAGGCTGGGCACGCACAGTAATTTGACTATTCTTTATGGCACGGCGGCTTTTTTATTGCTGCTCGCACTGCTGGTGCTGGTCATGCGTGCGGTGATGCTCAAGCGGCGGAAAAGCCGCTTTGAATTGCATGAAGATGGTGTGGTGCATGAATTGAACGGCATTCGCAGCTACGCTGCCTTTGCCGATATCGAGGACTTGTATCTGTTTGCCGGCGGCTCCACCGCCATGACTGGCATGATCAATAACTTTGCCTACCGCACGGGCGCCGACCAGCCCTGGATATGGGCTACCGGAGAACTCAAACGCTTTGACGAGTTCATGGACGCGTTTCGTTCCCGTTATCTGGAATACCGTCTGCCTGTATTAAAGCAGAAGCTTGCAGACGGCGAGCGCGTGAGTTTCCGCTACATCAGCAGTGGCGACGTGTACAAGAAGCGCTTGTTCGGTAATTTCCTGAATGTCAAGACACAGGAACTGGCATTGTCGGCGCAGGGTTTGCATGTGGACGGCGTCACCTGGCCTGGCGCCAGCCTGAAATGCATGAATCAGAATGACTGGACCGAGAAACTGACGATCAAGGATGCGGCGGGTACGACGGTGTTTTCGTGCGTCGGCACGGGTATCCTGAGTTTCGACCTGTTCGCCAATATGCTGGACGACGAGATTAATCAGGCCGGGTAAAATTCCGGCGGAAATATGCCTCCCGGTACAGGGAGGCTGGCGACCGGGCTATCCCGGTCTGCAGTGAACTTCAGATAAAAATCTGAACACATTTACTGTCGAATGACGAATATCAAAAAAACGTTTCATGCGCCTATGGCGTGACTTGCCCGCCAGCACTTCCATCGTCTACACTCGCCGCATGAAAAATTTTGAAAAGCGGCGCGACCGCTATGATTTGTTCCGCGCGTTCGACAATCCCCTCGTCAACATCAACTTCCAGCTCGATGTGCCCGATTTCCGGCCCTGGTGCAAGGAACGGGACATTCCCGTGTTTCACTTTTTCCTGTTCTGCCTGCTCAATACGGTCAAGGAAATCGATCAGTTCATGTACCGCATCTACCGGGGCGAGGTGATCAAGATCGACGATTTCCCCGCTTCCTACACCGTCATCAATGGCGACGAGAACCTCAACTACACGCGTTTCACGATGACGGACCAGCTTGACCTGTTCATCGAACGCAGCCTGGAAGCCAAGCGCATCGCCGAAGCGAGCTGCGCGCTGATCAATACGGGCGAGGGCGAGAGCGAGCGCGAGCAGCGCAACAACATCTTCATCACCTGCCTGCCGTGGCTGGAGCTGGCCGCCATCGAACATCCCGTCCACCGCCACCGCGACGCGGATATCCCGACCTTTACCTGGGGCAAGTTCGGTCCCGCGCAGGACGATGGCCGCATGCGCATCCCGTTTTCCGCGCAGGCCCACCATGGCTTTGTCGATGGCTACCACGTGCAGAAGCTGGCGCAGGCGCTGGCGCGGCGCATCGCCGCCATGATTGCCTAAGCTAAATAGTCGCTGGGCGCCCGGCCCAGCACGCGGCGAAACGCGGCCGTAAAAGCGCTGGGGCTGGCATAACCGAGATCGAGCGCCACGCGGGTGACGGCTTGTCCTTCGGCCAGGCGCGTGATGGCGGCCAGCAGGCAGGCCTGCTGGCGCCACTGGGCAAAGGCCAACCCAGTCTGGGCGCGGAATTGCCGCGTAAACGTGCGCCGGCTCATGCCTGCCCGGGCCGCCATCGCGTCCAGGCCGCTGTCCAGGCTGGGCTGTTCGAGCACTGCCATGCACAGCCGCGCCAGCCTGGCATCCTGCGGCAGGGGCGCGTTCAGGGGCAGGGGACTGGCAGCGGCGATTTCGTCGAGCAGCAAGGCCATCAACCGCCCTGCGCGCGACGCTTGCGCATACAAGGCTTCCACGGTCACCGCTTCGGCCAGCAGCTGGCGCAGCAGGGGCGAGGCATCGACGACCTGGCAGTGCGGCGGCAAGCCCGCCGTGGCGACGGCGTTCCCGTCCATGAAAACATTGTGCATGGTCACGGCGCCATGCATGCGCATGCCGTGGGCCAGTCCGGCCGGTACCCAGCAAGCCCGTTGCGGCGGCACCAGCCAGTTGCCTTGCGGCGTGTGCACGCTGATGACGCCCCGCGCCGCATAGGCGAATTGCCCGCGCGCATGGCTGTGGCTGGGAAATATCTCGCCGGGGGCATGGTCGCGCGCCGTGGCGATCAATTCTCGCGGCACTTCCGTATAAAAATCATCCATGGCCCGTACTCTACAGTATTTGACCTGTCGTCGAAGGCGGGCCGTCCTGTTTCCCCTTACGATACACTCTTTTTCAGGAGTGAACATGCACAACAGCTATCATCGCGTAGGCCATGGCCCCCACGCCGTCATCGTCCTGCACGGCTGGTTTGGCGACGCGCACGCGTTTGCGCCCATGGAAACGGCCCTCGATGGCGGCGCTTTCAGCTATGTCTTCATGGACAATCGCGGCTATGGCGGCATGCGCGGCGCGCAAGGCGACTATTCGATGGAAGAGGTCGCCCGCGACGCGCTAGCCTTGTCCGATGCGCTGGGCTTTGCCGCGTTCAGCGTGGTCGGTCACTCCATGGGCGGCATGGCGCTGGAACGGCTGGCCTTGCTGGCGCCCTTGCGTTTGCGCAAGCTGGTGGCCGTGGCGCCCGTGCCCAGCTGCGGCGTGGCGCTGCAGGGGCCGGCCCGGCAACTGTTTCTCGATGCCAGCGCGAACATCGATGCGCGGCGCGCCATCATCGATCGCAGCACGGGCGGGCGCTTGTCGGGTGCCTGGCTGGACTGGAAGGCGCGGTATTCGTGGGACAGTGCGGACCGGGCCGCGTTCGCCGCCTATTTCCTCGCGTGGAGCGACACGGATTTCAGCGGCGAAGTGCGGCGGGCGGCGCCGCAACTGCCCCTGCTGGCGCTGGTGGGCGAGCACGACCCCCGCTTCGATGCGGACTTGATGCGCCGCACGTATCTGGCGTGGTACCCGCAGGCCCGGCTGGAAGTGCTGGCCAATGCGGGACACTACCCGATGAATGAAACGCCGCTGGCCCTGGCGGCCAGCATCGAGGCGTTTTTACTGCAGTAACTGATTACGCTGCCTTGCTGCGCAGGCGCAGCAGGCTCAGGCCCAGCAGCACGAAGGCGCCGCCGCAGATGCGGTTGAACAGCCTGGCGCGTCCCGGCGTGGCCAGCTGGGTTTTCAGCAGGCGCGCCAGGTTGGCATAAAACAGATGGGCCAGCATGGCGCAGGCGACAAACGAGGTCGTCAGCACCGTGAACTGGATGGCCACGGGCTCGCCCGGCGTGATGAATTGCGGGAACAGGGCCGAAAAGAACAGGATGGCTTTCGGGTTCGTCAGCGCCACCGTCAAGCCCTGGCGGAAGAGTTTCCAGAAGGAATTCGGATTCGCCGCGCCTTGCACCACGGGCGCCGCGGCCACGATGCTGGCCTTGCTGCGCCATTGCTTGATGCCCAGGTACACGAGATACAGGGCGCCGGCCAGTTTCAGCAGCATGAAAGCCGTGGCCGAGGTCGCCAGCACGACGCCCATGCCGGCCATGGCCACGCCGGAAATGATGAACAAGCCACAGCCATTGCCCATGCTGCTGATCATGGCGCGGCGCGGGCCGACGGCGATGGCATTCGAGATGGCCAGCAGGACGGCCGGGCCGGGAGAAAACGTGACGAGCAGGGCAACGCTGCAGAAAAGCAGCCAGTTCGAGAGATGCATGGGTGTTCCTGGGTGGGGCCGGGGCCGGATTGAGAGTCAAAACACGCTTATTGTACGAAGTTTTCGGCTCCCTTGCCGGCGGCCCCGGCTGTCGGGAAACCCGCCTTGCCGCAACTCAGGCAAACAGGCTGGCCACCACATGGTTGATGGCGGCGCCGCCGGCGATCAGCCAGCAGAACAGCAGGCCGGCCAGCAGCAGGGGCTTGATGCCGGCGCGGCGGATGGCCGACATGTGCGTCGTCAAGCCCAGGGCCGCCATGGCCATGGCCAGCAGGGCCGTGTCGATGTCCGTGATGGTGGCCACGACGGGGGCCGACAGCCAGCCCAGCGAATGGAAGGCGACGACGCCGATGAAGATGAAGGCGAACCAGGGAATTGCCAGCTTGGCCGCCTTGCCGTCGCCGCTGCCGGCCTTGCCGCGTGCCAGCACGGCCGACAGGATGACGAGGAAGGGCGCCAGCATCATCACGCGCACCATCTTGGCGATCACGGCCGCATTCGCCGTTTCCTGGCCGATGGACTTGCCGGCCGCCACCACCTGCGCCACTTCATGCACGGTCGAGCCGATGTACACGCCAAAGGCGGACGGCGTGGCCGCCAGCACATGCCAGCCCAGGTTCAGCTGGTACAGCAGCGGGTACAGGAAGATGGCGATGGTGCCGAACACCACGACGGTGGAGACGGCCACGGTGACGTCCTCGCTGCGCCCCTTGACGACGGGTTCCGTCGCCATCACGGCCGCCGCGCCGCAGATGGAGCTGCCCGCGCCGATCAGGATGGCGCTGTTGCGTTCGAGCTTGAATACCTTGGTGCCGAGGAACATGGCCAGGCCGAAGGTCGACGTGAGCACGAGCGCATCGATGGCGATGCCGGCCAGGCCCACCTGCCCGATGTCCTGGAAGGTCAGGCGGAAGCCGTACAAGATGATGCCCAGGCGCAATAAAGTCTGCTTGGAAAAGCCCACGCCCGCGCCGCAGGCGGGCGCCACGCGCGCATACACGCTGTTGCCGAGGATGATGCCGAGGATGATGGCCAGGGTCAGCGCGCTCATGCCGTGGTTTTGCATCCATTCCAGCTTGCCCAGCTGGATGGCGCCATAGGCGATGACGCCGCTCAGCAGCAGGCCGGGCAGGAGGCGGCCGTAGCGGTCGCTGAAACTGGTGGTATTAGTTGTTGAGAGAGAAGACATGCCGTACTCCATGTTTTTATGCGTATGGCATGACTGTACAGTCAGTCGATTAAATGGTAAAACGGATTGTTTTTGTATGTTTAACCTAAAAAATAGGTATATAAGGGGTGGGACAATGGCTTTGACCTTGCGGCAATTGCAGATTTTCCTCGCCGTGGCAGACACGGGCAGCACCAGCGCGGCCGCGGAGCAGATCGCGCTGTCGCAGTCGGCCACCAGCGCGGCCCTGAACGAGCTGGAAACCTTGCTGGGCGCGCAGCTGTTCGACCGGGTGGGCAAGCGCCTGGTGCTCAACGACAACGGCCGCCTGCTGCTGCCGCAGGCGCGGCAGATGCGCGACGCGGCCGCCAGCATCGAGCGCCAGTTCGCGGGCGCCGACCCGTCCGTGCCCGTCAGCCTGCAGATCGGCGCCAGCACGACGATAGGCATCTATCTGCTGCCGCAGATCCTTGCGCAGGCGGCGCAGCAGTACGGGCGCAGCATTCCGCAGGTGACGATCGCCAACACGGCCGACATCGCGGCCGCCGTGGCGGAGTTCCGTGTCGATATCGGCCTCATCGAAGGGCCATGCCACGAGGCGGGCTTGCTGGTCGAGCCGTGGCTGACGGACCAGATGCTGATCGTGGCCGCGCCCACGCATCCGCTGGCGCAGCTGCGCCATTTGCTCAGCTTTGCCGAGCTGAACCAGGCAGGCTGGCTGCTGCGCGAGGCGGGCTCGGGCACGCGGGAGGCGGTGGAGCAGGCGCTGGTGCCGTATCTGCACTATCTGCGCGCGGCGGGCGAGTTCAGCAACTCGGAAGCCATCAAGTATGGCGCGGCGGCGGGCCTGGGCATCGCCTGCCTGTCGCGCGTGGTGGTGGCCGACCTGCTGGCCAGCGGGCAGCTGGTGGAACTGGACACCATGCTGCCGCCCCTGGAGCGCAACTTTTATCTGATCCGCCAGTCTAAAAAGATTCTTTCGCCTCGCCTGACGGGTTTCCTGGAGCTGTGCCGCCACGCGTCGCGCATGGCGGGGTGAGGGCGCATGGCCGGGCTGGCCCGCACGCCGCGCCTATTTGGGCCGGGGCGGCTGCAAGCCCGCATCGGGCGGCGCCAGCGTGCCCGCGCGCAAGCGCTTGACGGCGGCGGCCACGGCGCGCGCCACGTTGCGCACTTCTTCCTGCATGGCCGTGTCGCGGTCCAGGGTTTCGTGGCTTTGCGCGTAGCTGTCGTAGTAGCCGATGTAGCGGGCCAGGCGCGACTTGGCGCCCGCGTCAACCAGGCCCATCCAGTCCAGCCAGTCGGACAGGCCCCGCCGCACGCCTTCGATGCCGGCCACGTCGCCATGCACGACGAGGCCGTATGCGCGTCCCGCCAGGTGTTTCGGATAATCCCAGCCCGCCAGTTCCAGCGCCTTCGCTTCCACGGCCTGCTTGCCGTGCGTGGACGTCGGGTCCGGGTTGCCGCCATCGGCGCACACGAGGCGGTCTATCATCAGCTTGAGCACGCCGGGCGTCTGGTACCATTACACGGGCGTGAGGATGATGACGGCGTGCGCGGCCGTCCAGCGTTCGTAGATGTCCGCCATCCAGTCATTTGTCTGCCGTTCGCCATGGTTGGGATAGCAGCTGCACGGCCAATGGCACAGGGGCATGGCCGTCGAGACACAGCCCTTGCAGGGATGAATGTGCAAATCATACGAGGACGTCAGCAGGCTCAGGTCCAGCACGTCCGCGACGATGTGCTCCCCCAGCAGCACGTTCTTTGCCCATTGCGTCATGCGCCAGGTCTTCGAGATTTCTCCGGGGCAAGAACCATCATTGCGCGCGGCGCCGCAGATCAGCAGCACGCGCGATGGCGTGGCGGCATCCTTCTGGCGCGCCTCGGCGGCCAGCAGGCGCCCGCGCGTGGCCATCCATTCCACCGACACGTCGTAGTCAGGGTCCGCAAAGCCGGGCCCCGCCTTCTGCGTGACGGGCGCCTTGCGGCCAGCCTGGTAATTTTGCCACGCCACTTCCTCGACCTGCACGAGGGCGCCGCGCACGGCATCGAAGCTGGGATCGGCGTACGCGCGGATGAACTGCAAATGGAATGCAAGCCGGCCCTGCGGGGCGGGCGCCTGGCCCTGGCGCGGCGGCGGGACGGCAATGGCGGGGGGCGCGGATTTCGGGGGAGTGGCGGACATGGCTGCTCCTGGGTCAGATAGTGCATGGTGCGGCAGCGCGGGCCGCTGGTCTGTGCGTTGCGCAACTGTCGCGCATGGATGACCATCGGCGCTTGCCATATTTCCTTTTATGGGATAAATTCCCTGATATGGGAAATGCAGAAGACATCAATACGGAGCTGCGCCTGGCGGCGCGCCTGAAGCAGCTGCGCGTGGAACGGGGCTGGTCGCTGGACCAGCTGGCGAAGGCGAGCGAGGTCAGCCGTGCCACCTTGTCGCGCCTGGAAAATGGCGAGGTCAGCCCGACGACTCACGTGCTGGGCAAGCTGTGCGCCGCCTATGGCCTGGCCATGTCGCGCCTGCTGCGCATGGTGGAAGACGACTTCGCGCCCATGCTGCGGCGGGCCCAGCAAAGCGTGTGGACGGACCCGGACAGCGGCTTCATCCGCCGCGCCGTCTCGCCGCCGTCGCGCGCCTTGGCGGGCGAGGCGCTCGAGTGCGAACTGGCTGCGGGCGTGCGCATTGCCTATGCGGCCTCGCCCCGGCCCGGCATGGAACACCATCTGCTGCTGCAAGAAGGCAAGCTGCGCGTGACGGTCGATGGTCAAATGCACGACTTGCTGCCCGGCGACTGCCTGCGCTACCAATTGCACGGCGCCAGCGCCTTTGTCACGCCGCCCGACAGCGGCGCCCGCTATTTCCTGTTTATCGTCTGAGGCCGCCATGCTCCCAACACTACGACTGTTCACGCCTGCCGATATCGCCGGGCGCCTGCCGGAACTGGGCGCCTTGCTGCAAGCGTGCGTGCACGACGGCGCCAGCATCGGCTTCATCCTGCCCTTCGGCGTGGCGGCCAGCCAGGCCTTCTGGACGGACAACGTCTTGCCGGCCGTCGCGCGCGGCGTGCGCCTGCTGCTGGTGGCCGAAGTGGACGGGCGGGTGGCGGGCGCCGTGCAGCTGGACTGGGATACCAATCCCAACCAGGCGCACCGGGCCGAAGTGCGCAAGCTGCTGGTCGCCCCCGCGCTGCGCCGGCGCGGCATCGCCCGCCTGCTGATGCAGGCCGTCGAGGCCGAGGCGCGCCGCCTGCCGCGCAGCCTGCTGACCCTCGATACGCGCAGCGACGACCACGCGCAAGCCCTGTACCTGTCGCTGGGCTATGCGGTGGCGGGCAGCATTCCCGCCTATGCGCTGGCGCCGGCCGGCGACCGGCTCGATGCCACCACCATCATGTACAAGCAGTTATGACCCGCAGGCATGGCCGGAGCCTTGCGGCTGCCGGCGGCGTGGGGAACTCAGGCCTTGCGCCGTGATCTGACGGCAGGAGGGCGCGTCCGGCCCAGGGCGGGCGCGGGGACAGCCTTGCCGTGCGCCGCGGCAAGGCTGATGCCGGCCGCCGCGCGCGAGGGCGCCGCCTGGAGCGCTGCGTGGCCCGCTTCATTGCCCAGCCGGAAGATGCCCACCGTGCCCGACAGTTCTGCGGCGCGCTGCTGCATGCCGGCCGCCGCCATCGACGCCTGTTCCACCAGCGCCGCGTTGTGTTGCGTCACGTGTTCCATCTGCACGATGGCCGCATTGACCTGCTCGATGCCGGACAGTTGCTCGCCGCTGGCCATGCTGATTTCCCCCATGATGTCCGTGACGCGGTGCACGCTGGCGACGATCTCGCGCATGGTGGCGCCCGCCGTATCGACGAGCCGCGCCCCCGCGTCGACGCTGTCGACGGAGTCGCCGATCAGCTGCTTGATTTCCTTGGCCGCGCCGGCCGAACGCTGGGCCAGGGTGCGCACTTCGGCGGCCACGACGGCAAAGCCCCGTCCCTGTTCGCCCGCGCGCGCCGCTTCCACGGCCGCGTTCAGGGCCAGGATGTTCGTCTGGAAGGCGATGGCATCGATGACGCCGATGATATCGACGATCTTTTTCGAGGACGCGTTGATCGAGCTCATGGTGTCGACCACTTGCGCCACCACCGTGCCTCCCTTGCCGGCCACGGCGGCGGCCGATTGCGCCAGCTGGTTGGCTTGCCGCGCATTGTCGGCATTTTGCTTGACGGTGCCCGTCAGCGCCACCATCGAGGCGGCCGTCTGCTCCAGCGCACTGGCTTGCGCCTGCGTGCGCTGCGACAAGTCCCGGTTGCCGGCGGCAATGTCCTGCGAGGCGCCCGCGATGTCCTGCGTGCCGCCCCGCACCTCGCCCACGATGGTGATCAGGCTGGCATTCATTTCCTTCAGCGCCTGCAGCAGCTGGCCCACTTCATCGGCGGACTCGACGCGGATATTGCCGCTCAGGTCGCCGCCAGCCACCTTGCGCGCCACCTTCACGGCATGCCGCAGGGGCCGCACGATGCCGCTGCTGATGAACCATGCCGTCGCCAGGCTCAGTACGCCGCCGACGACGCCCAGGGCAATGATCAGCATGCTGGTATCGTGTGCGCGGGCCATGGCCGCCTCGGCCGCCGCGCGCATCTGCGCCGATTGGGTGGCGATCTGCTCGTCGAGCTGGCGCAGGGCGGGTTGTTCCTGCGTGCCGTTGCGCGTGGCCTGCAATTGCGCGATGCGCGCATAGCGCTGGTTCACGCTGCTGTCGATTTCCCCGCTCACCGCGGCCAGCTGCCACGTGCTGATGCTGACGACCACGGCCAGCAACAGCGATGCCAGCAGAAAACCCGTTGTCAGGCGTACACCGATGCGTATGTTTGAAATATTCATGTCCCCTCAGCTGTTGTCCCATGGTGACCGCTACCGATGCGGGCGGCACGGCGCGGCGCTGTTGCCCCTGACGTTGCCGGGGTGAAATAAGTGTAGCAGCGCGGTACTAAGTAATCTATAAATATTTCCATATTGGAATTAGTCACTGCCTGTTTGGCAACAGCGGCGACTCTTGTCGACATGCATGGCTGCCGTGCCTGTCGCCTGCGCCTAGCTTGTTGCCAGATAAAATCACCCGTCTTATTACAGACCCGTCCTACCTCGATACCCGGCATCGTCCGACTGGCATGTGCCGGTGCCGCGCCTACACTGTTCCTAGCACAGACCCGGAGGTGGGTCCTTTCTTCTCACAGGAGGCTGATATGGCGAATATCCAGGCAGGATCGGACGGTGCGGCAAAACAGGAAATGTCGGCAAAGCGCTTGAACGTAGTCGACTGGATCTCCATGATCCTGCTGATCGTGGGCGGCTTGAACTGGGCGCTCGTGGGCTTGTTCGATATCGATATCGTGGCCCGCATCCTGGGCGCCATGTCGACGGCGTCGCGCGGCGTGTACGTGCTGGTGGGGCTGGCGGCCCTGTATTCCATCTATCTGTGCGTGCGCAAGCTGCCGGCCAAGACCTAGACGGGAGCAGACATGCCTGTTGGTGCCAGTCCCAGGCGCGAACGCGAATTCAGGCAGCGGGAGCGCAAGGGCGTGCTCGCTGCCCTGGCGGAGCGGGATTGAGGTTCCCGCGAATCAGATGAGCTGGAAATGGCGGGCGGCGGGCACGAACAGCAGGGCGGCGGCAAAGGCCAGCATGAAGCGGCCCCGCAGCGCCCCGGCACGCCAGGCGATGGCCAGCATGGCGAACAGCGATGCCAGGGCAATGCCTGCCGTGGCCGGGGCCAGTCACGCCGGTATGGCAATGCCGGCCATGGGCGCCGGCCATGGCAGTGTCAATGGCAGGAACAGCACGCACAGCAGGCAGGCCAGGAGCCGGCGATAGCCGGCAAGGCGGGAGGCCACGGCGGTGGCGGCAGGGGAAGAAAAAGCGTGCATGTGATAGTCCAGGTTTGTGTCAGCTTGCGGCCCACCGTTCCTGAGCGGGGCCGTTATCATGATAATAACATCATGATAAGGCCGTTGCGTGACATGGCCATGACACGCGGCGTCAGGGGCTGGCCTTGACGCTTGCGCCCGCCATTAATGGCGTTCATGGGGGCGTTAGCGCGTGGCTACCTTACTGTGTCGGTGCGTTACTGCGTGCGCAAATAGGCGAGCAGGTCGGCCACTTGCTGCGCATTGCCGATGCCCCAGAAGCGCATCTTGTTGCCGGGAACGACATCGCTGGGCGCTTTCAGGAAGGCGGCCAGGTTGGGCTCGGTCCAGACGATACTCGCGTTCTTCATGGCCGCCGAATACTTGTAGTCGGTGGTGGCGCCCGCCTTGCGGCCGATCACGCCCGTCAGGCTGGGGCCGAAGCCGCCGCGCGCCGATGGCCCCACCTGGTGGCAGGAGGCGCATTTGCGAAATGCAGCCTTGCCCGCTTCGGCATTGCCTGTGAGGGCGGCAGGAGGGGCTGCCTGTGCCGCGGCGACCGGCGCCAGTAGCAAGGCCGCGGCGGCAAGAGGAGAGTACAAGCGAACAAGAAATGGATATGTCATCGGTGAGGCGGAAGTGCGCGGTATGGCTGGGTATGACGCATTTTACAGGCGGGCATTAAAACGTGCCTGCCGCTGCGCGGCGGCGCCAAACAGCGCGGCAGGAATCGGGGATCGGACAGACTTCTACCGATTGAATACCGTTACTCTACCGCTTGCCGCCTTGCGCGCCCAGCGCCGCCATGGCGGAGGCAAACACGATGCAGCCGATGGCCAGCCATTGCGTCAGGCTCAGCAGTTCGCCCAGCACGGCCATGGCGGCCAGCGCGCTGACGGCCGGCGCCGCGCTGCTGAACATGCCGAACACGCCCCGCGGCAAGCGGCGCAGGGCAAAGATTTCCAGCGAATACGGCAGGGCGCTGGAGAGCATGGCGATGGCCAGGCCCAGCAGCGCAATGGACGGCGCTAGCAGGGCCGCGCCGGCATAGGCGACGCCGATGGGCACCGTCACCACGGCCGCCACCGTCATGCCCCAGGCGACGGCCTGGCCGCCCTGCAAGGTCGAGGCGCGCTTGCCGAAGATGATGTACAGCGCCCAGCACAGGGCTGCCCCCAGCGCGTACGCCACGCCGACGGGGTCCAGGCTGCCGGGACTGCCTTGCAGCGGCAGCAGCAAGTACAGGCCGAACGCGGCACAGGCCACGGCGAACAGGTCGCGCGGCCGGCGCGACGACAGCATGGCCACGGCCAGCGGCCCCGTCACCTCGATGGCCACGGCAATGCCGATCGGTATCAGCGCAAATGCGCGGTAAATTAGCAAGTTCATCAGCCCCAGCACGGAGCCGTAGACGAGCAGGTTCAGCACGTCCTTGCGTGTCAGGCGGAAGCGCCAGGGGCGGAAGATGGCCAGCAAAATCAGGGCCGAGAAGCCCACCCGGTATGCCGTGATGCCCTCGACGCCGATGACGGGAAACAGGTTTTTCGCGATGGCCGCTCCCAGATTGACGGAAATCTGACCTCCCAGTACGGCCAGGGAAGGGAGCAATATGCTGTCGGGGAGGGGGGCGGTCGAGGCGGGGGAGGTCATGGGGCAGTATTTTAATACGCCACAGGCCGCCAGTGGCTGGCAGATCGGCAAGGGGGCGCAATTAATTCGCCCGTGCCAGTCTGCGAGGGCGGGGCAGGCATTGTTGAGAAAGTGCAAGTATTTTCTGATAATGCTATTCTGGCTGCACGCTTGGCACGACCGGGCGCCACCCCGATTCTTCATCTTGATGGAGCCGTCTCATGAATTGCAGAAGCATGGCAGTGACAGTCGCTTTGATGGTTGCCGCCGGCATGGCCGGTGCCCAGGCCTTGCCGCCGCAGGCGCAATTGCCGGTATGGGCAACGCAACAGCTCGATAGCCTGGCCAGGCGCGAGGCCATCGAAGTCAATGCGCGCATGAATCCCTTCGTCCTGCGCGGCGATTTCGACGGCGACGGCAAGGGTGACCTGGCTGTCTTGATCAAGAATAAGGACAGCAAGAAAGAGGGCATCGTCTTTTTGTTCCGGCAGAAGTCGGCGCCCCTCGTCGTCGGGGCGGGCCATGCATTGTCGAACGGTGGCGACGATTTCGCCTGGCTGGAAGTGTGGCAAGTGGAAGACAAGGGTACGCTGCAGCACAGCTACCATGAAAAATCCATCAAGCTGAAAGCGGACGGGATCGTGGTGGCAAAAGAGGGTTCTGCCAGTGCCTTGATTTATATCAAGGGCGGCAAGGCGGTATGGCAACAGCAGGGCGATTGAAGCATTACCCGCGCATGTCTGCTGGCCGAGGCGGCGTGATGGCCGATGCCAGCGGCCTGTCGGGCAGTGGATTCATGCGTCAATCAGGAGCAGCAGGGCAATGCAGATATTCAGTATCGGCGACACCAATTTCGACGTGGATGCCGCAAAATCCAGGATCAGCGTGGCGGCACGCGCCGATGGCATGCGGGAAATCAATATCAGGATCGAGGCCGACGACGAGGCCTTCCTGCGGCTGACGGAGGACGAGGACGCGCCCTGGTCGTGGGCATTGTATCCGCCATCCTTCATTCTGCAGGGCTTGCTCCTGGCGGGAACGGATGGGGCGCCCGTGCAGATGCTTGCCGTTGATGCAAGCAACGCGGACTGCGAATGCAGTCTCTACATGATGGATTACCATGATGTCTCGGATCTGCGCCTGGTGGAACTGTCGGCGCAGCGCCTGGCGCTGACAGGCAAGGTGGATTTCGATGGTAAAGACTTGCCTTTTGCTATCGATATGCGGCGCCCGGCGTAGCGGCGGGATAGCAGTGGGGCAGCCAGTGCGGGCCGCCCCACTGCATGAAGCGAGCGGCGAGGCCTGCGCCGCGTCTGGCCACGCCACATACTGGAAGTGCTGCGGCGCATCGGGCAAGCGCCTGGCTGCGTGGCTAAAATCTTAATGCCTTCCTGGCAGCGGCTTGCACTGCCGCGTCATCGTCCATGTCGACGTCGAGGGCGATGTCGGGCACGAGGGCTTCATTGTTTCCGCGCAGTCTGTTACGCCACACTTTCAGCGGCAGGAAGAGGAGATTCTTGCTGGGCAATTCTGCGTAGCCGACGTCGATGTACACGGCGTCGCCGCTGGTGGCCTGGCCCAGGTGGACGGCGCCGGGCACCTGGAGAACCAGGTCGGCGAAATCCAGGCAGGCGCTGGCACAATTGGCGTCGGTAATCAGGGCGATACGGCCCTGGAAGCGGCGCAGGCGGCCCTGGCGCCGGGCGATATCGTCGCGCGTCAGGCGTTGGCCGCCTTCCTGCTCCACCCATGGCTGTCCTGCCGCCCGTGCCGATCTGAATGCGGCGAGACGCTCTGCCGCTTCCTGTGCCTGCATGCTTTTGGCACCGTACAGGCGCACGAGATGCGCCCGCGTGCGCTCGGCCGTTGCGATGGCGGTATCGGAAACGCGCCATTGCGCATAGATGCGCGGCAAGGCCGCCATGTCGCTGCGGTCGAATTCCAGCCCGCCCGTCGCCGCCTCGAAGATGCGGTCGCCCACGCCGCTGTCGCCGCCCGCATTGCCCCGGCTATCGAAAATGATTTGCCGCACGTCCCTGGCCGCCGACAGCGCCGTCAGCATCGATGCCAGCGCGTCTGCGCCATCCTCGTTCACATTGAAATTGGCGGCGCGTATCCACAGGACGCCATTGTCGAGGCTGAATTCATTGACGCGCCGGGGCTGTTCCCTGTTCTGCATGATGATCTGGAAAAATTGCCTGGAATTGACGGCTGCATAACGGATGTCCAGGTCCGTGATCTTGCCATCCGGCGCTTCAAAGCGGCATCGTTTCAATTCCTCGCCCGCCAGCGGGAGTTCCATCAACCTGCCGGCCAGGCTGTCCGTGACGGCGGGAAAATCACGCCGGTCCACATACGGCGCGACAAATTCCCTGACGAGCAGTGCGGGAGCGCGTCCGTCGCATTCAATGAGCCTGGCGCCTGGTTGCGGCAGGGGGCTTGCCCATTCCTTGGCGACGGCGCTCACCACATAGTGTCCTTTTTCCTTGCGCAGCCGCCAGCCGTTAATCAGGATGGGGTAATCGCGGCGGCGTGCATTATCGGAATAGCCGAAATGGCCATCCAGAAAGCCAGTGACATAGAAACGTACGGCGGACATTGCCGTATCGTACGTGACGACCTTGGGAATCAATGCCAGCGCCAGCTGGTAGCCCGTCGTCGTCCAGTCGCGAAAGGCGGGATTGCCGTCGTCGATACTGCCCGGATGCGTGGAAAGAACGAGCGCCTGCACGGCCGCCAGGTCGGTGCGCGCCATGGCTTGCCAGCGCAGCGCGGGATTTTCCGCAGGCGCGGCCTTATCCGCTGTTTCTGCCGCATGTGAAAGGGCGCACGCGGTGCCGAGAATAAAAAGGCAGCAGATATTGTTTTTCATCGGATGGATATCAGGAAATGGCGCAGCATTATGCAATGCTCGATGCAGTCCGGATGACGGGCACCGGTATTATCCAAAAAGTATAGCATGTTTATATTTTGAAAATATCCTGCGGGGCAGGAAAATTGATTGACGGCGTCAATTTATTGCGGCGCAGGCGCGAAGCGCAATGGGGGCCGGTGGATTGATCCGCTCCCCGGCCCTGGGCCTGGCGGCAGGGCCGGGGAGGCGCAGGGCCGGCCGTCGCCGGCCTGACGGCTTGTCGGGGCAGGCGCGACAGCTATATTTCAGGCAAGATCACGAGCTATTTTATTAATTCCCGTATTTATTTGCCATTTGCTTGATATTTTTAATAATGAGAAATGAATATTTCCGGCGCATCCCTGCATGATTGCCGTTTCCCGTCAAATGGCCGCACGCGACGTTTTTTATTCGACTGGCAGAAGAAGAATATGAGAAAATAGAAAAATAAGGCAATTTGTACAATGATTTCCATAGTCCATGTTTTATTGTGAATTCATTATCTGATTATCTTTCTTGATAATGATATGCGCGACTATATGGGCGGGCGTGCGCGCTCCTGGATTTTCAAGTGCAATGGAAAATATGGCAAGCAAGATGATTTTTATGCCATCGCTACCTGAACGGTGGAATGGGAGGGGGCGCTGTCTTGCAAAATCGTCATATGCTCCACGATGCCATGCCTTGTTCTGAAACGATAAAAAACCAATAAATCCATGCAGCCGGCATGGGCAGCATCGTACGTCAGCGATCTGCCTGTCCATTGCCGGTTCAAGCATCCATTCGGGAAGACTCAATGAAACAAATTCTCAGGCCAGTCATGGTCTTGGCCATGCTGTCCGCGCTCGCCGCTTGCGGCGGCGGTGGCACGTCCGACGGCGGCGCGACTAATGGCGGCAGTGTTGGCAGCGGGGGCGGCAATGGGACGCTCCCGGGCAATGGCGGCGGGGACAGTTCGGGCGGCACCGGCGGCGCAGGCACCGGCGGTGCCGGCGGCAGCGATACGGGCACCGGCAGCGATAACGCCGGCGGCACGGCCGGCACGGGCACGGGCGGTGACACGAATGGCAATGCCGCGGCCCTGCGCATCGGCGCCGCCCTGGCCAGCGGCGATCCGACCGGCCTGCAAGGCGCGGATGCCGCCAGCCTGCTGGAGCAGGCCATCGCCGAGGCGGGCCGCAAGAACGCGGGCCACCAGGATGCGCTGCGCTCCATCTACGGCACTGGCGGCGAGGGCCTCAGCCTGGCGTTGAATGTCGGTACCAGCACCAGCGCCATCATCGGCGTGCTGGCGTCGACGACGGCGACGCCGTACATCGTGTCGGACAGCGGCGCCGGCATCGCGGCACTGAGCCATGACGGCGCCGGGCGCGGCATGGCGTATGGCGCCGACGTGCTGCAGTGGATGGCGGGCACGAGCAAGGAACAGCAGCACTATCCCCAGTTCCTGCGCGCCTTCACGTGGCTGATGACGGGATCGGGCAGCGGCAGCCTGCCGGCCACGATCCGCTATGCCAGCGCCGGCTACACGGCGTCCTCCGTGAAGAACTTCATCACGCGCACGGGCAAGACGCCGGCGGCCGTCGATTGCGCCGTCGCCGACAGCAGCAACACGTGCTGGGTGAATGCCGACCTCATCGTCTTTGGCGGCAGCGTGCCGGCCAGCGCGGGCTTGACCTCGCTGGTGCAGAAATACCTGGCCGCCGGCAAGGCCGTCATCTACATGCACCCGAACTGGACGCAATCGGCGGGTGGCATCCAGGTGCTGGCGGCCATGGGCATGACCCTGGGCGGCTATCCGGGCAATTACTATGCGGCCACCGGCGGCGTGTCGGTCTCGGCCGGCCGCACGGTGGCGCAGTCGCTGGCGGCGGCTGACAAGCTGGGCGCCCTCGTGAGTTCCCTGGGCCTGCTGCGGCAGAGCGCCCTGTCGCTGGATGTGAGCAGCGACAGCACGCCCGCCGCGCCCTTCAGGACCATGCTGAACGAACTGGCGGCCATCAATGGCGCGGGCGTCGACATCTTTGCCGGCGACGGCAACTACCTGCTGCACCGCCTGCTGGTGCTGTGGGCCGATACGCAGCGCAGCGCGATTACGTACGGTCATATCAGCCGCAGTGCCGCCGTGCCCTTCCTGCGCACCTATGCCAGCGACGCCTTCCTGTGGTTTGCGCGCGGCGCCACGACGACGGCAACGGCCGGGCAGGGCGATTACATGCCCGCCGTCGCACAGACCCTGGTGCCGGGCAGCGACTGGGAAGAGATCCAGGTGACCCTGCCGCAGACGGGCGGCATCACCCTGATCGGCCGCGGCGCCGTGCCGGCCAGGGGCGTGCAGGTCGAAGTGCTCGATAACGCCGGCGCGGCCAGCCTGGGCATCCAGACCAGCTATGTGCGCAGCTGGGGCAATCCGCTCACGGACGCGGCCAACACCTATGCGCGCCCGCTGCAGCCGCAATCGTTTACCGTGCCCCTGGGCAAGGGAATCCGCGCATTCGTCACGCCGAACGGCGGCCCGCTGATGCTCAGCTACAGCGGCGCGACGGCCGACACCGTGGTCAGGCTGCGCATCAAGGGCGCGGTGCGCTATGCGCACTTCGACTACACGCGCAGCATGAGCAACAGCGACGTGGCGCTGGCATCGGCAGCCCTGAAGGCGGGCACGTTCGGCTGGCAGACGACGAAGGTGACAGGCGGCGAGATCCAGCAAACCATCACGTTTGCGCAGAAGGTGATCGGCACGACGGCGCCCGAGGCGTACGCCAACCAGTCCATCCGCGACGGCCTCTTCATGAGCAACCATATCGCCAACGGCTACAACGATGCGGGCATGACGGCCACCGTCAGCGCCCTGTGCGCCAGCTTTGCCTGGACCTGCGACGGCAGCGTGCACAAGCAGCCGCTGGTGCAGCACTTCGTCGGCTGGATCGCCACCTGCGGCTTCCTGTGTTCGGGCAACCCCATCGACGGCGCGGCGGGCATCGACCTGGGCTGGGGCTATGCCCATGAAATGGGCCACAACACGGTGCAGCGCGTCATGCGCATCATGCCCGACGGCACGCATGGCTGCGGCGTGGAGTGCGACAACAACATCCTGGCCAGCGCCACGGCGCTGCGCGCGTACGAGCTGCACGGGATGGAAATCAGCAGCGGGCATCCGCTCGACCATCCCGGCCTGTACGCGGCCGTGGCGGCCAGCCGCGCCACGGGACTGGCGGACGATGCGCTGGTGGCCAACATGCAAAAGCGCGTGTGGAGCGACAGCGGGCAGGACGTCATGCGGGCCGTGCACTTCCAGCTGGCCTTCCAGTTCACCCGCTACCGCAGCGGCCTGGCCGCGCCCACCATGCCGTCCACCCTGGACTACTTCAGCCTGCTGACCAAGGGCGACCGCCTCGTGGCCAAGGATTTCAGCGCCGCCACGGCCGCGCACTACGGCATGGGGCGCTATGCCACGAACAGCATCAGCAACCACGACTTGCTGTACGTGCTGAGTTCGAAGATCATCGGCCGCGACATGCGCAAGCTGTTCTGGATGTACGGCATCGCGCCGAGCGCCGACGCGCTCGGTTCGGTGGCCGACCTGGGCTTGCCGCTGGCGCCGCGCAGCTACTACGCGTTACCGAAAGGCAAGCACAACCAGCTTGGCACCGGCAAGTGGCTGGACCTGGAAAGCGGCATGCCCGCCTGGCCGTACTGATCTATCGCAAGGAAGGCGCTCCGGCACGCCGGAGCGCCGTTCCCGGCAGGCCTTGCGGCCTTACTCCAGCCGCAAGGCCTTCGCCACCGCCTCCCACGCTACATACTTGAAGTTCTGCGGGCCGTCCGGCAGGCGCTTGTAGCCGTCCTGGATCACCAGCATGCCCTGCGCATATGCGCCGCCCAGGTTGGCGGACGTGACGTCCAGGCCATCCGTTTCCGACGTGCCGTCTATGCCGGCAGGCAAGTTAAACCCCACCTTGAAGCGGCCGCGCAGCTTGTACGGCGCGGCGGCATCGAGCACCACGTAGCTGCTGTCGCCCTGGCTGGAAACGACCAGGTAGCCCGTGTTGGCCGCGCTGCCGGCCTTGCGGTAGATGGCCATGCCTTCCACGTCGGCCGTCAAGTGCGGTCCCACCGGCAAGACCATGGACAGGGCGTCCGGCCTGGCGGCGTCGGCCGAGGTAGTCCACACGCCGCGTCTTTCCTCGCCCAGGAACAGGCGGGCGTTGGCGTCGTCGGCCACGCAGCCTTCCGGTTGCGTAGCCACCTGGAAACTGCGCAAGAGGGTGGCGCTGAACTTGCCGCCTTCCAGGCCGATGCTGTACTGCTGGAAGGTGCCGTCCTTGTCGTTGATGAACGCTTCCACGCCGCCGCCGGCCGGCTGGTACAGACACATGCCGTAGATGCTCTTCAGGCCGGTAGGGAAGCGGCCCGCTTCCGCCACCATGCCATCGGCATTGATCGTGAACAACATCATGCTGTTGTCGTCGCGCTGGGTGGCCACGGCCAGGTCGACCTGGCTGCCGCCCAGGCGGATGTGCTGGCGCACGTCGACGTTGTTCAAACGGCCCACTTCCAGCAGCTGCGTCTGCTTGCCCTGCAGGTCGTAGACGAGCAAGCCCTGTTTCTTGTTGGTGCCGAGGATGCGAGAGTCGGCCGGGTTGCTGGACAGCCAGATGGCCGGATCGTCGGCCGCGTCGCCCTGGCGCGCCATCGGTTCCGTCTGCGCTTGCGGCGCGATGATGGCCACGGCAGGCAGCGATTCCGCCTGGCCAACCCACTTCAGGGGCCGCGCCTGCCAGCCGTTCTTGCCACGCAGCAACAATGCATCCTTGTCCAGCGCCAGCTGGCTTTCGCCCTTGCGCACCTGCAGGGACACGGTCTGCGGCGGCCGGGCCGTCCACTTGCCATCCTGGCGCGACAGCAGGTGCAGCTTTTCTGCCTTGCCGTCGAGCACGGCCACGCCGCCCGGCAGCACGGCCAGGGCGCCGGCGCCGCCGTCCAGCTGGCCGTACGGCTTGCGCAGGGCGACCACCTCGCGCTGGCCCATGCCTTCGGACTCCGCGTCATACGCCCACACGCCCATGTTCGATTCGCTCACCAGCAGGCGCCGGGCGCCATCGTCGACGCGGCAATGCCTGGCATGCGGCGGCAGGGCGAGCCTGCGCACCAGCCGCCGCTGTTCGCCCTGCATCACCCACTGTTCCGCCTGGCCATCCTTGCCGATCAAGAACAAATGATCGAGCTGCTGGGCGTCGCGGTAGAGGCAGGACGCTTCCACGGAAAAGCCCGGCACGGGAAACGGCGCCAGTTTCACCAGCTTGCCGGCCTGCACGTCGACGGCGACGGGCAGCGGGCGCTGCGTGTCCGCCTCCAGGAAGACGGCCAGCACCTTGCCGCCATCGTTGCGCGTGTCGAGCTGCTTGGCGCGCACGGCGATACGGTCCTGCTCCTGGCCGGCCGCATTGAACAGGCGCAGGCCGTGCTTGTCCAGCGTCAGCCAGCCGCCGCCGGGCAGGCGGGCCAGTTCTTCCGCTTCCTGCGTGAAGGAGGGCAAGGCGTTGGCGGGGGCGGCCTGCGCGCTGCCGGCGAGGCAGAAGGCGGCCAGCAGGGCGCTGCAGAGTGCGGTTTTTTGCATGGTATTGATCATCATCAGAAGGCGCTCGCTTTCAGGCTCACTTTGAATGTGCGGCCGTATTGTTCGTTCTGCACGTTGTATTGCTTCGTGCCCTGGTACACATAGTATTTTTCGTTGTTCAGGTTAGCCGCCTCGACGATCACCTGGAACTGCTTGCTGATCTGGTAGGACAGCGAGAAATCGAGCTGCTTCTGGCTGTCGACGATGCGGTCCTGGCTGCGGTCGAGGATGTCGCCGCCCATTTCCAGCAGATACGGCGACTTGTAGTTGAGGGCCAGGCGGGCGCTGACGGGACCCGTTTCATAGCCCAGCATCAGGTTCATCACCTGGTTCGACTGGCCCGGCAGGCGGATGTCGCGGTTCATCTGCTGCTTGCCCGCCTTGTCGTAGCGGCCGATCTGCGCGCTCGAGGTGCTCAGGGTGCCGTTCACGCCGACGAGGAGCTTATTGAAGGGCGCCGGCAGCATGCGCAGCGGCTGCATGTAGGCCAGTTCGATGCCTTTTACCTTGGCCGTGTCGCCGTTCGCATACGACGTCGCCGTCGTGTAGTTCGCCCATGATCCCGTGCCGGCCAGGTTGGTCGTGTAGGTGAAATTCTTGATGTCCTTGTAGAAACCGTAGGCCGACATCACGCCGTCGTTGCCCAGCACGCGCTCGATGCCCAGGTCCAGGTTGTTCGCCTTCAGGGGCTTCAGGTCCGGGTTGCCGATCACGGCTTCCGTGTTGCTGGCCAGGCTGATGCCGGGCGCCAGCTGGCTGAAGTTGGCGCGCACCACGGCTTGCGTCCAGGCCGCCCGCACGCTGGTATGCCGGTCCAGGTCATAGCGGGTCTGCAGGTTCGGCAGCCAGTTGGTGTATGAGCGTTCGCGCGTCAATGGCGTGGCCACGCCGGCGCTGTCCACCTGCGAACCGGCCGCCTCGAAGCTGGTGCGTTCGGCGCGCACGCCGCCCAGGATGTGCCAGGCGTCGAAATCATAGCTGTTCTGCACATACATGGCGTTGATGTCTTCATGCATGCGGTAATCGTTGATGACGGATTCCGTGGCCAGGCGCGCCTTGTCGCGGTCCAGGCCGGCCACGCGGGCGCGGATCAGGGATGGGTCCAGCGCCACGCCGATGTTGCCCAGGTCGTAGTCGAGATTGTGGCCCTGCACGAAGGCGCTCATCGAGGTGGAACCGGCGCCCCAGTAATTGCCGCTCGTGGCCTTGCTGCTGTTGTAGGCCCATTGATCCGTGTCATTGCTCTTTTCGCGGCGGCTGACCTTGGCGCCGAATTTCAGGGTGGCGATGTCGAACTTGCGCGCCAGGTCGATGCGCGCGTGGTGTTCATTGTCCTTCGAGTAGCGCTTTTGCAGGGTGATGGCGTTCAGGGCGTAGTTGGCCGGATCGTACAGTGCGGCCGGGCCGCTCAATTTCGGCTCCTGCGTATCCGTGAAACTGATGCCGGCAAAATTGCTGATGCCGCGGAAACGGCCGTCGTTCAGGGATTCCGGCGTGTCTTCCGTGGCGCGGCTCAGGCCGCCTTTCACGTCCAGGGTCCAGTCGCCCGCCTTCTGCTGCGTGCCCAGTACCAGCGAGCGCACCTGCTGCGTGTACTTGCGCTGGCGGATGCGGCGCTCGGCGCGCGCGCTGGCCGTCTCGCCTTCGGCCAGGCTGCCGCCCGTGATGTTGCTGATGGTCAGGCGGTCGCGCACTTCATCGTCGGAAAATTCGCTCACAAACGAGCGTAAAAACCAGCTGTTGCCCGCTTCGGGACGGTAATCGAGGTTGACGGCCAGGGCGCCGCGCTTGCGCACGGGCAGGTAGTCGCGCAGTTCCAGGCTCGACAGTTTGCCTTTGCTCCAGGAGCCGCCCGTTTCCACGTCGTCGGAGCCGAAGGAGCGCTTTTCCGCGCTCAGGCCGGCCGCCACGCCCAGCTTGCCGTCGAGAAAGCGCTGGGCCCACAGGGCGCCGCCGCTGGGGCTGGTCTTGCCCGTTTTCTCGTCATGGCTGGCGCCCACGTTGGCCGACAGCAGCTTGCCCGGCAAGTCGAAGGCGGACAGCGATTTCACCTCGACGGTGGCGCCCAGCGAGTTGGCGTCCATTTCCGGCAGCAAGGTTTTCGACACTTCCAGCGTGCGGATCAGGCCGGCAGGCAGGATGTCGAGGGCCACGGCGCGGCGGCCCGCTTCCGGCGACGGCACGAGGGCGCCATTGATGGTGACGGCATTCAGGTCCGGGCCCAGGCCGCGCACGGTGATGTAGCGGCCTTCGCCCTGGTCGCGCTGCACGGACACGCCCGGCAAGCGGGCCAGGGCCTCGGCCGCGTTCTTGTCGGGCAAGCCGCCGATATCGTCGCTGCTGATGACGCTGATGATGTTATCGGCTTTCTCTTGCGCCGCGATGGCGTTGCGCAGGCTGGCGCGCTGGCCGCTGACGACGACGGTGGCGGCCGGCTGGCCATCCTCCTGCGCTTGCGCCTGGCTGGCGCCGCCGAAGACGGCCATGACGGCCAGGGCCACGGCCGTCAGGCGCAGCGGGGAGGGGGACGAAGTATGCATGGTTTTCATGAAGGGCTCGGTGAGGGAGGAAGGAACCGGGCGGATTCTAGGCAGCAAATATGACGGTTGCGTGACAGGCAGGCGCTTGCCGTCCTGAAAACAGCGGCGCGCAGGTACTTTCCTGCTGGAAAGGCGCGGCGGTGAGCTGAAATGACCTGCCGCCTGCGGGCGCACCGGGGCGCCGGGCCGCGGCTTTGCAGGATGATAAGTAGCAATGTTGAGCCGTTTGCACCTGTCATCGGCCCGCGGGGCGTGTCATCGTGCCGTCATGGGCGGGCGCTATCGTGGCGTCAGCACCACTTTTAAAGGTTTTCCCCCATGCTGCCATTGCACCGTAACAGCCTGATCGCCGCCGCGCTGGCGCTGCCCCTGTTCTTTTTCTTGTATGCCACCTTCGGCCATGCGAAACCATTCGCCATCTGGAAATGGATGGACATCGTCTGCGAAGGCGGCACGGCCGTCATGGCCGGCGTGTGGTTTCTGTTTACCCTCAGCAGCCGGCCACGGGGAAGGGTGACGAGCCTGATCGCCGGCGGCCTGTGCGCCATCATGCTGGGCTCCTGGGCCGATTGCCTCGACGAATTCTTCGCCGTCGACAAGCAGGAAGTGTGGGATAACTGGCTGGAAGCCCTGATTCCCTTCGGCATGCTGGTGCTGACGATCGGCATGTATTACTGGCGCCAGGAACAGTTCCGCCTGAATGAACACCTGCAAAAGCGCGAGCGCCTGTTCCGCGACCACCGCGCCTTCGACCGCATCACGCAGCTGGCCGACGCCAGCTACCTGCGCACGCAGATGCGCCTGGAGCAGGAGCGCCGCCCGGGCTTCGATTGCGCGCTGGTCCTGCTCGACATCGACAGCTTTCACCTGATTAACCGCGAACACGGCCACCGCGAAGGCGACCGCGTGCTGCAGGCCGTGGGCCACATGCTGCTGCTGAACTTGCGCAATGACGATCTGCTGTGCCGCTACGCGGGCGACCGCTTTGCCGTGCTGATGCCGGGCGTGTCGCGCGAGGATGCGGCGGCGCATGCGCGCCACCTGTGCGCCATGGTGGGGCAGATGCGCCACCACGCCAACGACAACCGCGAAATCCGCCTGAGCCTGCGCCATGCCTGCGCGCTGACGGATGGCGTGCCGGAAGTGGTGCTGGCCGAGCTGAGCCGGGAGGTGGAAGCGCCCGGCCGCGGCGCCGGGCCGGCTCCCCGCGCCGCCGCGCCCGCCTGATGCCGCTGCTCCAGCAGGGCGATCCCGGCATCGCAGCGCGGCACCAGCCGGCGCTGGTGCTCGACTATGCGCGCAGCCGCGAGCTGGCGACGGCGCCGCTGCTCAAGGGCACGGGCCTGGACGACGGCGCGCTGCCGTCCGAGGAAAGCCAGGTCAGCGCCGCGCAATACCTGCAGTTGTTGGCCAACGTGGCGCGCGGCCTGGGCAGTGCCGACACGAGCTTCATGCTGGGCCAGCAGATGCTGCCCGGGCACTACGGCGCCGTCAGCCATGCTTTGCTGCAGGCGCAGAATTTGCGCCAGGCGCTGGCCATCCTGTGCGAATTCCATACCTTGCTGTGCCCGCTGCTGCAGCCGCGCCTGCGCGAAGCGGGCGACATCCACGTGCTGTACTGGGTCGATGCCTTCGGCGCGCCCAGCCAGCTGCCTTTCCTGGTGGAAATGCACATGACGGCGCTGGCGGCCATGTGCCGCTGGCTGGCCGGGGAAACCCTGCCGTGGCGCTTCTGCTTCAACCGGGCGCGGCCCCGCCACGTGGAGCAGCACGAAGTCCACCTGGGCCATGCCTTGCGCTTCGACTGCCAGGTCGATGCCATGCTGATCGATACGGCCTGGCTGGACCGGCCCTGGCCGCGCGGCAATGCCACGGCCGCCGCGCTGGCCTTGCGGGCGGCGGCCCTGGCGCCCGTGCCCGCCGCCAGCCTGCTCGGCGCGCTGTACGACTACCTGCTGGCGCACATCCGCTGCGCGCCCACCCTGGAGCGCACGGCGCACGATTTCGGCGTCAGTCCCGCCACCTTCAAGCGCCACCTGGCGCGCCATGGCACGCACTTCCAGGCCGAGCTGGACCAGGTGCGCGCGCACAAGGCCATCTACCTGTTCCAGGCGCATGGCTACGACAATGACGCCGTGGCCGCCTATCTCGGCTTTCATGATGCCACCAACTTCCGCCGTTCGTTCAAGCGCTGGACGGGGCAGACGCCGCAGTTGCTGCGCCACGCGCTGGCCCTGTTCGTGGCGGGATGACGGCGCCTTTCCGCGCCCGGCGGGGCGGCGTTGCGCGCCAGCGCCAGGGCGAGTCGTTCCAGAGGGAACAATTGCCCGTTCTGCTACATCCATAGTACACTCGACGAGAGAGCGAACAGACGCGCTTTGAGGCGGTCCGGCATGCGTGGCGTCACACGACGCCGCAACGCCGCCATATCGATGGTGGGCCGGCGGCAAACGACCGGTTTGCCTTGCCTTAACCCAGCCTGGCAGCTGGCGCCCCCAACACACTGGCGCGCCGGAAGCCGGGCAACTTGATAATGCTCAATCGTGTATTCACAATCGCAAATCGATCCAGTCGTCAGTTTCCGCAACACCCAGGGTGAGGCGGTGCGCGGCACGATTTTCAACTTGCAGCGCAATTCGCTGGTGATGGAAATCTACAATCCATACTCGATTGTGCAGGTCAGCGAGGTGCTCAACGAGCTGACGGTGCGCATGGGGGCGAAGAACGCCTACGTCGGCAAGGCCGTCGTCATCAGCAGCGTCAACACGGGCCTGACGGCCATCGTTTCCGTCACCCTGATCGACGAGTGGCGCGAATTGAGCGACGTGGTGGTGGTCAAGGGCGCGGTGGCGAAAGAGTCCAGCGCCTTCGTGGCGGGCTGGGGCGAGCGCTTCCGCATCCGCCGCGACTACCAGATCGTCGTCAACGAAATGCGCGCCTTCCTGTCGGAAGTGGCGCGCTGGGTCGAGCAGGTCGACCTGTCGGACTCGCTGCCGAAGGAAAACGGCCGCCTGCGCGCGGACATCTTCGACGAGCTGGCCCTGCCGCTGATGGAGCAGACCCAGCTGTACTTGCGCCAGCTCGAAGCGGAAGCCTCGCTCGTCGAGGAAGAGCGGGCGCCGGCCCACCGCGCCTTCGCCCAGGCGGCCCTGCATCCGCTGATCCTGCGCGCGCCCTTCGTCTTCCGCACGTTTACAAAACCGCTGGGCTACGCGGGCGACTACCAGATGGTCAACCAGTTGCTGGACGACCCGCGCCAGGGCCCCAGCACCTATTTCCAGATCGTCAATGCGGCCTTCCTGCAGGCGGCCGTCGCCACGGCGCACCGCAACCGCATCGATATCCTGACGGAATTCCTGGCGCAGAAGGCGGCCGCGGCGCGGGCGGCCGGGCGCGTGTACAAGGTGCTCAACGTGGGCTGCGGCCCCGCCATCGAAGTGCAGCGCTTCCTGGAAACGTGCGCGGACGCGCAGTGGCTGGCCTTCGAGCTGGTCGACTTCAGCAGCGAGACGCTGGACTGGACGCGCGCGCGCCTGACGAGCATCATGCAGCGCACGGGGCGTGTGGCGGAGATCGATTACGTGCACGACTCCGTGCACAACCTGCTCAAGCGCCGCCACGGTTCGGGCGCCACGGGCTTGCCCGGCGTTTTTGATGCCGTGTATTGCGCCGGCCTGTTCGACTACCTGTCCGACAAGGTGTGCGCGCGCCTGCTGCTGCACTTCGCCTCGCGCGTGGGGCCGGGCGGGCGATTGCTCGTCACCAACGTGCACGCCGACAATCCCGGCAAGTTCGGCATGGAGCATTTGCTGGAATGGCATTTGATCTACCGCAATGAAGCCAGCCTGTCGGCCTTGCTGCCGGAACACGCGACGGAGCACCATATCTATGTCGACGCCACGGGCGTGAACGTGTTTGCGGAAGTGAGCATTCCTTGATGGATAACCCGGGCCTGCAGGCCGGCTACTCGGCCGTTTTGCGCGATTTCCGCCTGGAGTTCAGCCGCGGCGGGGCCTACACGGGCATCGTCCTCATCCTGCTGGGCATGGGCCTCGATTCGGCCCTGTATCCGGACATGCAGTCGGCCTTCACCAGCGCCCGCATCCTCGTTTCCGTGCTGATCTTTTGCGTCGTGCTGGGCATGCGCACGCAGTGGGCGCAGGACCGCATCCAGGGCCTGACCTTCGTCTGGCTGATCCTGCCGCAGATCATGATCGCCTGGATGATCGCCGTCACCGAGGGCGCCGCCTCGATCTATTACGTGGGCATGACCCTGGCCATCTATTCCTCGGGCATCGTGCTGGCCTTCGGCCTGTGGCAGAACATGGTCTTCGGCGCCATGTCCTGCCTGCTGTACGTGGCGGCCTGCGCCTGGCATGCGGGCGGCCTGGACCTGCAGGCGGCCTTCGTCGTCAATTGCCTGTTCCTCATCATGTCGGCCAGCATCAGCGCCGTGTTTACCTATTTTAACGAGCGTGCCCGCTTCATGCTGTTCCAGCTGAAGGCGGAAGTGGCGCTGAAGAACACGCAGCTGGAAGAAACCAACAAAAGCTTGGCCGATATCAAGGGGCAGATGCTGCAGCAGGAGAAAATGGCCGCCATCGGCACCCTGGCGGCCGGCATGCTGCACGAGGTGAACAACCCCGTCAATTTCTGCATGATGGCCATCGAGGTGGCCATCGAGGACCCGGCCGCCAAGCAAAGCGCCCTCGTCAGTGAATGCCTGGCCGACGCCAAGCAGGGCATGCTGCGCGTACAGCACATCGTCTCGGACTTGAAGACCTTTGCCTACCGCAAGAGCGGCAACCAGCTGGAAAAAGGCCACTTCCAGTTCCGCAGCGCGCTCGAGGCGGCCATCCGCCTCGTCGGCCATGAAACGAAGAATGTCGGCATCAGCCACGACTTGCCCGTCGACACCCTGGTGCGCGGCGACGAGGCGGCCATCGTGGGCGTGCTGATCAACCTGCTGGGCAATGCCGTGTTGTCCATGCGCAAGGGCAATGCGCCGCCGTTCGAAATCCGCATCACGGCCCACTGGGAGGGGGACCGCCTGCGCATCAGCGTGCGCGACAACGGCCCCGGCATCGCCCCGGAAAACCTGGCGCGCGTCTTCGAACCCTTCTTCACCACGCGCGAAGTGGGGCAGGGCCTGGGCCTGGGACTGAGCATCAGCTATGGCGTGATCGAGCGCCACGGCGGCACCCTCACCGCCGAAAGCGTGCTGGGCGAGTGGGCCAGCATGAATTTCGACTTGCAGCGCTCGGATTGGGAGGGCCGCTAGCATGGACAGCGATAGCCGCGCCAGCGTGCTGTACGTGGACGACGAAGCCCTTGCCTGCAAGTATTTCGAGCGGGCCTTTGCCGTGCGCTACCGCGTGCTGACGGCGCAGAGCGTCGATGCGGCGCTGGCCCTGCTGGCGGACGGCGCCGCGCACATCGACGTGCTCGTCACCGATTACCGCATGCCGGACCGCCTGGGCAGCGAATTGCTGCAGGAAGTGGCGCAGCACCATCCGCACATCGTCAGCATGCTCGTCACGGCGTATGCGGACAAGGACGTGCTGCTCGAACTGATCAATGGCGGCAGCGTGTTCCGCCTGCTGGAAAAACCGCTCGACATGTCCGCCATGCAGACGGCGCTGCAGCTGGCCGTGCAGACGGGCCGCGAGCGGGCCGCGCGGCGCCAGGGCCTGGTGGCGATGGAAGAGTCGCTGGCCTTCCTCGCGCATGAGCTGAACACGCCGCTGGCCGCCATCGCCAATTTTGCGCGCGGCATCGAACGGCGCGCCCAGTGCGCGGGCGGGCCGCAGGCCGAGATCGGCGAAGCGGCCGCCTTGATGCACGACAATGCGCGCTATTGCCTGTCCGTGCTGGCCAGCTTCGTCGACACGGTGCGCCTGGCCAGCGCCGCGCCGGGCATGCAGGGCGGACGCCGCGCCGGCAGCGCGCGCCAGCTGCTGGCCGGCTTGCTCGACAGCTATCCCTTGAGCGCGGCCCAGCGCGCCGCCATCACCGTCGAGGACGGCGACGACTTCGCCATCGCCGAGTCGCCCAATTGCGTGGCGCTGATCCTGTCGTCCGTGCTGGGCAATGCCTTGCGTTCGGCCGGCGAACAGCCCCAGGCGGCGATCGGCATCCGCATCGGCGCCGGCCACATCGCGGTGCGCGACAATGGCGCGGGCATCGCCCCGGATATCGTCGCGCAGCTGCTGATCGACCCCGTCAATGCCGGCAGCAGCGACGGCAAGGGCTGGGGCATGGTGTTTTGCCACCGCATGATGCAATCGTTCGGCGGCAGCCTCGATATCGCCACCGAGTTTGGCAGTTCCACCACGGTAACACTGAATTTTCCAGTCCATATAAGGAACGAGCATGATTGACGCCAATCTGCGTTTACCGGCTCAGCGTGAGCCGGCGCAAGGCTTGCCGACGATACTCTATGTCGATGACGAGGCCAACGCCCTCAAATACTTCCAGCGCGCCATCGCGCCGCTGGCCGACGTGTTGACGGCCACGTCCGTCGAGGAGGGCAAGCGCATCCTCGACGAACACGCGGACCGCATCGCCGTGCTGGTGTCCGACCAGCGCATGCCCGGCGCCTACGGCAACGAGCTGCTGTCGTACGCCTGGGATCGCCACCCGCACATCGTGCGCATTCTGACCACCGCGTATTCGGAGCTGGAACACACGGTGGAAGCCGTCAACCAGGGACAGATCCACCGCTACATCCAGAAGCCGTGGGATATCGCGGCCCTGCGCATGGAGCTCAAGCAGGCGCTGGAGCTGGCGCGGCTGCGCAACGAGCACGCACAGCTGTTGCGCGAAAAGCTGATGGTGCGCCAGCGGCAAGCCATCGCCAACCGCATCGGCAGCCTGTACGCCCTGTGCGCCAGCCTGGCGGGCCCGGAACAGCAGCTGCCCGTGGAAGCGTACCTGTCGGCGGCCCTGACGGCCGGCGTCACGCCGCCCGAACCGGACTGGCTGCTGATGGATTATGCCGACCTGGTCAGCTCGGAAGCCTTCCGCAGCACGGCCTTCGGCGCCGCCGTGCGCCAGCAGCTCGACGCGCTCGAGCGCGACCACCCGGGGCGCGGCGTGGAACAGGCCATCGACATGCTCCTGCCCGTGTTCGGGCCGGCGCTGCAGAAGCAGGGCGGCACGGCGCTGTTCCTCGACGGGCGCCTGCTGACGGAGTTCCTGGAAACGCCCACCACCACGCCCGTGTCGGCCATCCATTCGTTCTGGCTGGCCAGCCTGCTGTGGCTGGCGCGGCGCGGCTGGTCCTTGCAGCTGAGCAAAGGGGAGCAGGGCTTGCAGGCCAAGCTGGCGCAGGCCGAACCGGCCCTCACGCCCGACCACCTGGCGGCGTGGATCGAGCAGTTCTGATGGCGCCTCCATAAAAAAAACAGGGCCGCGCGGGCCCTGTTTCTGCTGCCGGCAGGCGGGCTTAGCGCTCCGCCGCCGTTTTCAGGTTGTTCAAGCCTTTTTCGAAATCCTTGCCGATCATGCGGTCCATGCTGACGAAGACCGTCATGACCTTGCTCACGTAGGGGCTGGGACCCGTCATGGTCCAGTTGACCTTCGTGCCATCGCCATCGGGCGTCATGCTGAAGGTGGTGGTGTTATGGCTTTCGAACGGTTTCAGGAAGTCCAGCTTGATGACGGTGCGCTCGGGCTGGGCCGCTTCCGTGATTTCCATGCGGCCGGCGCCGACCTTGTCATTGCCTTGCCACGCATACTGCGCGCCCAGACCGCTGGCGGGGCCCGTGAACGTGCGGCGCATGCCCGGGTCGAGCTTTTCCCATGGCGACCAGGCGGCCCAGTAGTGGAAGTCCGTGATCAGGCCGGCGATCTTCTCGGGCGGGGCCTTGATGGTGATTTCGCGCTGGACACTGAACGTGTCGGGCTTGGTGGTGGCATAGCCGAGGATGGCGGCGACGACGACGACGATCAGCAGCAGGGTTTTTTTGATCATATGCTCTCCAAATCTTGAATGGTCGATGCGAACAAATCAGGGCAATCTTAGCAGATAAGAATGCCTTTGCGCGAGCCGTCGGGCTTTATTTGCGCCATGTCGCCTGCGGACCGCGCGCCGCCCCGCGCGGGCGCGCACGCCAGGTTTGTGACGGGGGCCGGCGTCCGCTAGAATGCTGGCCTGCAAAGATTTCAAAGGGAAATATGATTCAAGGAACGATCGCCAGGCTGACCCTGGCGTGCGGCTTGCTGGCCTCGGCCTTTGCCGCGAACCTGGCGCAGGCCGCCGCCTGTCCCGCCCATTACGTCGATGGCCGCAAGCCGGAAATCACCAACCCCAAGCTGGACGTGGCGACGCAGGAACTGTGTTACAACGTGTTTGGCGTGATGCATTCGGGTATTACGCGCACGCCCCTGTGGTCGGCCGAGCATTTGACGGCGGACAATCTGGAAGCGGCGCAGGACCTGTCGCGCGAAAACTCCTTCCATGCGGAACGCAAGCTGCCCGCCGCCCAGCGCGCCGAACTGGCCGACTATGCCCGCAGCGGCTTCGACCGCGGCCACATGGCGCCGAACGGCGACATGCCGGACCGCCAGAGCCAGCGCGACAGCTTTACCTTGGCCAACATGGTGCCGCAGGACGCGCGCAACAACCGCTATGTGTGGGCCGGCATCGAAGGCGCCGTGCGCAAGATGGCGAAGAAGGAAGGCGACCTGTACGTGATCACGGGGCCGGCCTTCATCGGCGGCAACCTGCGCAAGGTGGGCCGGGTGATCGTGCCCAGCCATCTGTACAAGGCCGTGTACAGCCCGCGCCAGCGTGCCGGCGCCGCGTATTTCATCGAAAACGTGGACACCAAGACGTATGAGGTACTGAGCATTGCGCAACTGGAAGACAGGATCGGCATCGATCTGTTACCGTCGCTGACGCGGCAGCAGAAGCTGCGCATGCTGAGTTTGCCCAAGGTCAATAGCAAGTCCAGGAAATAAACCCACTTGAAAGGACACTGTATGTGCGCAAAGAAATTCGTTCCCTACGCCAATGAAAGCGATGTGCTCGACATCGGCGGCCTGACCATCGAAAACCGCGTCGACCGCATCAGCATCAGCGGCGACATCGACCTGACCCTGGACAAGCCGGGCCTGGCGCTGGCAAAACAGCTGCAAACGCTGCTCGCCGATGTCGTGGCGCAGCTCGAAAAGCGGGACCTACCGGCGCAGCTGCCGCCGCCCGTCGTGACGTCGGTGGCCAATCCCTTCGAGTAAGGCCGCGCAACGCCCGGCAAACCGCGCGCCTATGCGCTGCGGCCGAAAGCACGGATAATAGCGCCTAATTTACTCAAGTACAGGTTTGGAATCACCCATGGAAATTAAAGTCAACTTTCTCGACAAGCTGCGTCTCGAAGCCAAGTTCGATGATTTCACGGTCATCGCCGACCAGCCCATCCGCTACAAGGGCGATGGTTCGGCGCCCGGTCCGTTCGATTACTTTTTGGCATCTTCGGCACTGTGCGCAGCGTATTTCGTGAAGTTGTATTGCGTAACGCGCAATATTCCCACCGAAAATATCCGCCTGTCGCAAAACAATATCGTGGACCCGGAAAACCGCTACCAGCAGATTTTCAAGATCCAGGTCGAATTGCCGGCGGATATCTCGGCCAAGGACCGCCAGGGTATCCTGCGCTCGATCGAGCGCTGCACGGTGAAAAAAGTGGTGCAGGCCGGCCCCGAGTTCGTCATTGAAGAGGTGGAAAACCTGGACGCCGATGCCCAGGGCTTGCTGATGCTCAATCCGGCTGGCGCGGCGAGTACCTATATCCCGGGCAAGGACTTGCCGCTGGAGCAGACCATCGCGAACATGTCGGGCGTGCTGGCGAACCTGGGCATCAAGATCGAAATCGCGTCGTGGCGCAATATCGTCCCCAACGTGTGGTCGCTGCACATCCGCGATGCCCATTCGCCCATGTGTTTCACCAACGGCAAGGGCGCCAGCAAGGAAAGCGCCTTGGCCTCGGCCCTGGGCGAGTACATCGAACGCCTCAACAACAACCATTTCTATGCGGGCGCGTTCTGGGGCGAGGACATCGCCAACGCGCCGTTCGTGCATTACCCGGACGAGCGCTGGTTCCAGCCCGGCCGCAACGATGCGCTGCCGCAGGAAATCCTCGATGCCTATTGCCTGGACGTCTACGATGCCGATGGCGAGCTGCGCGCTTCGCACCTGGTCGACACCAACTCCGGCAATGCGGCGCGCGGCATCTGCTCGCTGCCGTACGTGCGCCACTCGGACGGCGAGACCGTGTATTTCCCGTCCAACCTGATCGAAAACCTGTACGTCAGCAATGGCATGAGCGCCGGCAATACCCTGGCCGAAGCCCAGGTGCAGTGCCTGTCCGAAATTTTTGAGCGGGCCGTCAAGCGTGAAATTATCGAAGGCGAGATCGCCTTGCCCGACGTGCCGCAGGAAGTGCTGGCGAAATACCCGGCCATCCTGGCCGGCATCGCCGGGCTGGAAGAGCAGGGCTTCCCCGTGCTGGTCAAGGATGCGTCGCTGGGCGGCGTGTATCCGCTCATGTGCGTGACCCTGATGAATCCGCGCACGGGCGGCGTGTTCGCCTCGTTCGGCGCGCACCCGAGCTTCGAGGTGGCGCTCGAGCGCAGCCTGACGGAATTGCTGCAGGGGCGCAGCTTCGAAGGCTTGAACGACTTGCCGCAGCCGACCTTTGCCAGCGAAGCCGTGACGGAGCCGAACAACTTCGTCGAGCACTTCATCGATTCGAGCGGCATCGTCTCGTGGCGCTTCTTCAGCGCCAGGGCCGATTACGACTTCGTCGAGTGGGATTTCTCCGGCCACGGCGACGACTCGAACGCCGAGGAGGCGGCGACCCTGTTTGGCATCCTCGCGGACATGGGCAAGGAGGCGTACACGGCCGTGTACGACCAGCTGGGCGCCGTCGCCTGCCGCATCCTCGTGCCCGGCTATTCCGAGGTGTATCCGGTGGAAGATCTGATCTGGGACAATACCAACAAGGCGCTGCTGTTCCGCGCCGACGTGCTGAACCTGCACCGCCTGGACGATGCCAGCCTGGAAGCGCTGCTGGACCGCCTGGAAAACAGCGAGCTCGACGATTATGGCGACATCGCCACCCTGATCGGTATCGAGTTCGATGAAAATACGGACTGGGGCCAGCTGACGGTGCTGGAATTGAAGCTGCTGATCAACCTTGCTTTGAAGCAATTTGAAGAGGCGCACGAGCTGGTGGGGGCCTTCCTGCAGTACAACGACAACTCCGTCGAACGCAAGCTGTTTTACCAGGCCTTGAACGTGGTGCTGGAAGTGGTGCTCGACGAGGAGCTGGAACTGGACGACTACGCCGTCAACTTCCGCCGCATGTTTGGCGACGCGCGCATGGATGCGGCGCTCGGTTCCGTGGATGGCAGCGTGCGCTTCCATGGCTTGACGCCGACGAGCATGCAGCTCGAGGGGCTGGAGCGCCACCAGCGCCTCATCGACAGCTTCCGCAAGCTGCACGCGGCGCGGGCCAGGGCGGCGGCCATCGGCTGAATGCCGCCCCCTGCGGCGCAGGGCACGCCGCTGCCCGCCTGATCCGCCCTGTTGCGGCAGATCAGGCGGGAACCGCCTGCCTTACTTGGCGAAGGCCTGCGCCGCCGGCGTCACCACGATGGCTTCGGGCTTGATGCCCAGTTTCATCGCACCGATGACCTTGTCTTCATCGAGCAGGGCCTGCGGCTTGTTGCCGTCATACTTGATGGGCGAGAAGGCGTCGCTGGCGAGCTTTTCCTTCAGGCCGGCCGCATCCTTGGCCACGATCACCACGTTCAGGTTCTTCGCCGACAGGTGCTGTTTGATGGCGCGGTTGACGTCCTGCAGCGTCAGTTTCGACAAGCCGTCACGCATCAGCTTGGTGAACTCCGGCGTGCCATACCATTGCGAGTCGAGCGCGTAGCCCAGCTGCTGGTCCTGCGTCGAGGTCATGACAAACACGTTCTTCATCAGGTAGTCGCGCGTGGTGGCGAAATCGTCCTGCGTCAGGCCATTGTCGATCAGCTTGCCCAGCTCCGTCAGGGCCACGCGCAGGGCGAAATGGGCATTGTCCGGCGCCACGGGACGGATCCATACCTCGAACAGCTGCGCCTTGCGGCCCAGGTTCGGGTTCGGGAAGAACTGGTACATGCCGCGCGGGAACGCTTCGATGTAGGCATAATCGCCATAGTTCATGCCGCGGATTTCGCGGATGCGCTGGTACAGGTAGGAATTCGAGGCGCGGTGCTCGCCCAGCCACGTCTTCGCCAGCCACAGGGCGGGGAAGTCCGGGTGCGTGCGGTTCACGTCCAGCGGCAGGCCGAAGGAAATGGCCGTGGCACGCGTGTTTTTCTCGAGGATTTCCACTTCCAGGCCGTGCGCCTTGTGGCCGGCCGGTTTCACCGTGGCCGGCAGGCCCGGTCCGGCCGGCAGTGTCGCCAGCGCCTGCGTCAGCGACGCCGTCATGGCGTCGGAGACGTCGCCGGAAATGCCCACCTTGACGGCGCCTTGGGCGTAGGCCGTCTTCCAGAACTGTTTCACGTCGTCCAGGGTGATGGCGTCGATGCCGGCCACCGTGCCCAGCACGGGGTGGCCGTAGGGCGTGCCCGCATACACGTTCGTCTGCAGGCGCTCCTTGGCGAATTCCTCCTCGTTGTTGTCCTTCAGGTCCAGCAGCAGCGCGTTCTTTTGCGCATCCTTCAGGCGGCGGAAGTCGTCCTCGCGGAAGCCCGGCGAGAGCAGCAGGGGCAGGGCGATGGCGTTGAACTGGGCCCAGTTATCCTTGTGGATGGAACCCGTAAACGTCGTCATTTCCTTGTCCGTCTGCTGGCTGAAGCTGCCGGCCAGCGGGAACAGGGCGGCGTTGACTTCGTCGATCTTGCGCTCGGACGAGCCGCCGGACGCCACCATGGCGGCCGTCAGCGCGGCCAGGCCTTCCTTGCCCTGCGGGTCCTGCGCGGAACCGGCCGTAAACAGCAGCTTGTAGCGGATCTGCGGCAGCGCGGACTTTTGCACCAGCACGTCGAATTTCGTCGTGGCAGCGGCCGGCAGCAGGCTGGCCAGCTTCGGCGTGGCGGCGATGGCTTCGGCCATCGGCTGGTGCGACAGGGTGGTCACCACCAGGCCGTCGTCCGTCAGGTACTTGCGCGCGGCCGCCTGCAGGTCGGCCGGCGTGAGCGTGTCGATCAGGCGGTAGTACTGGTTGATGGTGGCGTAGGAGCGGTCGAAATGCACGAAGGAAGCCAGGGTGCCGGCGATCTGCTCCGTGTTGTCCAGCGAGCGGATCAAGCCGTATTTTTCCGCCGACTTGGCATCCGCCAGGTCCTTGTCGCTCACCGGCGTGTCGCGCAGCTGGGCCACGGTCTTCAGGATGGCATCGCGCACGTAGACGGCGTCATCGATGTTCTTCACGCGCGCGCCGATCACGGCCAGGGTCGGGTCGACCCGGTCCGGCGTCATGTCGAACAATTGATCCACCTTCTGCTCGTTCTGCACCAGGCGTTTATACAGCGGCGACGTGCGGCCGAACGACAGCGACAGCAGGGTGGCCAGGGCCGCCTGGTCCTTGTCCTTTACGGAAAACGCGGGCGCATGGAAGCCGACGGCCACCCATGGCAGGGTCGGCGTGGGCCAGGCCACGTGCTTGTAGACGGGGCCATGCGGCTTTGGCTCCACGGGCACGGCCGCCTGCTGCTTGCCGCGCTGCCAGCCGCTCCAGTATTTTTCCACCAGGGCGATGGCTTTCTGCGGGTCGACGTCGCCGGCGATGATGATGGTGGTGCGCTCGGGACGGTACCAGCGGTCGAAGAAGACCTTCGAGTATGCGTACTGGTTCGGCATGTCCTCGATGTCCTGGATGAAGCCCATCGTCGTGTGCTTGTAGGTGTGCGTCGTGTAGGCACTGTCGCGCATCACTTCGAACAGTTTCGAGACGGGATTGGCGCTGTTCTTATTGTACTCGCCCAGCACGGCCCGCGATTCCGTCTTGAACGCGTCTTCCGCATAGTCGAGGTGCTGGAAACGGTCCGCTTCCACCTTCAGCACGGTTTCCAGGTCATCCTTGGCAAACGTCGTGTGGTAGTTGGTCAGGTCGTCGCTCGTGTAGGCATTCTGGCGCGCGCCCGCCTTGGTGATGACTTCCTGGTATTTCTCGGGCGGATAGGCCTTGGTGCCGCGGAACATCATGTGCTCGAAGAAATGCGCGAAACCGGACTTGCCCGGCTCCACTTCATTGCGCGAGCCCGTCTGCACGGGAATCTGCAGCGAGACGATGTTCGGGAAGCCCGTGGGCACGATGATGATTTTCAAGCCGTTGGCCAGGGTTTTTTCCGTGGCCTTGAACGGCAGCAGGTCAGCCTTGCTGGCGGCGGCGCTTTTGGCGACGGCCGGCGCGGTGCTGGCCGTCTGCTGGGCCAGGCTGGACGAGGCCATGGCCGACAGGGCCAGGGCGAAGGCGGGTAGTAGGGCGGGCATGATTCTTGACACGAAGGCTCCTTCTTTTTGTGATGTTATGAAAGTGCAACGCCACAGCATAGAATATTCGCGCCGCCGTGCATAGGGGGAGGGCGGGCCGGAGCGCGCCGGACGGCCGCGTGGCGGCCCCGCCGGCGGACGCGTTCAGGTCAGCGTCGCTTCCGGCAGGCTGATGCGGTTGCGGCCCAGGTGCTTGGCGCGGTACAGGGCGCAGTCGGCCGTGTGGATCAGCTGCCCCAGCTCCGTGCCCGGCCCGGGCAGGGCCGTGGCGGCGCCGATGCTGACGGTGACGCAGGCGCCGTCGGCGCGCTTGCGCGGCAGTTGCAGCCGTTCCACGCGCTGGCGGATGCGCTCGGCGACGATGGCCGCGCCCTTGAGCGACTGGTTCGGCAAGATGACGGCGAATTCCTCGCCGCCATAGCGGGCCACGAGGTCGTTGGCGCGCATTTCGCTGGCCACGGCGCCGGCCACCTTGCGCAGGCACAGGTCGCCGCCCTGGTGGCCGTGGCTGTCGTTGTATTCCTTGAAATTGTCGACGTCGACCATCAGCAGCGACAGGGGCTGGCGCTGGCGCCGGGCGCGCTGCCATTCCGCGTGCACGGTGTCGTCGAAGCAGCGCCGGTTGGCCAGGCCCGTCAGGCCGTCGCGCGTGGCCAGGCGTTCCAGTTCCGCGTGGGCGCGCTTTTCATCGGTCATGTCGCGCAGGGTTTCCACCACGGCGATCAGTTCGCCGCCGTTGCCGTACAGGGGGCTGGCATCGACGGCCAGGTAGCGCCGCCGTCCCGTGCGCGGCATGTCGCACCAGTTTTCCGCGCACAGGTTGTCGCCCGTGCCGCTGCGGTATTGCTGCTGCGCCTGCAGGGCGCGCCCGTCGCCGCTGCGCCCGGCCAGCAGCAGGTCGGCCAGGGTGGCGCGCTCGTCGTTGTAAAAGCAGCGTCCCGGCTGGCGCGTGCCCAGCACTTCGGCGGGCGGCACGCCCGTCAGCTGTTCGCAGGCGCGGTTCCAGATCATCACCGTGCCATGCACATCGAGCACGAAGGTCGGCACGACCAGCAATTCCATCATTTTGACGGCGAAACCCTGGGTTTCCCCATGCGGCGATGCGCTGGCAGGTGCGTGGCTGTCCGGCATGAAAGCATCCTTATTCGACGTGTATGGGTGTGCCCGATGGCCATGATGCAGCGTGGAGGGCGGGAAGTGTTGATATTGAGCAATATTGTCAGCAATGGCTGGCCGTTCCGTCCGGCGCCGCCGGCAGCGGCACGGTCAGCTGCAGGGTGGTGCCGCTGCCGCTGCGGCTGTCGATGTGCAGGCAGCCGCCCGCGCAGGCCAGGCGCTCGTGCATGCCGGACAAGCCGCAGCCCAGGCGCGTGCTGGCCGGCATGCCGATGCCATTGTCGCTGACGCGCAATTCCAGGGTGGCGGCGTGGCGGCGCAGTCCCACGCGCACCTGCGTCGCCTGCGCATGGCGGGCGATATTGGCCAGCGACTCCTGCAGCGCGTGGTACAGCAGGGCGTCGTACGCGCCCGCAGCCCCGTCCGCCAGCGCGCCCCCGCCGGCGTAGTCGCACGCGATGCCGGTGCTGCGCGAAAACTCGGCCAGCAAGCCATCGACGGCCGCCTGCAGGCCATGCTCGAGGGCCGGTGGCCGCAGGTCGTGGATGACGCAGCGCAGCGCCGCGATGCTCAGGTCGACATTGCGCGCGATCAGGGCCAGTTTCTGCGCCAGCGGCGGCGCCGTGGCGGACAGGCCGATCTGCAGCATGGAGAGGTCGATCTTCAGGGTCAGCAGGTGCTGGCCCAGGTCGTCGTGGATGTCGCGCCCGATGCGCAGGCGCTCCTGTTCGCGCGCCTTCTGCTGTTCGCAGGCCATGCGGCCCTGTTCGGCGCTGGCGCGCAGCTGTTCCTGCACCCGCAGGCGGGCGGCCAGGCGGTGCTGGCGCCACAGCAGCAGCAAGGCCAGCAACCCCAGCAGGACGGCGCAGGCCGTCGCCAGGTTCAGCGGCGTGGCCGCCTGCGCCAGCGGTTCGGCCGCCTGGCCCGCCTGCAGGGACAGGGTGGCGCCCGCCGCCAGGCAGGCGAGCAGGCCCAGGCGCACCGGCAGGCGTGTGCTGTATTGCATCATTGCGCGCTCCCAAAAATGTTTTCCATCAGGCAATGTCATGATGGAAAATATATTGGCTTGAAGTCATGCATATTGTCTAAACGCAAAAACCTCGCAGATGGCGGCGGCAGTGTTGCATGCTTGCCGCTTTTTTCTGCAACTTTTACTTGCCGTTTTTTGTCGTGCCGGGCGGCAGGCGCGGCATTTGCACGGGAAGTGTCGCGGCGGCATATAATAGAGGGTTGTCAATCGGCTTTTGCTGCCCCGGCCATGCGTCCGGCGCCGGGCGCGCCTGCACCCATGCGCCCGTCCTGCGCGGCGGCGCCAGCCAGCTCTTAGGAAATACAGTGACTTATAGCATCAAAGAGATTTTTTACACCCTGCAGGGCGAAGGCGCGCACGCGGGCCGTCCGGCCGTATTTTGCCGCTTTTCCGGCTGCAACCTGTGGACGGGCCGCGAAAGCGACCGCGCCACGGCCGTCTGCCAGTTCTGCGACACGGATTTCGTCGGCACCGATGGCGAACGTGGCGGCAAGTTCAGGACGCCCGAGGAGCTGGCCGCGCTGATCGACAGCCTGTGGCCGGCCAGCTACGCGCCGAGCAAATACGTGGTGTTTACGGGCGGCGAACCGCTGCTGCAGCTCGATACGGCCCTGATCGACGCCATGCACGCGGTCGGCTTTACCATCGCCATCGAAACCAACGGCACCTTGCCCGTGCCCCCCGGCGTAGACTGGATCTGCGTCAGCCCGAAGATGGGTTCGACCCTCGTCGTGCACAAAGGCAATGAAATCAAGGTGGTCATTCCCCAGTTCCAGCAAGACCTGGCCGCCTACGAAGGCCTCGATTTCGAGAATTTCTTCGTGCAGGCGATGGATGGCCCCCTGGCCGCGCAGAACATGAAGCTGGCCATCGAGACGTGCAAAAGCAACCCGAAGTGGAAGCTGAGCCTGCAAACCCATAAACTCCTGCAAATCCCTTAACAACACCTATGCTGACTATCACACGCAAGCTCGAATTCGACGCGGGCCACCGCATTCCCGACCACAAAAGCCAGTGCCGCAACCTGCACGGCCACCGTTACACGGTGGAAATCACCCTCGTGGGCCAGGTCATCGAAGCGGAAGGCAATTCCGACAATGGCATGATCATGGACTTTTCCGACGTGAAAACCCTGGCCAAGCAGCACCTGGTCGACGTCTGGGACCACGCCTTCCTCGTCTACGAGAAAGACACGGCCGTGCGCGACTTCCTGGCCAGCCTGCCCGACCACAAGACCGTCGTCATCGACCGCATCCCGACCGTGGAAAACCTCGCGCGCATCGCCTTCGAGATCCTCAAGGCGGCATTTACCGACCACTTCGGCACGGGCTTGCACCTGCATAAGCTGGTGCTGCATGAAACGCCGAACTGCTGGGCAGAAGTGACCGATGACTGACACGCCTGACAGCGCCGTGCCAGCCGTGCATGCGGACGACGCGCGCTACATGCAGCTGGCCCTGGAACAGGCGCAGCACGCGTGGGACCTGGGCGAGGTGCCCGTCGGCGCCGTCGTCGTCAAGGATGGCGCAGTCATCGCCGTGGGCTACAACCAGCCCATCGGCCGCCACGATCCGACTGCGCACGCGGAAGTCATGGCCTTGCGCGCGGCCGCCGAGAAGCTGGGCAACTACCGGCTGCCCGGCTGCGAGCTGTACGTGACCCTGGAACCGTGCGTGATGTGCTCGGGCGCCATGCTGCATGCCCGCCTGGCCCGCGTCGTGTACGGCGCCGGCGACCCGAAGACGGGCGCCTGCGGTTCCGTGCTGAACCTGTTCGAGCAGCCGGCCCTGAATCACCAGACGGCCATCGCCGGGGGCGTGCTGGCCGACGAGTGCGGCGCCTTCCTGCGCCGCTTCTTCGCCGAGCGCCGCCGCGCCCAGGCGGAAGCTCGCAAGCTGGCCAATCCGGCCGCCTGACGCCGGGCAGGGCCGGGCAGGGCCGCCATGGCCTTGCCAGGATGCCAGCCACGCCTTGCCAGCCATCCCGGCTGGCATTTTTATAATTGTTGCGAAATAACATCTGTCTAGACCAATTGTCATTCTCAAATGAGAATGATTCGTGTTACAGTATTGTTTTCGCCAGCAAACTTTCCTTATGCATCGTTAACACTTTCGTTATCGATCCGGGTTCAAGAGCCAGCCTTTACTCTGAGACCGGATCATCATGACTACTGTGCTTCCGCAGCGCTCCGCTGCCCCCGTCGTATCCTCACCCCGCCTGCCTGTCCGCCGCCATAACCTGGTGCTGCGCGCCGCGTTGCTGGGCCTGTTCGCCGCGCCCCTGCTGCCCGCCGTCGCGCAAACGGCCGCCGCCGTCAATGCGGGCACGGCCGCCCAGGAGCCTGCCAGGCTGCCCGTCTTCCCGGAAATCGTCGTGAACGCCAAGCAGGACTACGAGCGCCGCGCCGGCACCAAGACCGTGATCAGCGGCGAAGACCTGGAAAAGCGCGGCGTGACGGACATGGGCGGCATCGTGCGCTACCTGCCATTGATCAGCGCACCCATGGCCGCATCGGGCGCCGGTAACGTGTGGGACGGTTCGGGCAACACGGGCTACAACATCCGCGGCCTGGAAGGCAACCGGGTCAGCCTGGACGTGGACGGCATTGCGTTGCCGGACGCCGCGCCGAAGCCGGACGGGCAGACCTTGAACGCCTTTGCCACGGGCCGTGATTATTTCGACCCTGAAACCTTCCGCGAAGTGCGCATCGATTCGGGCACGACGGCCGTCAGCGGCGCCAGTCCCGGCCTGGGCGGCGGCGTGGCCTTCATCACCAAGTCGCCCGAGGATTACCTGGGCGAAGGCGTGGACCATTACGTGGCCTATAAATATGGCCGCGCCACGGCCGACCGCAGCAATGCGCATACCTTGACGGGCGCGGCGAAGATCGGCGACCAGCTGCAAGGCCTGGCCGTCTATGTGCACCGGGACGGCGAGCAGCTGGACAGCCGCGGCAGCGCCCCCGTCAATCCGGACGACTGGCATTCGAATGCCTTGCTGTCGAAGCTGGTTTGGGCATTGCCGGGTGAACAGAAGCTGGACTTGACGGTCGACATGTTCGAGCGCAAGAACAAGCGCGATGTCGACAACAAGGCGGGCGCTTCGTATCCTGACGGCGTGAAACAGGATTCCACCACCAAACGCACCCGCGTCAGCCTGGGCCATGACATCGTGCTCAAGGATTTCGCCCTGTTCGACCGCCTGACCTCGAAAGTCTATATCCAGAACGCCAAGGTCGACGACAAGACGAATGCCCGCTACATCACGGGCGGCAAGCAGTACCAGCGCGCCATCGACACCACTTTCAAGAACGACAGCATCGGCCTGACGTCGGAAGCGTTCAAGCAGCTCAACGCCGACAATGCGCTGGTGTATGGCGTGCAGCTGGAACAGACCGAATCGCGCCGCCCCTGGGTGGAAGACCGCACGGTGATCGCCACGGGCGAGCACCAGATCACGCGCAAGAACCGCATGGCCGACATGGACAGCACCAAGGTGGCGCTGTATGCCCGCGATGACTATAGTTTCAACCTGGCTGGCAAGAAGGCCGTGCTGACGCCGGGCCTGCGTGCCGATTACCGCAAGCTGGAGCCGAAGAACCTGCAAAACTACGTGATCGCCGTGCCGGACGCGGCCAAGGAAGTGCGCACGGAGAGCGATACCTACCTGACGCCAAGCCTGAGCCTGTCGGTGGAAGTGCTGCCGCAAATAAACGCCTACGCCACCTATACGCGCGGCACGCGCCTGCCGACGGCGGCCGAACGCACGGGCACCTACGATTCCTTCAGCTATACGGGCACGGGCGCCGGCTACGCCATCCTGGGCAACGCCAATTTACGCAAGGAAACCAGCAATGCCTACGAGCTGGGCCTGAAGGGCGACGTTGCCCGGGGCTTGAGCATGCATGCCTCCGTCTACCAGACGCAATACAAGAACATGATCGAGTACGTGGCGCAAGCGCCGGATCCGGTGAATTACCCGACCCTCAGCTGGGGCCTGTATCGCCCGGAAAACATCGGCAATGCGCGCACCTGGGGCGCCGAGCTGACCCTGCGCGCCGAACTGGGCGCCTGGGCGCCGGTCATGCAGGGTTACCACGTCGACCTGGGCACGGGCGTGGCGAAAGGCCGCTCCTTCAATACGCAGACGGGCGACAGCGCCGGCCTGGCCTCGGTGGCGCCGGCCAAGACGTCGCTGAGCCTCGGCTACGACCATGCGAACCAGCTGTTCGGCCTGGCACTGACGGCCCTGCATGCGGGCGAGAAACAGGCGCCGGACGATATCATCCTGGGCGTCACCACGCCGCGCTTCACCGTGCCGTCGTACACCATCTTCGACCTGTCGACGTACTGGAACGTGCACAGGAACGCGAAGCTCATCGTCGGCGTGTACAACTTGACGGATCGCAAGTACTGGGATTATGCCGCCGCGCGCAGCCTGGCCGCCGGCACCACGGCCGCCAGCCGCGCCGAGATCGAGCGCTATGCCAAGCCGGGCCGCAACGTGGCGGCCAGCCTGAGCGTCAATTTCTAGGTTTCACCGGGGAGGCGCGCCTGCGCCTCTTTTTTTCCATGTTTGATTGAATGGTCACTCTATGAAGTTATCCAAACTCGTTCTATCCCTGCTAGGCAGCCTGCTGATCGCCAACGCATACGCGGCCCCAGCCACCCTGGCGGAACGCTGGTCCACCTTGCGCACGGAGCAGCCGAAGCTGCAGATCCGCGACGCGGCCCGCGCGCTGGGCGTGTCGGAAGCGCAATTGCTGGCAACCAACATCGGCAATGGCGTCACGCGATTGCAGGCCGACGGCAACGGCCCGCGCGAAATCATGCGCGCCGCGCTGGACCTGGGCCTCGTGCAAGCCATCACGCGCAATGAAAACGGCGTCATCGAGACGACGGGCATCGCCAGCAAGTTCAAGCAGGCGGGCGACAAGTCGGAACAGGCCGACGCGAAACAGGACCCGGAAACGCAGGCGCGCCAGCGCAACATCGCCGGCGGCTACCTGGGCGGCCAGATCGACCTGCGCTTCCATTTTGATCACTGGAAATACGCGTTTGCCGTGGTCCAGCCCGGCCGCGACGGCAAGCCGACGCGCAGCCTGCAGTTTTTTGACGCCAACGGCACGGCCGTGCACAAGATCTACCTGCGCAACGAAGCGGGCGTGGCCGTCTACGACAAATTGGTGGCGACCTTCCGCATGCCCCAGCAGAGCGCGGAATTGAACGTGCTGGCCGTGGCGCCGAAGGCGGCGGAAAAACCCGATAGCGAGATCGACGTCAAGGAATTCCAGCTGGCCTGGAAAGACATGACGGACGTGCACCAGTTCGCGCAGATCATGCGCGAATTCCACCTGTCGCGCGAACAGGCGCTGCGCCTGGCGCCGGCCGGCGTGGTCGAGCGCGTGACGCCCGAAGCGCTGCGCACCCTGCTGGAAAACGCGGCGAAGGACAAGGTCGGCATCATGGTGTTCCTGGGCAACGAGGGCTTGACGCAGATCTACAGCGGCAAGATCGGGAAAACCATGGCCGCAGGCGGCTTCTTCAACGTGCTGGACCCGGACTTCAACCTGCACATCCGCGACACGGCCCTGCGCAGCGGCTGGGTCGTCAAGCGGGGCGGCGTCACCTCCGTCGAATTCTTCGACAACGACGGCACGCAAGTGGTCTCCTTCTTCGGCGTGCGCGAGCGGGGCAAGCCGCAGCCGCAAAGCTGGGTGGACCTGGCCGATAGTCTGCCAAAGGCAAAATAAGGTTTTTTGCAAGTTGATGAGTATCAGCACATGGCAGAGCCGCAGCGATACGCCGTAGCCAATGTCATGTGCGAGCAGAGCAACACTTCAGTGTGGGTGCCGCGTGCCGGCCTCATGTCTGAAGCACAATAGTGGTATGCTGATCGCAAGGCCGCAGCGATCGTGTCTGCGTGCTGGTTCCTGAAGAGAGGCAATCATGGCAACCATCATGGCGAACGGCCTCAATATAGCTTATGAAAGCCACGGCAACCCGGACGATCCGTGCGTGCTGCTGGTCATGGGCCTGGGCATGCAGCTGATTGCCTGGCCCGCCGACTTCGTCGAAGGCATCGTCGAGCAGGGCTTTCGGGTGGTGCGCTTCGACAACCGCGACAGCGGCCTGTCGAGCAAGATGGCGCTGGCGGGCAAGCCGTATCTGCCGCTGGCCTACGTGAAAAACTTGCTGGGCTGGCCCCTGAAAACCTCCTATACCCTCGATGACATGGCGGACGATGCGCTGGGCCTGCTGGCGGCCCTGCGCATCGCGCAGGCGCACGTGATTGGCGTGTCGATGGGCGGCATGATCGCGCAAGTGATGGCGGCGCGCGCGCCGCAGCAGGTGCTCAGTTTGACGTCCATCATGTCGAGCAGCGGCCGGCGCGGCTTGCCCGGCCCCACGCGGGCCGCGCGCAATGCGCTGTTGCAGCGTCCGAAACGCAATGCCAGCCGTGCCGAGCTGATGGCCCACATGGCCGCCACCGTGCGCGTCATCGGCAGTCCCGCCTATCCCGTGTCGGAAAAACTGCTGTACCAGCGCATCGAGGCGGCGCTGGAGCGGGGCAGCTGTCCGGAAGGCGTGGCGCGGCAAATGGTGGCCATCGCCGCGTCGGGCGAGCGCACGGCCTTGTTGCCGAGCATCAGCTGCCCGGCCCTCGTGATCCATGGCGCGGCCGACCCCCTGATTCCCGTCGCCTGCGGCATCGACACGGCGGCGCTGATTCCCGGCGCGCGGATGGAAGTGATCGAAGGCATGGGGCACGACATGCCGCCCCAGCTGATCGAGCGCCTGCTCGCCTTGATCGATATGCATCTGCAAGGTAAGATGGCGCCCCAGATGCGCTCCCAGCCAGCCTAGGCGCGCCCACCACTTGACTAGCCGGGCATATTTTGAAGACACCTGAGATTGGCATCGCCATCGTCGCGCCGGGCGGTTGCGCGCCCGATGACGCGGCCGTGGCGCGCGGCATCGCCCGCCTGCAGGCGCAAGGCGCCACCGTCCACACTTACTACGATCCCGAACACACCTTCCAGCGCTTCGGCGGCACGGATGCGGGCCGCCTGGCGCAGCTGAACGCGGCGGCAAGCGACCCGGACGTGCAGGTGGTGCTGGCCCTGCGCGGCAGCTACGGCATCAGCCGCATCCTGCCCCAGATCGACTTTGCCGCCATGGCCGCCAGCCGCAAGCTGTTCGTCGGCTACAGCGATTTTACGGCCTTCCACATGGGCTTGATGGCCAAGACGGGCCGCGCCAGCTTTGCCGGTCCCATGGTCTGCGACGATTTCACGCGCGACGAGCCCGAGCAATTTACGCTCGATCAACTGTGGTCCTGCCTGGCGGGACCGACGCACACGGTGACGGGCACGGCAGCCGGCAATCCGCAGGTCGAGACCGTGGGCACCTTGTGGGGCGGCAACCTGGCCATGCTGGTCCACCTGCTGGGCACGCCGTATTTCCCCGAGATCAACGGCGGCATCCTGTTCCTGGAAGACGTCAACGAACACCCGTACCGGGTCGAGCGCATGCTGCTGCAATTGCTGCACGCGGGCGTGCTCGAGCGCCAGCAGGCGGTGGTGCTGGGCGACTTTTCCGCCTATAAATTGAGCCCCATGGACAAGGGCTACGATTTCGACGTCATGCTGGCCTATGTGCGCCAGCGCTCGCCCGTGCCCGTGCTGACGGGTCTCGAATTCGGCCACATCCGCCGCCGCGTCACCCTGCCGTTCGGCGGCCAGGCACGGCTGCAATCGGATGCGTCCGGCTTCACCCTGCAGGTGAGCGACTACCCGACTCTGGCGCGCCCCTGAACTCCATGCACGCCAGGCCCGGCAGGTTGCTGCAGCTCGACGTGCTGCGCGGCATTGCCGTGTTCGGCATCCTGCTGGTGAATATCTGGGGCTTTGCCTGGGGTACCATCTCCTTGCGCTACGGCACCTTGCCGGCGCAGCCGCCCGTGTCGGACCAGCTCGTCATTTTCGGCGTCGCGGCGCTGGCGCAGTTCAAGTTCTATCCCGTCTTCGCCTATCTGTTCGGCGCCGGCTTTGCCCTGCAGACGCGTTCCCTGCGGCGCCGGCTGGGCAGCTGGGAGCAGGCGCAGGCCTCTTACCGGCGGCGCCTGCGCTGGCTGCTCGCGTTCGGCCTGCTGCACGGTTTCTGCATCTGGAGCGGCGACGTGCTCACCTCGTATGCCGTCGCCGGCCTGCTGATCCTGCCCCTGGCCGCCGCCAGACTGACCCGCATACGCAACCGCGCCTGGCTGGTGGCGGGCGGTTTCCTGCTCTTCATGTGCCTGTTGATTCCCGTGGGCCAGCAGGGCGGCGCGCCGGACACGGCGCATGATCTGCAGAGTTTTGCCGGCCGCTACGCCATCTATACGCAGGGCGGCGCGTGGGCCGTGGCCAGGCTGCGCGCCAACGATTTCCTCGTCTCGCTGCTGTACGCCGCCGTCATGCTGCCGCATATCATCGTGCTGTTCTTGCTGGGCATCTTGTCCGTGCGCTGCGGCTGGCTGACCCGGCCGCAGCGCCACCGCCGCCTGTGGCGGCGCGTGCGTGCCGTGGGGCTGGGCGTGGGCTTGCCGTTCAACCTGCTGGCGGCGGGCGCCATCGCGCGGCAAGTGGCCGATCCGTATCAAAGCGTGTTCGACGCGGCCCTGTTCGAAGTGGGCCTGTTTGCGGGCGGCCCCGTGCTCGCCGCCGGTTATGTGGCGGCGCTGATGCTGGCCGCTCCCGGCATGCTGCGCCGGCTGGGCGCATGGCTGGCGCCCGTGGGACGCATGGCGCTGAGCAATTATCTGCTGCAATCGGTGCTCGGCACCTGGCTGCTGCAGGGCTGGGGCATGGGCTGGGGCGCCACCTTGCGCCCCGTCGGCATGCTGGGCCTGGCCGTGGCGATCATGGCGGCGCAGGTGCTGCTGAGCCGCTACTGGCTGCGGCATTTCAGACAGGGGCCGATGGAAGCGCTGTGGCGCCGGCTGGCGCGCCTGCCGGCCTGAGTCAGTCGCTGCCCCAGTCGAAGGCGCTTTGCGCCGCGGCCGGTGGCGCCGCTTTCGGCTTGGCGGACGGCACCAGGGGATTGTCGACGGCATGCCATTCGAACAGGTCCGCGTCGAGCATGCAGGTGCGCGCCAAATGCAGCGCCTGCTCTGGCGTCAATGCGGGGTCCAGCCAGCGGTGCGCGTCTTCCAGGCTGACGGCGACGGGGCGGCGGTCGTGGATATCGACCATGCCGCCCAGGCTGTCGGCCGTCACCAGCACGAAACCCGCTTCTTCCCGGTTGAATTTGTACGGGCCGAACTGGGCCAGCGCCAGCAGGAACAGGGGCGCGCGGTCCTGGCGGTGGATGTGCCACGGCTGCTTGCTTCCTTTCTCGCCCGTCCATTCATACCAGCCATCGACGCAGACGATGCCGCGCCCCGCGCGCAGCAGCGGTTTCCAGTAGGCGCTTGCCAATTTTTCTAGGCGGGCATTGATGGCGATGGGAATTTTCTTCTTGCCGGGAGCGGGCACGGCGGCCGCTGCCCAGGCGGGGCGGTAGCCCCAGAAGACATCGTCGACCCGGCGCACGCCGTCCTGGATGTGCATCACGGGCCGGTAGGTGCCGGGCGACACGTTCAGGTGCGGCTCGGCCTCGCTGTCGAAGACCGCGTCGGTCCAGCCGAAGGACGACGCCAGCACGCGCGCCGTGTCATTTTGATCGAATCGTCCACACATGGCGAAATCATACCCGATCGCCGCGTGGCGCGACGGCGGCGCGCGCGCATGGCGTGAGTGTGATCAAACGTACAGACTGCGGACGGCGCAAGGCGCACAGTGGAAGCCTGTCAGGTTCCTGACGTTATCCTTGCCTCGGAGGAATTATGCCTTTTGAAAATCCCACCATCCACAAAGGTTTTACCATCAGCGCCACGGCCAGCCAGCGCCGCGATGGCCGCTGGGTCGGCTCGTACGTGAGCCAGAACCAGGCGTGCGGCGCCTATGCGGACACTTGCGATTATGATGATTGCAGCAACGAAAAAGAGGCGCAGCAAGTGGCCTTGTCGATAGGCTGGCGCCTGGCCGACGGCGCGCCGGCCCGTTGAGGCGGGGCTAGCGTCTGCGCCGCAAGGCGACGATCACGCCTGCCACGGGAAAGAGCAGGGCGGCGGCCACCCGCACGCCCGTGTGCGATGCCAGGTCGGCGCCCAGCACATGGGGCAGGGCCAGCAGCAACAGCGGGGCCGGCACGGCCACGGCGAAAAAGAACAGATACCACGAGTAGCCATTCTTCTTGGCCAGCAAGGCGATCAGGGCGCAGCCGACCAGGAAGACCAGCGGCAGATTCACATATTCCATTCTTGTGTACTTTCGTCAAGGAAGCGCGTGATTATACGCGACGCCCCGGGTGGCCGAATGGCTTTGCCAGTGTCAATTGCCGACGAAATCCGGCGGCTGCGATGCCTGCTTGCCGCTGGCGGGCCCGTCCGCGGGCAACAGCGCCTTGATGGCGCCGTTATAGATGAGTTCCTGGGCGTATGCCGATGCTTCGATCAAGGCCGCGTGCACGGACTTGAAGCTGCTGGGCGTTTCAATCAGCACGGGCTTGGCGTACACCTGCAAGGTGTCGCCGCGCCGGCTGATCAGGATCATGCCCCGGTAGCGCCCATCCTTCTCCAGCGCCCCCGCCACATGGAATTCATAGCCCCTGATCTGGTGTTTTTGATGCTGATCCATGTTTGCCGCCTCCCGACCTGATTGTCATGGGCCACACCATGTTGCGCGTATCGAACAGCAGAGTGTTTGATCTGGATCAATACCCCAATTTCGGACCTCGATCCAACGCACGTCACGACGCTTGCGGCAAGCGTCATCACCCGGCGCGAATGGCGCGGATCTGCTGGGCCGTTTCCTCGATTTCCCGATACGCTTCCTGGATATAACCATTGATCGGGTGCCCGTCCATCCATTCGAAATACGCGCGCTCGTCGTGCTTGATGGCAAAAGGGACATGGTGGTCGCGTATCGATTCGGCCGTGGTGCGCACCAGCGAGGCAAAAATCAGCTCCAGAGTTTCCATGATGGTCACCTTGCGAGACATGAAAGCAGAGTATCGAATGTAGCACAAAGCGGGCCGGGGGCCGCGCCGCCGTGCCGTGCGCGCCCGGTTCCAGGTCCGCGCCTCAGGCGGGGTGGCCGATGTGCTCGTATAAAATCACGCAGCCGATGATGATCAGCACGAGGCCGCCCACCAGTTCGGCGCGCCGGCCCGCGATGGTGCCCAGCACGCGGCCCAGCATCACGCCCAGGGTCACCATGACGAAGGTGGAAAAACCGATGGCGGCGGCCGTGACGACAATATTTGCCCCCAGCAAGGCCAGGCCCGCACCCACCACCATGGCATCGATGCTCGTGGCCAGGCCCGTGACGGCCAGCACCCAGAACGAATGCGACTGCGCCGGCGCTTCTTCCTCGTCGGCGTCGGCGAGGGCGTTGCGTATCATCAGCAAGCCGATGATGCCCAGCAGGCTGAAGGCGATCCAGTGGTCCCACGCTTCCACGTAGGGCGCGGCCACGCTGCCCAGGGCCCAGCCGATGACGGGCGTGATGGCTTCGATGACGCCGAAGATCAGGCCCGTGCGCAGCGCCTCGCGCCATTGCGGCTTGTGCAGGGCGGCGCCCTTGCCCACGGCGGCCGCGAAGGCATCGGTGGACATGGCGAGCGAGAGGGCGGCGGTGGCGGCGAAATTCATCGTTGGCTTTCAGTAAAACATGGCTGGATAGTAAAGCAACAACGCCGAAGAAAACCGTAGCGAGCGGAAGGGCGGCTCGGCGCCCCCGTTCGCCCGAGAAGCGCAACTGTACGCAGTACGGGGCCGCCGAGGCAGTGAGCATCGCAGGCCGTCAATCACGACGCGCAGCAGGTTTGATAGGCGTTTAACGCAAACCCGGCGATTTTACCCTACGTACAGCACCACCAAGGAAGCAAACAGGCAATAGGCGCCAAAGAAATGCCAGCGGCCCTGTTCCAGCCAGTGCGACAGCCAGCGCAAGGCCAGCAGGCCGGCCAGGAAGGACAGCAGCATGCCCAGCAGGCTGGGTCCCAGCAGGGACAGCACACTGTTGCCGTGCTGCAGGTGGTCCAGGCTGCCGTTCGCCACGGCCTGGTAGAAGCGCCAGCCTTCCTTCACCAGCACGGCCGGTGTCAGCACGACGGCCAGGGCGAAGCTGAATTCCTCGGCGCGGCGCTGCGGCACGCCCATGGCGATGCCGGCCGAAATGGTGGCGCCGGAGCGGGAAAAGCCACGGAAGGGCAGGCACAGGCCCTGCACGGCGCCGATCACCATGGCCTTGCCGATGGACAGGGTGCCGCTGTCGCGCGCCTGCAGGCGCGAGGAGACGATGATCAGCACGCCCGCGGCGGCCAGCGCCCCCGCCATCAGTGTCGCATTGCCGAACAGGTGTTCGATTTCAAAGCCGGGCGCATCCTTGCTCATGACGTGCGTGATGCCCTTGAGCAAGCCGAAGCCGACGATGCCCGTCAGTACCGTGGCGGCGGCCAGCAGCAGCACATTGCTGCGGAAGGCGGCAGCCGAGCTGAAATAGGTGCTGCGCCAGGATTTCCAGAAATACACGATGACGGCAAACATGGTGCCGGTATGCAACATCACGAGCAGCATGGTCAGCTCGGGCGAGGTGGGGTCCAGGCCCATCAGTTTTTCCGCCATGATGACGTGGGCGGAGCTGGACACGGGCAGCAGTTCGGCGAAGCCCTGGACGACGGAGAGGATAAATAATTGCAAGAAGCTCATGATGGGGGACTCGGGTGGGCGAAAAAAAAGGCTGCCGGGAAAGGGCAGCCGATTTTACTCGTCCGATCCCGCGCCCGAGGCTGGCGCAAGATTACAGTTTGTCCATGTTTTACTGGCTGGCCGGCGCTTGCGGCTTGAACACGGCGCGGAAGGCTTTCAGGGCGGCAGGGTGGTAGATGGTGCCATGTGTTTCCTCCGGCATCTTTTCCACGTGCCATTGCAAGCCCGGCGGCGCCTGCCGCTGCAGCACGTCGGACAGGCGCTGCACTTCGCTGGCGATGCCGGCCTCGCTGCTGGACGCCAGGTACAGGCTGTGCTTGCCTGGCTTGCCCTTGGCCAGCAGCGTGCCCGCCTGGCGCGGCAGGGTGCCGTGGTTCCACCACAGGCTGGGGTCGAACGCCAGGTAATGGTCGAACAGCTGCGGCTCAAGCAAATACGTTTCCACCACGAACAGGCCGCCCAGCGATTCGCCGACGATGGCCGTCTCGCCCGTCGTGCGGTAGCGGCGCTTGACTTCCGGCATCAGTTCATCGCGGATGAAATCGCGGTAGGCCGCCGAGCCGCCCACGACGGGGGCGATCTTGCGGTCTTCCGCATTCTCGGTCGGTCCCGTCAGGTCGCGCCGGCGCTGCGTGTTCTGCATGCCGACCAGCATGAAGGGACGCATCGTGCCGTTGGCAACGGACACTTGCAGCAAGCCGGCGACGTGGAGGAAATCTTCGGCCACGCCCCCATCGGGCATGTACAGCACGGGCAAGGGGGCATCGGGCGGGGTGTCCCAGGCGCGCGCCATGTACACATTGATGTGGCGCTTTTCCTTCAGGGCCTGCGAATCGATGGTGAAGCTTTCGCCGATGACCAGCGGCGCGGCCGCGCTGGCGGCAACGGCGGGAGCGGCGGTGGCGAGGTGGAAGGTACTGGACAGCAGCAGGGCGGCGGTGAGGTGCAGTGCAAGACTAGAGCGGCGCATGTTTTCCCGTGATAAGTAAGTGTGGATAGATGGCATGTACTCGTATAGACATGCCATTAAGCAATTCTATCTTATCTTTGCCACAGTATTACTTGATCGCCAAGAGTTTTCGCCCGCGCACGATGCCGTCCCTGTCGATGGCGTAGGCAACCAGCAGCGCGCCATCGTCGGCGCAGGCATGGCAGCTCTTCAGGGGCGTGGAAAACAGCGCGCTCTGGCCGCCGTCGGCGGTCGCCGTGCTGCCAATAAAATCGGCGGGCGCGAACGGCACGGCGTCGGGGTGGAGGGCGGCAAAGGCGCGCCAGGCGGGCGTGGCGCGGTCTTCCTCGCGTAGCGAGGCTTCGTCGACATCGATGGCCGCGCCATCGCTGCCGATCAGCAGGCTGCCTTCGTTCGTGTTGGCGCGAAACGGGTAGGTGACGGTGGCCAGGGCCGCCTTGCCCAGCGGGCGCCAGGCGGAAATGAAGCCGGCCTTGTCCGCCTTCACCAGCATGCGGGCGGCGGCGATGGCTTGCGGACGGGCGCCGGCACGCTGCATGGTGCGCAGCAGGCAGACGTCGGGCGCGGTGGACGATTGTTCGCTGCGGCAGGCCGACAGCGAACGCTCGGTCCACACGGCGCGCGCGTCGATGGGGCCGAACTGCTGGGCCTGGGCCGTCTGCAGGCCGGCCACGCTGGCCAGGGCGAACATGGCGCAGCGCAGCGCATGGCGGGAAAATGGCGTCGGCATGGGAAGATCCTTTCAGTGCGTGAAAACAGGGTGGCACTGATTATAGGAGGGCACCGGCGCGCCGCCGCGCACGGTAGGCGGGCCGCCTGACGCCCGGCCCCGTGCCCGTGTGCGGCACGGCGGGGCAAGAAAGGGCGGGGCGTGCGGCGGCGCCAGGCCTGCTGCCGGCTCAGCGCTTCTTTGCCGCCGCCTGGCGCAGGGCCTTCGCTTCCTGCTTGTTGGGGATGTGCGGCCGCGTGGCCAGTTCCGCCTTGACGGCGGCGATGGCGGCGCCGAACAACTGCTCCGCCTGCCCGGCGCTGGCGCCCCCGTAGTGCTGCTGGTTGGACTGCGCGGCGCGCAGCCGGCGCAGCAGGGCCAGCAGCTGTTTGCCGTGCAGGGCCGCAAGGTCCTGCGCCAGCACCTGCCGGCCCAGTTCGCCTTCTGCATGGCCGGGGTCGAGCAGGCGCAGCAGGGCCAAGCCTGCGGGCTGCGGTACTGGTATCACTTTGTTCATGCAGCCATTTTAGACGAGGCCGTGATTACAGGTATTCCCAGATTTCATCAAAGGTTTCACGCGCAAAATCGTTGCGCCATGCTTCCGTGTCCTTTTCGCGGCTGACGGCAAACACGGCGCGCCATGCCTGTTTCGGCGAAGCGGTGTAGGTCGCGGCGATTTTCTGCAAGCCGGCCACGCATTGCTCCACCTTGCAGCCGCTCTTCGCCAGCTGCTGCGCGGCAGGCGCCCAGGCGACGGGCACCTTGACGACCTGGCATTCGAAGCTGACGGCCGCCGTCTGCATGCCGTTTTCCACCGTCACGGGGGCGGCCTTGGTGGCCTGGCACACGGCGCCATTCTTGGCGGCAATGATATTTCCTGCCAGCAGTTCGGCAGCCGGCGTCACGGCGGCCTGCATGGCGGCGGGGAAGAGGCCGGCGATCAGCTTGCCCGTTTCTTTCGGGAACTGCGCGTTCGCCTCCTGCAGGGCGCTGTACGAGGCGTACTCGGCGGACTGGTGGCCGGCCAGACGCGTGGGGCGCAGGTAGGCGTTCAGCTTGGCCACGCTGGCCTCGTCCTGGTTGATGATGGTCTTGATGTACAGATTGGCCACTTCCATGGGCGCCAGTACCGCGGCCGTGTCGGCGGCAACGGCGGGCTGCGCCAGCGCCACGGCGGCGGCAACGGTTGCCGCCAGCACGAAGGCGCGCGATGTGTGTTGTGTTTGATGCATGTCTGTTCTCCACGATACGATGTCAGGCGCAAAAAAGATGCTTTATAGCAACTTCAGCGCCCGCATTATAGATGGTGAAAGTCATAACGTTGCACACATTAGGCGTCCGCCCTGCCGGCCGCTTCCAGCAGGGCCAGTAACAGCTCCTTGCGCCGGCCTTGCGCCTTGCGCGCCAGGGCCGCCAGTTTTTCCAGCTTGCCCCAGACCGGGTACAGCATGTGCTCGACCAGATAGCCGTCCAGTCCCTGCAGCTGCTGGCAGAACAGTTCCAGCTTCTCCACCTCGTCCAGTTCCGCCTGGATTTTCACCTTGGCGTTGTCCGTGCACGCGCGCAGGCATGCCGCCAGTACGGGCGCGGAGTCGCGCGTCACGCCATGTTGTTCGGCAAAGGCGGCCGTGAACTGGTCCTGCACGCGCTGATGTTCCTCGTCGACGTTGGCCATGTAGTGCTGCACCAGCGGGAAGTAACGGGCGTCGAGCAAGCCCAGGCCGAACGTGGCGTAGCTGCCGGGCATGCAATTCTTTTCGCCTTCCGTGTCCGCATAGAATTCGAATTGCAGGATGGCGGCGCGCGCATACGCTTCCAGCTGCGGCCGCAGGCCGGCATGGGCGAGGGCGTTGGCAAAGAAGCGGTGGGTATCGGATTTCGCCAGTCCCTTGATGGGCAAGTATTCCTTGACCCTGGACTTGAGCTTGATCTGGCAGCTTTTCGGGAAGCCGTTGTCGAGCAAATGCGTGATGAAGGCCAGCGCCTGCGCATACGCCGCTTCCTCTTCCCGGATAATCGTGATGCTGATCGTGGCAAACACGTCGTTGGCGCGGCATTCGAGCAGCGCATTGTTCAGGCGGATGTCGCCGTCGGGGAAGCTGCCGCTGCCTTCCTCGAGCATGCGCACGGCCCGTTCGCTGCCCAGGTCGCGCGCGATTTCCAGGAATTTCAGGCCCTTCGACTTGGCGTAGCTGGCGTCATGGCGCAAGATCATCACGGCGCCGTACAGCAGCAGGTCGATCGGCGCCAGCGCCTGCCTGTCAAGCGCCGCGCCCGCTTTCAGCGTGTATTCGGTGGCGCGGTAGGCAGACAGCGCGCGGTCATGGAATTGCGGCAGGTAAACGTTTTCCGCCCATTGCGTGATGGCGCGGAGGATGTCGGCGCGGTGCTCGGCCAAGGCGTCCGGCCGGGACTTGTTCAAGGCCTGGATGCGGTCGTACTGGGCGATGGTCCAGGCCACATCGGGCTGGGGGAACAGCTGCGGGTCGAGCAGGTGGCGCGCCAGGAAGAAGGTTTCCAGCGGTTTTGTCGGATGCGTGCCCTGCGTGAGCTTTTGCCCGATGTACGCGTGTATGTTTTCCAGCAAGGCCTCGCGTTTATCCCCGTTGACGTACTCCAGCAAGGTCAGGTGCAGCTTGCCCTGCGCCGTCTGGAACTTGCCTCGGCAGGTGAAGCGGTAATCGATCATCGGCGTGTCCACCAGCGGCGCCAGGCGGGCTTGTACGACTGCCGTCAGCCGCGGCACGACGGCGTCGCGCATGTGCGCGTCCTCTAGGCGCGCCGCCGTCCTGAAACGGGATGCGTCGTCGTTATCGAGCCCCAGGTCGAGATCGTCGGCCATCGGGCGGCCCGGCTGGTAGTCGAGCATCAAGTCATTGAAGATGCCTGCTTGCAAGGTCGTGCGCCTGACGGATTGCTCCAGGTCCGTGCGTTGCAGCCTTTCATCGAACCAGGCGTGGATGGCCGCCGTCATTTCTTCCGTGACCAGCTCTACAAGTGTACTCATCGGTATCGTCGTCTTTCCCTGCATTGCGCGTGACGGCGCCGCCGGCGGCCGTCTCGGATAGGTTTGATATAAATCCCTATTCTAGGGGCGCGGGCAAGGCCGCAACAAGGGGCGCACGCAAGGCGTGCCCGCATACGCCGTCATGCGCCCGTCCGGTGTCTAGCCGCCGCCCGCTGAGGAGGGCGGGGACCCGGCCCGGTCCGCCTGCGCCAGCCAGTCGCGCGGCGGCTGTCCGAGGCTGGCGCGGAAGGCGCGCGTGAAGGCGGGCTGGCTGGCATAGCCCACTTCCAGCGCGACGTCCTGCACCAGCCTGCCTTGCCTGAGCAGCGCCTGGGCCCGCAGCATGCGCTGCCCCGTCAGGTAGGCGGCGGGCGGGCAGCCGAGTACCGCATGGAACTGGCGCGCGAAGCGGCTGCGCGACATGCCGCACAGGGTCGCCAGCGATGCCACCGTCCAGTGGCGCCCGGGTTGCTCGTGCATGGCCGCCAGGGCCTTGGCGAGGGCGGCGTCGGCCAGGCCGAACAGGCGCGGTGCCGAGATCAGCCCGCTGGCCAGCGCATGGCGCAGCAACTGGACGATCAGCACGTCGCACAGGCGGTCCAGCACCAGTTTGCGCCCCAGTCCGCCGTGCTGCGCTTCGTCGAACAGCAGTTCGAGCACGCCGGCCATGGCTGGCAGTTGTGCCAGCGGAATGTGCAGCCAGGGCGGCAGGCTGTCGATCACGGCATCGTCGCCGCCGGCCAGGCGGACGGTGGCGCACAGCAGCCGTGCCGTGCCGCCGCCCGTGTCCAGCCCATGGGCCAGCGGGCGCGGGTAGAACACCAGCGAGGGGGCGTCGGCCAGCAGCCGCGTGCCATCGGCATGGATGAAGGTCGCCGGTCCCTGCCGCACCAGGTGCAGGTGGCCCGTGCCGGCTTGGGCAGGGAAATGGTTGCTGCCGCAGAACGCTCCCTCGAAGAAGGTATCGGCGGAAAAATCCAGGCGCAGCAGCAAGGCAGACAACAAATCCATGGGGCAACAAAGAGACGCAAAGGTATAAATTGTAGACTAAAAGCAACTAATGTTTCCATTTTTATCGCTATGATGACGCTCCGATGTTTGTCCTGGACAACATTCTCATCCTGCGCCACCCGAATGGAGACTCACTATGGCATTGTCCAACGCATGGTCCAACTTAAAGATCGGCACCCGCCTGTACCTGGCCTTTGGCGCCGTCGTCGCCTTGCTGGCGATACTGGTCGCCGCCGCGCAAACGAATCTGTCGCGGCTGGGCGAGGCGAATGGCGTGAATATCCATACCTATGAAGTGCTGGGCGAGGCCAGCGGCTTGCTGGAAAGCCTGATCAATATCGAAACGGGCCAGCGGGGCTTTGCCCTGACGGGCAAGGATGGCTCGCTCGAGCCGCTGCTGGCGGGCCAGCGCAGCTTTGGCGAACATCTGCGGAAGATCCGCGCCCTGACGGCCGATAATCCAACGCAGCAGGAGCGCCTGGCAGTGCTGGAACGCACGCAGCGGCAGTGGCAGGCGAGCGCCATCGACCCCGTGATCGCCCTGCGCCGCGCGGCGGCCGCCGATGGCAGCCTCGACGCCGTCGTGGCGGCCGAGCAGGCTGGCAAGGGCAAGGCGGCCATGGATGCGATGCGCGCCTTGCTGGCGGACGTGGGCACGACGGAAAGTATGCTGCTGGCCCAGCGCGCCAGCGAGGCGGCCGCCCTGAAGTCGCGCACCACGGCGGTGCTGCTGGGTGGGGGCGCCGTCGCCGTCCTGCTGGCGGCGGTGCTGGCCATCTTGTTGACGCGTAATATCACCGTGCCGCTGGGCGAAGCCGTGGCGCTGGCCCAGCGCGTGGCGCGAGGCGACCTGAGCAGCCGCATCATCGTGCGTTCGCGCGATGAGACGGGGGAATTGATGGCTGCCCTGCGCGACATGAATGCGTCGCTGGTGCGCATCGTGGGCGAAGTGCGCGGCGGCACGGAGACGATCGCCACGGCATCGAGCGAGATTGCGGCCGGCAATATGGACCTGTCGTCGCGCACGGAGCAGCAGGCCGGTTCGCTGGAAGAAACGGCATCGTCGATGGAAGAGCTGACGGCGGCTGTCAAGCAGAACGCGGACAATGCGCTGGCGGCGCGCTCGCTGGCGGCGTCCGCGTCCGCCGTGGCCGTCCGTGGCGGCGCGGTGGTCGCCGAGGTGGTGCAGACCATGGGCTCGATCAATGAATCCTCGCGCAAGATTGCCGACATCATCGGCGTCATCGACGGCATCGCTTTCCAGACGAATATCCTGGCCCTGAATGCGGCCGTGGAAGCGGCGCGCGCCGGGGAGCAGGGGCGCGGCTTCGCCGTCGTGGCCACGGAAGTGCGCAACCTGGCCCAGCGTTCAGCCAGCGCGGCCAGGGAAATCAAGGGCTTGATCGACGATTCGGTGGACAAGGTGGCCGCGGGCAGCAAGCTCGTCGACCAGGCCGGCGCCACCATGCAGGACGTGGTCGGCAGCGTCCAGCGCCTCGGCGCCATCATCGGCGACATCACGGATGCGAGCGAAGAGCAGCGCGTCGGCATCGAACAGGTGAATGAAGCCATCAGCCAGATGGACCAGGTGACGCAGCAAAACGCGGCCCTGGTCGAGCAGGCGGCGGCCGCGGCCAATGCCATGCAGGACCAGGCGGCGCAGCTGTCGCAGGCCGTGCAAGTGTTCCGCCTGCAAGGCGAGCCGCCAGTCGGGCCGGCCGGCGCGGCGCGGCTTGCCGCTGCGCGGCCCCGCGCCTTGGGCATGCTCGCCTGAGGCGCGGACGCCGTGGCCCTGCCTGCCCGAGCGATGGCATTTCCGCACAGATCATCAAGTAAACGCAGGTATGGCTGGACGGAAATGTTACATCTGGGTATTCTGCGCATCTGATACTTATTTCTATACAGAAAAATGTAAGCATAGGTAGCAATCACAGGCAAAAAGAACAGGCAGCGGGTGCTGCCAGGCACGGTCAGGCATGCAAAGGTGAAGTCGCCCGCCTGCTGAGCGAAACGGTCAGTTTCGGCGCGCGGCGGGCAGGGAACGGTGCTGTCATCTTTCAAATAGTAGGAGAGGTTGCTCATGGATGCAGAAAAGGATGTTGTGTACGGTACAGAAGATTTGTTGATGAGTTTGTGCAACTCGGTCGTCCGGGTGCTCAACGTGGCAACGCAAAGCAAGGTCAATTATTCCGGGATGGTGCAGCGCATCACCAAGACCGGCCTGAAACCGGACATCGGCTGCTTCGTGATGTTCGACGGCGGCTTCACGGGCCTGGTGGTGCTCAATTTCGCCGCCGATACGGCGATGGAAATCTACGAGCGCTACATGTTGCACATGGGCATGCCGAAGTCGGAGCTGGCCAGCTTCTACACGTCGGACGAAGTGTCCAACATCATGGGCGAGCTGATGAACCAGATCGTGGGCGACTTCACGGGCAAGGTGCGGCGCGAGCTGCAGACGAATATCACGCAGAGCCAGCCGAAGATGCTGGTGCTGAACAAGCAGGTGATGCTCAGCGTCGATACGCCGCTGGACCGCCCGGAAATGCGCCGCGTCACCTTCTACACGGAAAAGAACAACATCTTCTACCTGGAGCTGGCGATCGACCGTACCGAGTTCATCAAGCTGCACGATTTCGACTCCCGCGAAGTGGATGCCGACTCGCTGATGGACGGCGAATTCGCGAACCGCGAACGGGATGCCGCCCCGGCGCCTGCCGCGGAAGCGGAAGACGACGACAACGCCGACCTGCTCAAGTCGCTGGGCATGTAAGCGGCGGTGTCTGAACGTGGCCGTCGGCAGCCTTGCCGCCGGCCGCTGTCGTTTACAGCCGACAAGGCTTTGCTCCGGGCTCGTCCCTGCAAGATAATTTCCCTTGCTATTACGGCAACGTCAATGTTTCCATGCGGCGCATGCCGACCATGCCGGTTTGCTGGCTGTCATCGAGCGACCAGTACTCCAGCGCATATACATAGCTGCCGTCGACGATGGTCAGCGTTTCCCTCTGGCGGCCGCTGGGCGCCTTGTAGTACAGGCGTCGCGCGGGCCGGCCATCGACCCTCTGACTGAACGATTCCGGTGACACGCTGGCGCGCTTGCCGGCCTTGCCCGCCATCGACATCGCCGTGATCGTCACGTAGGCCCGGTCCTGGCAGCGCGCCAGCAGGTGGCCGCCGCTCAGGACGGTGGGCTGGGACTGCTCCAGAGGGAAGCCGAACGGTTGCACGCCGACGATATCGCGGCAATCCATCTGCCGCGCCAGTGCCGCCAGGACGGCCGGATCGAGCGCGCTGGTATAGTGTTTTTCAGCGGCCTGCGCCTGGCCCAGCGCCAGGCGGCGCTCCAGCTCGGCCAGCGAAATATCGCTGGGCACGGGCAGCGGCGCGGGCGCGTCCGGATCGGCGGCCTGCGACGTTTCCGCCTGCATGCGCGCGGCGACAGAGTGGCTGCTCCCGGCGGTGCCATCGAGGGCGTGGGCGAATGAGGTGGCGCAGGCAAGGGCCATGGCCAGCGGCAAGGCCGTGTGGGTCAGCATGAAATCTCCTGCAATCGGATACTAGTGGCGCGCATTGTGTATCAGATTACCTGCGCATGCGCGTTCCTTGCTAGCGTGCCGCCATCGCCGACGCGATTTCGATGGCACTCAGTTTCCAGTCCCACAGGCCGTGGCGCTGCAGGACCAGCGCGCCTTGCTGCGCATTGCCATCCTTGGCGCGCACGACGAAGGTGTTCACGCCGGTATAGCCTGCCGAATACGCGGCCTTTTTCTGCGCGCCATCGGCCGGCGCGTCCGCATCCGCATCGGCTTGCGGGCTGACGGCGCTCTTGTTGACCAGCGCGACGACGCCGGCGGGCGAGACCATGGCGTCGACCATCTTGCCCAGCATGGCGCCGGCGATGGACTGGCCCAGGGCCGCGAAGGGGTTGTCCCTGCCGGCGGTAGCCTCGATGCTGCGGGCCATGCCGGCCTCCAGCTGGGTCTTCACGCTGGCGCGCAGCGCGGGGAAGTCCACATAGGCGGCCAGCGCGTCGGCATTGCGCTCGGCCAGGGCAGTCTTGATCTGGCGCAAGGCGTAGTAGGGCGAAGCGTAGGCGGTGGCGACGACGACGATGGTGGCCACGGTGGCGGCAAGGGTAATTTTTTTCAAGGGATGCCTGTCAGCTGGGTTGGAAATGTGGTGTGCCGCAGCGTAGCGGCTAAATGGAAAAGCGGCAATCATATTTTCTTGCCATTACCTGCCCCTTGTATTTTTCCATTTGCGCGCCAGATGCTCTTGTCGGCCCACTATAGAGTGGATGAGGGGGGGGAGTGCGCGGATCTGTTGGGTGCTATCAACTCGTTGCGTAACGAGTTGGCAAAGCGGCAGAGCGATTTAATTGCCAACAAGCTAAAATTGCCGGCCACTGGGCGTATGTCTATCGCGGGTCATGTTCAGCAGTTCCAGAATGAGCAAGAAGCATTGCGCAAAAAATTGAAGGACTATGACTCTCAGAATTGCCCGGGCGGCGGCGGCACTGGCGATGCCTGGAAGTTGGCAACTCAAGACCCGCCAATGCCTGAGTTGGGGCCATCCAGCAATGCTTCCAACAGTTCTGTATTGATGATGGGTGGGGGCATCCTGCTAATTGGCGCGGGAATTGTGCTCATGCCTGAAATAACGATACCAGCTTTAGTATTTGGGGCAGCGACAGGAAATTAATTTTATTGAAATTTAAGTTTGCCAGCATTCGTGCGGCGTATAAATTAATACAATATCAAGGAAACAGTGAATAAGTTTGAGTTGAAGAACGTTGCGAATTCCTGGATTCGCATGCATCACGCCGAAACTAATTCGGATGAATATGAAGAAGAATTCTGGTCTTTTGAAAGGCTGGACGACCTTTGTCGCAATAATTCAGATGATGCGTGGAGGGTGATTGTTGAAATATACGAAAAATGCTCCGGTGATAAAATTCAATCATGTCTTGCTGCTGGCCCTCTTGAAGACCTCTTGGTAAATCATGGCCGCCTGGTTTTGACATGGATTGATAGGTATTGCGAAATTGAGAGTGGATTTGTTGGAATTTTGAAGATGGTTTGGCAAAACTCAATGCCAGATGACCTTTGGAACGAATTCCGAAGGTTGATTGCCCTTCGTTCTTAAGCATCCTGCGTTGCAAGCATTAACGTATCTTGACCAGGGACGTGGAACGTTTTTAGCACTGTCGACAATATCGGCGGCATGCATGTTGGTTTCCCTGGACAGTATTACGATACCGAATCTGGCTTGTGGTATAACTGGCATCGTTGCTATGATGCGTCGTTAGGGCGATATCTTCGGAGCGATCCGATTGGTCTCGAAGGTGGCATGAATACCTATGCCTATGTCGGGGGCAATCTACTTAGCAGTATTGACCCGACTGGCCTGGTACCCAATCCACTCGAACTGGCATGCGCCGCCGGACCAAACCCGGTTTGTGTCGTTGGTGTAGGCCTTGATGTGGCTAGTTGGGTGTGGCCGGGTGCCGTGCTTATCGGTGGCAGCGCCGCGATTATTGCCTCATCGGGAAAGCCTTCAGGCGATGCTGGGGCACCGATGGCGATGGCTGGAAACGGTGGCGTCGGAAATTCTTCTGGTATCGGGACGAATAGCCCTTACAAACATTGTAAAGAGGATCCTAACGATGCGAATTCCATTATCTGCAAGGATCCAAATGGGAAAAAAGTGAAGAAGAAAAAGCCTAAAGATTGGCCAAAAAATTCAAAGAATTGCCCATAATGATGAAAACGATGACAGCTAAAGCAGATCTTTCCAGCTCCAGTTTGTTCGATCAAGCGAATGAGGCTTGGGAGGCTGGTAATTTGACCGCAGCTTTCTCTCTCCTCAATGCGTCAGTAAGTGACGGTGATAAAAATGCTTTCAATAGCTTGGGATATTTTTTTGACTACGGACTTGGTGTTCCTGCCGACTCCGCCAAAGCCCTGTATTGGTATAAGAAGGCGGCTCAATCTGGCGAGGTGTGCGCGTACGCGAATATTGGATTGTTATATCTGAACCGGGGCAATTTAAGGCAGGCTAAATTTTGGCTAGGAAAAGCAATAGAGAAGGGCGATGGCGATGCCGCGCTTGAGATGGCTAAGTTGTTCTTGGGCACTAACTCAAAACGAAACCGTAGAATTGCGGTGAGCTACTTAAAAGCGGTGTTGGACGCCAAGTCTACGGTTGAGGAAAGTATCGAAGAAGCAACGCGCTTGTTGGCGCAACTGACCGAAAGCGAGCGCATGGCGGAGGGGCCAGATTGACAAGGGGCATGGGGGTCAGTGCCGACAAGCCGACACGGACTGGACATTCGGCCGTCCAAGTCGGCGTTTGAAATGCTGGCCGTATCTTGTTCGTATGCTATCTGTAGGCCGGCCGTATGCTATTTGTATCCCGTCGGGGTTCGGAAAAATCGGCTTGGTACAAATACCCCGGCAAGAATTGGTAATGTGCGGGGTGCGCGGGGAGTCCCCGCATCCCCCTCTGATCTATCACACATCACGCAACCCTCCGGTTTGTCATAAAGCCCACTGTTGTAAGCTTCCCGCTGGCAAGTTCAGGTTCGCCGCGTTCGAGTGGATAACCGACGGTGAGGGCAGGCGGTGGGGTTTGCTCAGTTACGGCTGTCTGCGCTGGATTAATGGCTGCCTCCCGAGGTGCTGACCAACAGCAGTGGTACCATCGCTTGGCGTGCCACCAACGCCGCCTTCGACCGTACTGTCATCGTCGACAATATCGGCGGCATGCATGTTGGTTTCCCTGGACAGTATTACGATACCGAATCTGGCTTGTGGTATAACTGGCATCGTTGCTATGATGCGTCGTTAGGGCGATATCTTCGGAGCGATCCGATTGGTCTCGAAGGTGGCATGAATACCTATGCCTATGTCGGGGGCAATCTACTTAGCAGTATTGACCCGACTGGCCTGGTACCCAATCCACTCGAACTGGCATGCGCCGCCGGACCAAACCCGGTTTGTGTCGTTGGTGTAGGCCTTGATGTGGCTAGTTGGGTGTGGCCGGGTGCCGTGCTTATCGGTGGCAGCGCCGCGATTATTGCCTCATCGGGAAAGCCTTCAGGCGATGCTGGGGCACCGATGGCGATGGCTGGTAACGGCGGCGTCGGTAATTCATCTGGCATTGGCACGAATTCACCGTACAAGCATTGCCGGGATCTTAAAGGGCGTTCGGGCTGGATCGAATGCAAAGACAAGAAGAGTGGAAAGTGGATTCCTAAGCCGGCACCGGCTGGCTGGCCCTTCAAAAAGACAGCTTGCGAAGCTAGTGATTCGCAAGAATGAAAAATCACTGAGGAGGGCTCATGAACACAGACATAATTTTTCGGGAAGCGGATGATGCGTATGAGTCCGGAGATTTTTCGAAGGCATATGCGTTGTTCCTTGAAGCGGCCGGACATGGAGATTGCCATGCGATGACCAGATTGGCGGCCATGTACGAAAGTGGAGATGGTGTACCACGTGATTTGATCAAGTCAATAGAGTGGGATCTCAAGGCTGTGGCGGCGGGCAGCACAACTTCGATTCTGAATTTGGGCGTAACCTTCCGAAAAATCGGGAACGTTGACGAGGCACAGCGGTGGTTTGAAAAAGCGATGGCGAACGACGATGGTGAGGCCGCCTTGGAACTTGCAAAGCTCCATTACTCGGTAAATAGCGAATCCCCGCTCGTAAGAAAATATTTAGATATCGCCGCTGGTAGCTTGGACCTGTCCGAGGACTCAGCTGAAGAAACTCGGGAATGGTTGTTGAAGCTCGATTCAAACCCCGATCGAACGATGTGATGCAGGGGCTGGGGGCAAAACACGGGCTGGGGCAGAGCTGCCCGCACACCGGGGACAGGGGCAGTGTGAGCTGCTCTGATTTCATGGGCATCACCTAGGGGAAATCGTACACAAGCTGTGCCATGACAGTCAATTTCAGATGTTTGCAGAAAATTTCATCGCCTTTCAAAAGATTTCATCCGCTGTCATGAAGTTTCACTGCCTTGCAACGAATTTCATGGCGTTTCAGAAAATTTCACGCCGTTGGAGCTCTGCTCAAAAATCGGGGATGGATAGGAGATACGACACTTATTACTCAGGTGACAGGTCATAAGTAAGATTCAAACCCTGTTCTACCTCGATCAGTTGGCTTATCGGGGTTGTTCTGTGCCTGGCTTCGAGGGCAGCTGGAAGACGAGTCTTGCGCCGTCTCGGAGTGCCATCCATATGAACGCTGCCGATCAGCGTGCGGGGCAAGATCGTCCGGCGGATGCCCAGCCAGCCGCTCGCTGCTGCTGGTCGACTAGGAAGGTGACTTTGCATCCGGCCGCCGCGCTGCCATAGTTCAGTTGCAGGTATTCGCCCTGGTGTTGATAGCTGGCGGGCGTTCCGTAGCGGGCGGCGAGGGCGAAGCTGTTCATGCCAACAGCGATGTGCTCAGACGGGCGACCTACAGGCGCACCTACGCATCCGGAAAAAAAACCAGATGAAGATGATTGCAGCTGAGAATCGCATAGATGTCTTTCGCAGGATTGCAAAAGCCATATTAAAACGCGCTGTAGGTGGCATCCCTGTGTAAGCGCAAACAGAGCCAATGCCCGTCGCGCTTTTTACCACCCTGCATTCTTTGCGAAGCTTGTAAATATGCCAATGGCGCGGTCTGCGGTAAGTGAAAGGGACGTCATGGCACATCCATTGACCATTCTAAGATAGCTGCTGTCCCTCCCTCCTTGGTTTGCTAGATCGAGCGCTGCGCGTTAGAAATCGTCGAATATACAGCTGTAAGTCATTGTTTTAGGGGGTGTTATACAGTGGTTCATGGTGGGTGCTGTATAATGGGAGAAAAGTACCTAACTAGCTGTTTTAACTGAATAAAGACCTAATATCACATGCTTTCAACCGCAAATATTACGATGCAGTTTGGCGCCAAGCCATTGTTTGAGAATATCTCCGTCAAGTTCGGCGACGGCAACCGCTATGGCTTGATCGGCGCGAACGGCTGCGGCAAGTCGACGTTCATGAAGATCCTCGGCGGCGACCTGGACCCGTCGGGCGGCAATGTCATGCTCGATACCAACGAGCGCCTGGGCAAGCTGCGCCAGGACCAGTTTGCGTTTGAAGACATGCGCGTGCTCGACGTGGTCATGATGGGCCACACGGAAATGTGGGCCGCGATGCAGGAACGCGACGCGATCTACGCGAATCTGGAAGCGACGGACGAAGACTACATGAAGGCGGCCGAGCTGGAAGGCAAAGTGTCCGAGTACGACGGCTACACGGCCGAATCGCGCGCCGGCGAACTGCTGCTGGGCGCCGGTGTCGCCATTGACCTGCATCAAGGTCCGATGAGCAATGTCTCGCCAGGCTGGAAGCTGCGCGTGCTGCTGGCGCAGGCGCTGTTCTCGAACCCGGACATCCTGCTGCTCGACGAACCGACGAATAACCTGGACATCAACACCATCCGCTGGCTGGAAGACGTGCTCAACGAGCGCAATTCCACCATGATCATCATTTCCCATGACCGCCACTTCCTGAACCAGGTGTGCACCCACGTGGCCGACATGGATTACGGTACCCTGAAGATTTATCCAGGCAACTACGACGAATACATGTTCGCCTCGACCCAGGCGCGCAACCAGCAGCTGGCCAACAACGCGAAAGCGAAAGACAAGGTTGCGGAATTGCAAGAATTCGTGCGCCGCTTCGCCGCCAACAAATCCAAGGCCCGCCAGGCGACGTCGCGCGCCAAGCAGATCGAAAAGATCAAGGTCGACGACATCAAGCCATCGTCGCGCGCCTATCCCTTCGTGCGTTTCGACGGCGAGAAGAAACTGCACCGCCTGGCCGTGGAAGTCGAGAACATCTCGAAAGGCTTCGACCGCCAGCTGTTCAAGAATTTTTCCATCATGGTCGAAGCGGGCGAGCGCATCGCCATCATCGGCGCCAACGGCGCCGGCAAGACCACCATGCTGCGCTGCATCGCGGGCGACATCGCCGGCCTGCAGCCGGACCAGGGCCGCGTGAAGTGGGCGGAAAACGCCAACGTGGGCTACATGCCGCAAGACCCGACGGAAGATTTCGCCAAGGACACGAACCTGACCGACTGGATCGGCCAGTGGACGAAAGAGGGCGACGACGACCAGGCCGTGCGTTCCATCCTGGGCCGTCTGCTGTTCGGCGGCGACGACGTGAAGAAGGCCGTCAAGGTGCTGTCCGGTGGTGAAAAGGGCCGCATGATGTACGGCAAGCTGATGCTGGGCCGCCACAACGTGCTGATGCTCGATGAGCCGACCAACCACATGGACATGGAATCGATCGAATCCTTGAACATCGCGCTGGAAAAATACGCGGGCACCCTGATCTTCGTGTCGCATGACCGCGAATTCGTCTCCTCGCTGGCCAACCGCATCATCGAAATCAAGGAAGATGAAGTGGTCGATTACCGCGGCAACTATGAAGACTATTTGAAGAGCCAGGGTATTGATTAATATCTAGCTTGGTATAGTTAATGCCGGATGTGGCGCCAGTCGCCCATCCGGCAGCATCACACCGACGCGCCGCGGTTATTTCGTTCCGGCGCACCTGCTTCATTGCAATCGTGCCGGTCTATCCCGTTTTTGTTTGACACAGCCATGCAAACCTTAGCCATCAAATCCGTCGAGTATGAACACCCGCAAGACGGAGCCAGCTGCACTGCCCATGCCTGGGCACGCACGCCAGCGACGCCGTCCCCGGCCGAGAAAGCCGAACTCATCGCGCGCATCAAGCGCCTGCTGACCGAGCGCGAAGCCGTGCTCGTTGCCCACTATTACGTTGATGCTGACCTGCAAGACCTGGCGGAAGCCACGGGCGGCTGCGTCTCCGACTCCCTGGAAATGGCCCGCTTCGGCCGCGACCATCCGGCCAAGACCCTCGTCGTGGCCGGCGTGCGCTTCATGGGCGAAACGGCGAAGATCCTCAGTCCCGAAAAAACGGTATTGATGCCCGACCTCGACGCCACCTGTTCGCTCGATTTGGGCTGCCCCGTGGACGAATTCACGGCCTTCTGCGACGCCCACCCGGACCGCACGGTCGTCGTCTACGCCAACACCAGCGCGGCCGTCAAGGCGCGCGCGGACTGGATGGTGACGTCCTCCATCGGCCTCGATATCGTGGCCCACCTGCATGCGCAGGGCAAGAAAATCCTCTGGGCACCCGATAAACACCTGGGTTCGTATATCCAGAAGGAAACGGGCGCCGACATGCTGCTGTGGCAGGGCAGCTGCCTCGTGCACGACGAATTCAAGGGCATCGAACTCGATTTGCTCAAGGAAGAGTATCCGCAGGCCAAGGTGCTCGTGCATCCGGAATCGCCCGCCAACGTGGTGGCCCTGGCCGACATGGTCGGTTCCACGTCGCAAATGATTGTGGCAGCGCAAACCATGGACACGGACACGTTTATTGTCGCCACCGACAACGGCATCCTGCACAAGATGCGCGCGGCCGCGCCAGGAAAACGTTTCATCGAAGCGCCCACGGCCGGCAACAGCGCCACCTGCAAGAGCTGCGCGCACTGCCCGTGGATGGCCATGAACGGCTTGCTGAATCTGGCGCAAACGCTGGAAAACATGCATAACGAAATCCACGTCGATCCCGCTATCGGCCAACTGGCCGTGCGCTCGATCAACCGCATGCTTGACTTCGCCGCCGCGAAAAAGGCAGGCCTCCAGCCGGGCGCGGACCTGGCAAAAGAAACTACATTGTTCCAAGGAATCGGTCCAGCATGAGTACCCTCGTTAATTCTTTCGCTCCCTTCGACCCCGCCCTGGCGCGCGCGTTCGAAGGCAATCTGCTGGCCGCCCTGCTGGAAGACGTGGGCCAGTGCGACCTGACGGGCGAGCTGGTGCCGCCCGACCATATCGTCACGGCCCGGGTCATCGTGCGCGAAGCAGCCGTGCTGTGCGGCGCGCCGTGGTTCGAAGGCATCATGAAAAGCCTGGACCGCAGCATCGACATTGCCTGGCATTACGCCGAAGGCGACATGATGACGGCTGACAGCGTTGTCTGCACGATCGAGGCGCCGGCGCGCGCCCTGCTCACGGCCGAGCGCAGCGCCCTCAATTTCCTGCAGCTGCTGTCGGCCGTGGCCACGGCCACGCGCCAGTACGTGGACGTGGTGGCCGGCACGAAAGCGTCCATCCTGGACACGCGCAAGACCCTGCCGGGCCTGCGTCTGGCGCAGAAGTACGCGGTGCGGGTCGGCGGCGGCAAGAACCAGCGCCTGGCCCTGTACGACGGCATCCTGATCAAGGAAAACCATATTGCGGCCGCGGGCGGCGTCAGCCAGGCCCTGGAAAATGCGCGCAAGCTCGACGCGGGCGTGCCCGTGCAGATCGAGGTGGAAACCCTGGCGCAGCTGCAGGAAGCGCTGGATGCGGGCGCCGTCTCCGTGCTGCTGGATAACTTCAGCAACGACATGATGCGCGACGCCGTGGCATTGACGGCGGGCCGCGCCCTGCTGGAAGCGTCGGGCGGCATCAACTTCGATACCGTGCGCGCCATCGCCGAAACGGGCGTGGACCGCATCTCGATCGGCAGCCTGACCAAGGACGTGCGGGCCACCGATTACTCCTTGCGCATCGTCGGCTGATGAAGGAAGCAGGGCGGTGCCTGCTGGCTGCAGCACTGCTGGGGTCGGCGCTGGCCTGCTCCCTGCCGGCGCAGGCGCGCGAGCTGCTGGCCGTGGGCGCGCAGTTCGAGCGCGTCTTCGAATACCAGGACAGCGGCGACTACGGCGGCCTGGGCGTGGAACTGCTGCGGCTGATGGCGGCGCGCACGGGCAACACCGTGCGTTTCCGCATGGTGCCGTGGGCGCGCGCCCAGGCCATGCTGGTGCAGGGCCAGGCCGATGTCCTGATCGGTCCCTACAAGTCTCCCGAGCGCATCGCCAGCATGGCGTTTTCCGAGAAACCGTTCTACCAGGACCAGATCGTCTTTTACACGCGCCAGGATGCCAGTTTCGGCTGGGATGGCGATTACAGCGTGCTGAAGAGCCGCCGGGTGGTGCTGCTCAATGGCTGGGCGTATGGCGCGGACTGGGAGCGCGTGCGGCCCGGCTTGCAGGTCAGCGTGGCCAATACCGTGGAAAACGGCTTGAGGATGCTGGTACACAATCACGTCGATGTCTTCGTCAGCAACCGTCGCAATACGGACCCCGTCATCGCCCGCCTCGGCTATGGGCGCCAGGTGAAACCCCTGCCCAGGGTCGTGGAAACGCAGAACGGCTATTTCGCCTTTCCCCGTTCACCCACCTTCGACAAGCTGCGCCTGCAGTTCGACCAGGAACTGAATAAGCTGCTCGACAGCGGCGAGCTGAAAAGGCTGGGCCGGCGCTACGACGTCGCCGTGCCCTGAGGGGCCATGCCGCCGTCAGTCGGCAGTATTTATATCCTCTGCTGTTGACACGCCTCAAACGGCCACCATGGCCCGGTTATACCCTGAAGACAGGCAGCGTCGCATTGCTCGCACTGCCTCTCACACTGCTTTTGCGCAGAAGGGAAATGCCATGAAAACGCACAACGCCAGCGCGATTGCCTGCGCCTGTCTTGCCGCCATCCTGGCCGCAGCGCTGTTTGCCTGCGGCGGCCACCATCACCACCAGCCCCCCGTGCTGAGCACCTATGCCGCCACCAGCCTCGTGTCCGACACGGCGTCGCTGCCTGCCGCGCATACGGATCCCAACCTCGTCAACGCCTGGGGCGTGGCCTTCAATCCGCGCGGCTTCGTCTGGGTGGCCGATAACGGCACGGCGAAGTCCACCCTGTACGACGGCAATGGCGTGCCGCAGTCGCTGGTGGTCAGCACGCCGGCAGGACCGACGGGCATCGTCTTCAACGGCACGCAGGATTTCAAGCTGAGCCAGAATGGCGTGACGGCGCCCAGCCCCTTCATCTTCGCCACCGAGAGCGGCAGCATCGCCGCCTGGTCGCCCACGGTCAGCCCCGTTACGGCCCTCGTCGTGTATGACGGCAGCGCGGGCGGCAGCGTCTACAAGGGCCTGGCCATCAGCACCTATGGGGGCGCCAATTACCTGTATGCGGCCGATTTCCACAACCAGCGTGTCGATGTGTTCGATGCCAGTTTCGCCAAGGTGGCCTTGCCCGGCGCGTTCAGCGACCCCAGCCTGCCGGCCGGCTATGCGCCGTTCGGCATCCAGGCCGTCGGCGAACGCATCTACGTCGCCTACGCCATGCGGCAGGCCAGCGGCGACGATGAGCAGGCGGGCGCGGGCCTGGGAATCGTCAACGTGTATGACAGCGGCGGCACGCTGATCAAGCGGCTGGCGAGCGGCGGTGCACTGAACGCGCCGTGGGGCATGGCACTGGCGCCAGCCGATTTCGGTACGGCCAGCAACATGCTATTGGTAGGCAATTTTGGCGATGGCAGGATCAATGCCTATGATCCGTACACGGGCGCCGCCGGTGGCCCGCTGCTCAAGGCGGACGGCACGCCGCTGGTGATCGATGGCCTGTGGGGCATCGCCTTCGGCAATGGCCTCAACAACCAGCCCTTGAACACGCTGTTCTATGCGGCGGGACCGAACGACGAGGCGCACGGCCAGTACGGGCGCATCGACCTGAAGTAGGGGGGGGAGCTGACGCAGGGGCGAGGGGCGCCGGCCCGCGCAGCTGCGCGGCGGCGGGCCGGCGCGCGTTGCTGCCGCGGCCGGCACAGGCCCGGGGCCGGCCGCAAGCTGGCCCGAAATTGACCGCGACTTGACCGGGAATTGACTGCGCCCTGGCCGCGAACGGGCTTACAGCTGGCGCGCCTCGAAGGTGTTGCACTGGGCAATCTGGCCACTCTCGATGCCCTTGCTGAACCAGCGCACGCGCTGCTCCGACGTGCCGTGGGTAAACGAGTCGGGCACGACATGGCCTTGCGCCTGGCGCTGCAGGGCATCGTCGCCGATGGCCGTGGCCGCTTTCAGGGCCGCTTCCACGTCGCCCTGTTCCAGGATCTTGCGGTCCTGGTTCGCATGGAAGGCCCAGACGCCGGCAAAGCAGTCGGCTTGCAATTCCAGGCGCACGGACATGGCGTTGGCCTGGCGCTCGCTTGCCGTGCGGCGTGCCTGGTCGACTTTTTCGGACAGGCCCAGCAGGTTTTGCACGTGGTGGCCCACTTCATGGGCGATCACGTAGGCTTCGGCAAACTCGCCGGAGACCTTGAAGCGCTGCTGCATCAGCTTGAAGAAATCGAGGTCCAGATAGACTTTCTGGTCGCCGGGGCAGTAGAAGGGGCCGCTGGCGCTCTGGCCCGTGCCGCAGGCCGTCGGCGTGCTGCCCGAGTACAGCACCAGCTTGGGCTTCACGTAGCTGCCGCCTTCGGCCTTGAACAGGGCGCTCCACGTGTCTTCCGTATCGGCCAGCACGGTCTTCACGAAGCGGGCCATCTCGTCCGATTCGGGCGGCTGGCGCGCGGGCGACTGGCTTTGCTGGGTGCTGACCTGGCCGCCACCGCCGCTGAGCAGGTTGAGCAGGGTCAGGGGATTGACGCCCAGCACATACGAGCCGACGAGGGCGATGACGATGGTGCCGATGCCGATCGAGCGTCCGCCGAAACCGAAGCCGCCGCCACCGCCATCTTCGCCACGGCGGTCTTCCACATTGTCGCTTTCGCGATTGCCTTCCCATTTCATGATATTTACTCCTGCTGCGATTGTGCGATTGATGGATGACGTCTCCAGATAGACGGGCACGCAATCTTCTGACGAATCTTGATATTATCGCAGCAAACTGCGCCGCGACAGGAGCGACAATGTTACCCTTTGCAACTTTCCATCCATTCCACGAGAGGTACACGCATGGCGCTTGCCAACGATACACGCATTTCTCCCGCCGCGGTGGTCCAGGCCCAGCTGGACGCCTACAACGCCCATGACGTGCCCGCCTTGCTGGCCATCTACGCCGATGACGCACAGCAATTCCAGCATCCGGACACCTTGCTGGCCACGGGCAGCGCGCAGATCGGCCCCCGTTTCACGGCCCGTTTCGCCGCCAGCCGGCCGCAGGCGCAGTTGCTTAACCGCATAGCCTGCGGCGCGCTGGTGATCGACCATGAAATCGTTCATGGCGTGACGGACGATGGCGTGTCGGCGCAGGAACTGGTGGCAACGTATGAAGTGGCGCAGGACCGCATCCGCCGCGCCTGGTTCAGCTTTGGCGCGCTGACGCAGCTGCGCGTGGCGCTGCCGGCCGACGTGCCGGCCATGGAGGCGCTGATCGCCCGTTCCGGCGTGCAGCTCAGCGCGGGCTTTTACACGCCGCAGCAGGCGCAGGCCGTGACGCGCCACGTGTTCGGCGTCGATACGCAGCTGCTGGCCGACGGCACGTACTTCGTCATCGAACGCGATGGCGCCATGCTGGCCTGCGGCGGCTGGAGCCGGCGCGCCACCCTGTATGGCGCCGACCGCGCCAAGAGCGGGCCGGACCCGCTGCTCGACCCGGCCAGCCAGGCGGGGCGCATCCGCGCCTTCTTCGTCGAGCCCGCTGCCGCGCGCCAGGGCCTGGGAAGCATGCTGATGCGCCATTGCGAACGCGAGGCGCAAGCGGCCGGCTTCACGGTCCTGGAACTGGCCGCCACCTTGCCCGGCGTGCCGCTGTACCTGGCCAGCGGCTTTGCCGTCACGGAAGAATTTCATCTGGACTTGCCCGATGACATCAAGCTGCCGCTGGCGCGCATGCGCAAGCGGCTGTAGCACGCGGCGGCCTTACCAGGGCAGCGGTGCCCGTTCACCGTTGGCGTGCTCGCCGTAGTACAGCGACGGCAAAAAGCGCGACAGGTAGGTAAATTCGCTGTAGCAGTGACGCAGCAGGTTCAGGCCCAGTACGTCGGGCACGTCGCGCACGGGATCGAGGCTGTTGCGGCCCAGCAGGAAGCGGCTGCGCAGCACGCAGCCCGTGGGCGTGTCGCGCGTCAGGTGCAGCATTTCGCCATCGAGCGGGTCGCCTTGCGGGTCCAGCACCACGTGGTCGCCGAAGCCGATGCGCGCGCAGATGGCCGCCGACAGGGCGCCGCTGTCCTGTGCATGGCGCAGCTCCGCCGCATCAAACACGTCTTTCGGATCATGGAACTTCAGCTTGGCCTTCACGGGTGGAATGTCGCCCAGCGATTCCACCGCCTCGATCGACGCGCCGTAGTAACTCTCTCCCTTCTTCCAGGCACTATTCCAGCCGTGGTGCGCCACGTGGTCATGCGGATGCCACCACTTGATGTGCTGCGTCGTCTCGAAAAACGTAAACCACCAGTCCAGCATGCGCCCGCTGCAGCCGTGCAGTTCCGTGCGCGCCGCCACGAGCAGGCAGCCGTCTTCCAGGCGCGTGATGCCCGTTTCCAGGTGCAGCGGAAACGGGTCCAGCAGGTTGCCCGTGCCGGTGATGCTCCATGGCAATTCAATACGCGTGTTGTCCGTCATGTCGTTCTCCTTTGTTGGGGTGAAGCGATTATATATTAAAGAAACGAGAAACGTTTCCAAAATATATTTCAGTGTAAAATCGTCCATCGATCAAGGCTGGAGCCGACATGCAGGAAGAAGAGAGCAAGGCTTTGCGCGGACGGGGCCGTCCCGCCCGCCCGCCGGAGGAAGCGCGCGAGGCGGCAGTGCAGGCGGCCACCTGGCTGCTGCTGCATGAAGGGTATGCGGCCACGACCATGGAAGCCGTGGCGCGCCATGCGGGCATGGCGAAGAAGTCGCTGTACCAGTTCGCGGCAAACCGCGAGGAGCTCGTCGCCCTCGTGGTGCGCGGCTGGACGGACGCCTTCCTGCCCGCCATGGCGCACGATGCGGCCGCGCCCGGCGACGTACAGCCCTTGCTGAAGGAGATCTTGCAGGCGATGGCGGCGCGCGTGCTGACGGCGGACGCCGTGGGCCTGTTCCGCCTGCTGTGCACGGACTTTCCCGCCCGGGCGGATTTGCTGGCGCTCTATCAGCGCAACGGCATCGAGCGGGGCACGGCCCTGCTGGCCGAGTGGCTGGCCCGCCAGGCCGCGCGCGGCCATATGACGGCCGGCGATGCGCCGGAGCTGGCCGGCCTGCTGCTGGCCATGGTGATTGCCGAACCGCTGCGGCAGATGGCGCTGGGCTTGCTGGCACCCGTGCCCGCGTGGGATGCCGCGTCGCGCATCGATGCGGCGCTGCGCCTGCTGGGCGGGTCGGCATTCAAGATGGCTGGTGCTTCAGCGCTTCGCGGCGGGTGAGGGGACAGAGCTGCTGGCGGTGCGCGTCGGCAAACGCCGTCACGGCCTCGGGCGCATGGCGCGCGTAGTCGCGCAAGGCCCAGCCGATGGCCTTGCGGATGAAAAACTCGTCTTCATGGGCCAGCGCCAGCGCCGCGCCGAACAGCCAGGCGGCATCCGTGTCGCCGCGCCAGCCCAGCTGGTGCAGCAGCGCGATGCGGCGCAGCCAGAAGTCCTCGTGGCGCAAGGCCGCGTCCATGTGCGCATGGCCATCGCCGCCGCGCCGCAGTGCTGCTTGCAGCACGTCGCCGACGATGCCGGCCATGCCGTCGACGCTGTCCCACCACGCGCGCTGGCGCGCCAGCGCCAGCAGGGCGGGAAGGTGTTCGACGCCCAGCTGGCGCCGGTGCAGGGCCAGCATGTCCAGCGCCACATGCTGGTATTCGCGCTCCGGCCGTTGCCACAGCAGTTGCGCATGTTCCAGCAGCACCTCGGCCCCCACCCCTTTCAAGCCGGCCAGCAGGGCCTTGGCAGCGAGCCGCCGCTGTGGCGCCGCCACGCCCAGGAACACGAACTGGCCGCGCATATAGGCTTGCATGGGCGCCGCGCGGCTGGGGTCGGCAACCGCTTCCAGCGCGATTTTTAATTCTTCATGCAGATTCATCGCATCTCCAGGCGTAAAAAAAGCGCTCCGAAGAGCGCTCTTGTCCAGCTAGCCAAACGGCTGATGGAAGCGTAGCGAGCGGCAGCGATTTGTGGCCGAGACGCGCAAGCGTACGCAAGTACGGGGCCACCGAGGCGGTGAGCATCGCAGGCCGCAAAGCGCGACGCGCAGTAGCTTATATCAGGCGTTTTTACTGGATTTTGGCTTTTTTCATGAGTTCATCGCGGTAGGCGGCGAGTTTCTTCTGCTGCAGCGACTCGGCGACCTGGCCCTTGACTTCTTCCAGTGCCGGCAGTTTCGTCGGACGGGTTTCTTCCAGCTTGATCACGTGGTAGCCGAACTGGGTTTGCACGGGGGTTTGCGTGACCTGACCTGGTTTCAGGGCGACCATGGCGTCCGAGAATGGCTTCACGTACGATGCCGGGCTAGCCCAGTCCAGGTCGCCGCCATTGGCAGCGGAACCGTCTTTCGATACTTTTGCCAGTTCTTCGAACTTGGCGCCGCCTTTCAGCTTGGCGATGATGTCTTTCGCTTCCGCTTCGGTGGCCACCAGGATGTGGCGTGCATGGTATTCCTTGTCGCCGGCCTGTGCCTTGAACTTGTCGTACTCGGCCTTGATTTCCGCGTCCTTGACGGGGTTTTTCTTCACGTAGTCGGCCAGCAGGGCGTTGATGATGATGCTTTGACGGGCATTGTCGATCTGCGACTTGACTTCCGGACGCGTGCCGTAGCCTTGCTTGTCGGCTTCCTGGATCAGCACTTCGCGGCCGATCAGGTCTTTCTTGATGGCTTCGCGCAGTTGCGGCGAATCCGCTTGCTTGCCCTGGGCGACGACTTGCTTGACGACCTGGTCGACGCGCGACGACGGGATGGCCTTGCCATTCACGGTGGCGACGTTTTGTGCGAAAGCAGGGATCGCCACAACGGCTACCAAGGCTAAGATCAGGCGGGCTGGCTTCAAAATCATGTTCATTCCTAATAGATATACAAAAAGAGTGCGTCTGCCGGGCAGTGCGCATTCAGGCGCAGAATACACGACCGGCGCCGAAAAGGGCGCCGGGGAGGTCAGTTCTTACTGAACTTTCGCTTTTTTGATCATTTCTTCCTGATACGCTTGCAGTTTCTTTTGCTGCAGCGCTTCGGCGATCTGTGGCTTGACTTCTTCCAGGGTCGGCAGCTTGGCCGCGCGGGTGTCGTCCAGCTTGATCACGTGGAAGCCGTTAGGCGTTTGCACGGGGGTTTCCGTGACCTGGCCTTTTTGCAGCTTCACGAAAGCGTCCGAGAACACTTTCGGGAAGGACGATGGGGCTGCCCAGTCCAGGTCGCCGCCATTGTCGGCCGAGCCGGCATCTTTCGATTGCTTGGCCAGGTCTTCGAACTTGGCGCCGCCTTTCAGCTTGGCGATGATGTCTTTCGCTTCGGCTTCGGTAGCGACCAGGATGTGGCGTACGTGGTATTCCTTGTCGCCCGTCTGTGCCACGAACTTGTCGTACTCGGCCTTGATTTCAGCGTCGGTGACAGGGTTCTTTTTCAGGTAGTCGCCGACCAGGGCGTTGATGACGATGGCCTGACGCGCGTTCTCGATCTGCTGCTTGACGGCTGCATCTTTACCGAAACCTTTGTTTTCCGCTTCCTGCATCAGCACTTCACGGCCGATCAAGTCCTTCTTGATCATTTCGCGCAGTTGCGGCGAATCCGGTTGCTGGCCTTGGGCGACGACTTGCTTGACGACTGCATCAACGCGCGACGATGGGATAGGCTTGCCATTGACGACGGCAACATTTTGCGCAAAAACAGGTACCGCAACAACGGCGAGTAGTGCGATCAGCAAGCGGGCTGGCTTAAAAGTCATTATTAAATCCTGTTAGGGAAAGTTTCGTAAAAAACGCATGGAAAGAAAACGCGTACATCGCGCCTTGCCGCACCAGGCACACCCGGGAGGCCCGGGTACGCCAAAAACGCCATCCTTATGCTACCTCGGACGGCGCCAATGCAACAATCGCCAATGCATGTATCTCATTATGCATCATATCGTGCACGGAATCATACACCAGTCGATGGCGCATGACGAGCCTGAGGCCTTCAAATTGGCTAGAAATAATGCGCAGATTGTAGTGGCCTCCGCCCGAGGCGGCGCCCGCGTGGCCCCGGTGGCGTGCCGAGTCGTCTTCCAGCACGCATTCCAGGGGGGAAAGTGCCGTTTCCAGGCGGGTACGAATGCGTTCCATGCGCGTTGCCGGCGCAGTATTTTCGGTGGCGGTATTGTCGGTATGCATCATGCGTCTTCCTTGATATGTTTGGCCAGGAACAGGGTTTGCGCCACGATGAAGGCAAAGAAGATGCCCGTCGCACCAAATGCTTTAAAACTGACCCAGGCAGCCATGTCGCCCTTGTACAGCACGAAGGCCACAAACAGGTTCAGCGCGCCGATGGCGCCAAAGAAGATGATCCATGCAGCCAGCAGCTGGTTCCACACGGCATCGGGCAACTGCACCTGCGCTTCCATGGTCTTGCGGATCAGATTTTTCTTGAAGCCCACGTGGGCGATCAACAGGGCCAGGCCGGACAGCCAGTAGATCAGGGTCGGCTTCCATTTCAGGAAGAAATCGTCATGCAGGTAGATGCTGGCGCCGCCGAACACGACAAAGATGAACAGGGACAGCCACAGCATGCCGTCCACCTTGCGTCCGCGCAACAGCAGATAGCTGACCTGGCAAGCCGTGGCGATGATGCCGACGAGGGTGGCGAGTATCCACGGCGCCTGGTCGGCCTTGATCAGGCCGCCGGACACGAAGCCGGACAGGTATTGCTGCACGAAGTCGTGCGTGGCTGCTTCATACATGCCGCCCAGCTTGAAGGCCGCGAAGAAGGCGATCAGGGGGAAGAGGTCGAATAGAAATTTCATGGCGAGACTTTACACGGATCTTGTTAAATTCATCTTAGGAATGGCTTAGGAGCAAGGCGTTCCCCGGCCATCCTGGGTCTCAGGGCTGCGGATCGAAGCGCAGCGACGCCGAATTGATGCAGTAGCGCAATCCGGTGGGCGGCGGGCCGTCCGGGAAGACGTGGCCCAGATGGGCGTCGCAGACGGCGCAGACGATTTCCGTGCGCACCATGCCGTGGCTGCGGTCGACGATTTCCGTGACATTCGCCGGGTCGAGCGCCTGGAAGTAGCTGGGCCAGCCGCAGCCCGAGTCGAACTTCGCGTCGGACGCGAACAATGGTGTGTTGCAGCAGACGCAGGTGTAGATGCCGTGTGCATGGTGGTCCCAGAACTTGCCCGTGAAGGCCCGTTCCGTGGCCGCATGGCGCGTCACTTCATATTGCATGGAATCGAGCATGGCGCGCCATTCGGCGTCCGTTTTCTTGACTTTATTCGTGGTCATAATGACTCCTTAGGATGAGCAGCTGACTTCAAGGTGGCTGGCCCAGTCGGGCGGCAGGGCCGCATAGTGCTGGTGTTCGGGCTGTTCGTCAAATGGCTTTTGCAATATGTCCAGCAATTTCGCCACTTCCGTGTAGTCCTGCTGCTGGGCTTTCTCGATGGCCACTTGCGCCAGGTAGTTGCGCAGCACGTATTTCGGGTTGACCCGGTTCATGGCCGCTTGCCGCTCGGCATCGACGCTCTTTTCTGCCATCAGGCGCGCGCGGTATTGCGCCGCCCACGCGTCGAAGGCGGGGCGGTCGATGAACATGTCGCGCAGCACCGTATCGCCTGCGGGAGCGGCCACCTGCAGGGTCGACAGGGCGCGGAAAAAGTTGGTGAAATCCACGTGATTGGCTTGCATCAGCGCAAACATGCTGTCGAACAGGGCCGTGTCGTCGTCCTGGTGCGTTTGCAAGCCCAGCTTGGCGCGCAGCAAGCTATTCATCTTCTCCGCGAACGCGGGTTGGTAGCTGTCCAGCGCCGCCTGTGCCAGTTCCACTTCGCCGATCAAGGGCAGCAGGGCCTGGCCCAGCGCATAGCAGTTCCAGTGGCCTACCTGCGGCTGGTTGGCGTAGGAATAACGGCCTTGCTGGTCCGTATGGTTGCAGATGTGTTCAGCGTCAAACGCTTCCATGAAGCCGAAGGGGCCGTAATCGAGGGTCAGGCCGAGGATGGACATATTGTCCGTGTTCATCACGCCATGCATGAAGCCGACGGCTTGCCACTGCGCCATCAGCTCGGCCGTGCGCACGCACACCTCGGCCAGCAAGGCCTGGTAGGGATTTGCTGCGGCGCGCAAATCGGGATAAAAACCGTCGATGACGTAGTCGGCGAGGATTTTCAGCTCGTCCGGCTGCTTGCGGTAAAACCAGTGCTCGAAGGAACCGAAGCGCACGAACGTGGGCGCCATGCGCGTGACGACGGCCGCCGTTTCCACCGTTTCGCGCATGATGCCTTGCTGCGAGCCCATGATGGACAGCGCGCGCGAGGTGGGAATGCCCAGGGCTGCCATGGCTTCCGAGCACAGGAATTCGCGGATGGACGAGCGCAGCACGGCGCGTCCGTCGCCCATGCGCGAATACGGCGTGGCGCCGGCGCCTTTCAGCTGCAGCTCCAGCGGGCCGCTGTCGGTGGCGATGTCGCCCAGCAGGATGGCGCGGCCGTCGCCCAGCTGGCCGGCCCAGACGCCGAACTGGTGGCCCGAATACACGGCCGACAGGGGCTGCGAGCGCGCGGCCACGGCATTGCCGCTCAGCAGCGCCACATAGTCGGGCTCGGCCAGGCGCGCCGCATCGAGGCCGACCAGGCTTGCTGCCGGCGCGCTGGCGGCGACAAAATAGGGCGCTGGCAGGGGCGTGGGCATCAAACGCGTATAGAACGCGGGCGGCAAGGCCGCAAAGGCGTTATCCAGTGGTAAGGTACGAGCGGTAATGGCGATTCCATTCAATAAGAGGTGCCGGCAGGAAAGGGAAGACAAGCGCCAGCCAAAATGCGATTTTACCGCACGGCGCCAGGGCGCGTGGCGGGCGCCTTCGGGCCCGCGGTGACAGGCGCGGATGGGATGAAAAACGGAATCGAAAATTCCATGCTGCACCGCAATATCGAAATGCGTTGACGATTTCCGCACGACCGTACGAAACTAGGAAAAACCTGTCCATTCCAACAATAACCGAGCATTTATTTCCAGGAGACACGATGGCATTTCCCTTGAGTCCAGTGATGGGGCAGATGATGAACCAGCCCCTGCTGATTTCCACCATTATCGAGTTTGCGGCGCGTCATTACGGGAGCAACGAAATCATTTCGCGGCGGGTGGAGGGCGACATGCACCGCTACACCTACCGCGACTGCCACCAACGCGCGCGGCGCCTGGCCAATGCCTTGCACGGCCTCGGCGTGGGCATGGGCGACAGGGTCGCCACCCTGGCCTGGAACGGCTACCGCCACCTGGAAGCATACTATGCCGTGTCCGGCTCGGGCGCCGTGCTGCACACCATCAACCCGCGCCTGTTCCCCGACCAGATCGCCTACATCTCCAACCATGCGGAAGACCGGGTCTTGTTGTTCGACCTGACCTTTTTGCCCGTAGTGGAAAAGATTGCCGCCGACTGCACCTTCGTGCGCCATTTCGTGCTGATGTGCGACCGCGAGCGCATGCCCGCGAGCAGCAGCATCCCCGACCTGCTGTGCTATGAAGACTTGATCGCCACGCATTCCGACGATTACGCCTGGCCCGTGTTCGATGAGAACGCGGCCGCCACCCTGTGCTACACCTCGGGCACGACGGGCAATCCCAAGGGCGCCCTGTATTCGCACCGTTCCACCGTGCTGCACGCGTATGCGTCCGCCATGCCCAGCGCCCTGAACGTGCGCGCTTCCGACACGGTCCTGCCCGTCGTGCCCATGTTCCACGTGAATGCCTGGGGCTTGCCGTATTCCGTGCCCCTGTCCGGCGCGCGCATGGTGTTTCCCGGCGCGGCGCTGGACGGCAAGTCGCTGTATGAGCTGTTCGAGGCGGAAAAAGTGACGTTCTCGGCCGGGGTGCCCACTGTCTGGCTGGGCCTGCTGAACCATGCGCTGCAGAATGACTTGAAATTTTCCACCTTCCGCCGCACGGTGATCGGCGGCGCCGCCTGTCCGCCGGCCATGATGGATACCCTGATCGACCAGTTCGGCGTAGAAGTCATCCATGCCTGGGGCATGACGGAAATGTCGCCGCTGGGCACGACGGGCGGCTTGCAGACGCGGCACCTGGACTTGCCGAAGGACGAGCAGCGCAAGATCCTGCAGAAGCAGGGCCATGCCATCTACGGCGTGGACATGAAGATCGTCGACGACGACGGCAAGGAATTGCCGTGGGATGGCGTCAGCTACGGCCATCTGCTGGTAAAGGGGCCGTGGATCATTTCCTCGTATTACAAGAACGAGGGCGGCGACGTGCTGCAGGATGGCTGGTTCCCCACGGGCGACGTGGCAACCATCGATGCGGATGGCTATATGCAGATCACGGACCGCAGCAAGGACGTGATCAAGTCGGGCGGCGAGTGGATCGGCACCATCGACCTGGAAAACCTGGCCATGGCCCATCCGGCCGTGCTGCAGGCGGCCTGCATCGGCGTATTCCACCCGAAATGGGATGAGCGTCCCGTGCTCGTCGTGGTGCTGCGTCCCGGCATGACGGTCACGCGCGACGCCTTGCTGCAGTTTTTTGAAGGCAAGATCGCCAAGTGGTGGACGCCGGACGACGTGCTGTTCATCGACGCCCTGCCCATGGGCGCGACGGGCAAGATCCAGAAGAACAAGCTGCGTGAGCAGTTCAAGGGGCACCGGCTGCCGGGGATCTGATGCCGCAGCGCGCCGGATAGGCCGCAGCTAGGGCCGGGGTCGGAGCGTCAGCTAACCCGACCCCGGCATGTTTATGCCCTTGGGTTTGCCATAAGAAATAAATGCTAGGCCGCCCGCGGCAGCGCCGACCCCAGCTTTTCCAGCAGATGATCGCACTGGAAGACGGACAGGGTCTGGCGCTTGTCGTCCGTGCCGATGTCGATCATTTCATCCATTTCGCCGCGCAGGTCGTCGTGTTCGCCCGTGCGGATGAGTTGCGGCGCCGCAAAGCGCTGGCTGTCGGAAATGGTCATGATGTTGTCGACATGGTCGACGAGAAAGCCATAGCGCTCGTCGCCCCGTTCCACGATCAAGATCTTGCCCGCGCTGCTGTCCGCCAGCGGCGCCATGGCGTACAGCTGGCGCAAATCGATGATGCTGATCATCTGCTGGCGCAGGTTGAGCATGCCGCGCATGCAGGCCGGCATGCCGGGCGGCGTCGTGATGGCGCCGCCGAAATCGATGATTTCGCGCACCTGGCCGATTTCCACAGCGAACTGGGTTTCCACCGTGAACGTGATGTAGACGCGGCGCTGCGCCTTGCGCGTGGCGGCCGTGGCCGTGTCCGTCTCGGCCGGGTAGAGGCGCGCGTGGCCGTCGCGCATCTCGACGATTTCCGCCTGCGACAGGATGCCCTTGTGATCGAGGAAAATGATGTCGCCCAGGCCCTCTTTCGTGATGCAGCCGGCAAACATGGCGGCGCGCGCCTTGCTCAGCAGGGGAATCGGCAGCACTTCGTCGCCAAAGAAATGCACGATGCTGTCGACGGAATCGACGAGAAAGCCGATCGTCGTCTCTTCCAGGCGCACGACGATGATGCGCTGCTCCGGCGTGGGGGCCTTGCCGGGCTCCGCCGCCTGCAGCAAGGCGCCGAAATCGACGACGGCCACCTGGCTGCCGCGGAAATGCATGCGTCCCAGGCACAGTTCGCTGTTCAGGATGGAACTGTGCAGCTCCGGCACCTTGATGATTTCCTGGATGGCCAGCATCTCGAAGGCAAACGTGGCGCCGGCCGCATGGAAGCTGACGCACTGGCGCCGCTCGCTTTGCGCGTGGTAGCGGGCCGTGCTGTGCTTGGCGCCGCTGGCCTGCAGGGCCAGCACGTGGGGCACGTTCTCGATGCGCAGCAGGGCGTGCGGGTCGAGGATCTGCAGCAGGCGCGCGCCGCCATCGCGCAGGATCGTGCCGGCGATGACGGCGTGGGCGTCGCCGGCCGCATATTGCAGGGCGCTGCGCGCGCTGGCGGGCACGCGCAGGATTTCGCCCGTGTCCTGGAAGACGATGCCGACCAGCACGTGCTGGAAATCGAGGATGGCGATCTTGTCCGTGTCCACGGCGCGGGGAGCGTCGGCGCGGAACAGCCGGCCCAGGTTGACGACGGGAATGACGCTGCCGCGCAAGGTGAACATGCCTTCCAGGTAGGCCGGCGACAGGGGCAGGGCCGTCACTTTCGCGGGATAATTGACCACCTCGCGGATGCAGCTGGCGGGCAGGGCGAATTCATCGCCGCCCAGCAGGAAGGAGCCGAACAGTTCCGTGGCCCCGTCGCCCGCTTCCCGGGTGCGCAAGCCGTCCGCTTCATGCATGTCCATAGGCGCCTTCCTTGCGTGGGATCAATACGGGGGGCGCCGCCACCACGTCCGTGACGGCGTAGCTGTGGCGGGCGCAATCGATCAGCAACTGGCGCCCGTGGCGCCCGCCCAGCGCGCAGAAACTCACGGCCAGGCCGCACCGTTCCAGGTATTTTTGCGCCGCCTCCACGTTTTGCCGGCCCACCTGCAAGCGGCCGCGGCCGTTATCCGGGCCGAACATGCTGGCGCCGCCGGCCAGCACCACTTCGATATCGGCGTAATCGGCCTGGCGCACGCCCATCAGGCGCAGCAGCGAAGGCACGGCCTGGCTCACATAGCGCGCGTTCGGCGCGCCCAGGGCGCTGTCGGCGCCGGGCGCTTCCGGCAGCAGGCAGTGGGCCAGGCCGCAGCAATGGCCCTTTTTCCACAGGAAGCCGATGCCGATGCAGGAGCCCAGCAGGGCCTGCAGCTGTTCGCCGTGGCTGCCCACGCTGAGCTGGCCCATGCCGACCAGGTGCAGGGGCGGCGTCTCTGCCGGAGTGTGCGTGTGGATCATGCCAGTCCCGCCTTATAAATCATGGGAAACTCGAATTGATAGCCGGTGCCCAGGCGGGCGATGGTTTCCGATTCGCCCAGGATCAGCCGGCCCTCGTCCTTCAGGCTCAGGCGTGCCTGGCGCAGCACGGTCTCCTGGTGCTCCGCATCGAAGTAAATCAGCACATTGCGCAGGAACACGAGGTCGAACTGCTGGGCCGGGCGCAGCGCCTCGAGCAGGTTGTGCTGGGCAAAGCTGACGTGCTGGCGCAATGCATCATTGACCTTCACGCCATACGGCGAAGGCGTGAAATAGGTGCGCAGCAAGTCCGGGTGCGACAGGCGGATGCGCTCGACGGAACGGCCGCTGTACTGGCCGGCCCGCGCGGCGCCCAGGATTTGCTGCGAGATGTCGCTGGCCAGGATCTGGTAGCGGAAGGCGGGCGCCTGCAGCTTGAACTGCTCGCACAGCATGGCGATCGAATACAGTTCCTCGCCGCTGGCGGCCGCCGCCGACCACACCTTCAGGCAGCCGCCCGGATGGGCGCGGGCCCAGGCGGGCAGGTAGCGGTCGCGAAAGTAATCCCAGACCTGCGGCGTGCGGAAGAACAGGGTGTCGTTGGTGGTCACGAGGTCGATGAAATGCGCCACCTCGTCGCGGTCGCTGGCCACCCGGTCCAGGTAAGCCTGGTAGCTGTGCAGGGACAGCGCCTGCAGCCGGGGCTGCAGACGCCGTTCCAGCAGCACGCTCTTGCGCGGCGTCATGGCGATGCCCGTATGCTGGCGAACCAGCGCGATCAGGGTCGTCAGCACCTCGGGCGTCAAGGTCGCCGCGTGGCTCATGGCCTACACCACGAAGCCGGAGACGGTCTGGTTCAGGCTGCCCGCGCGCTCGTTCAGGCTATCCGTGGAGCGGGCGATGCTGTCGCAGTTGGCGGCCGATTTTTCCGTTTCCTCGGCGATGTACTGGATCGCCGTGGACACTTCGCGCGCCGTCAGCAGCTGTTCGTTGGCCGCCTTCGAGATATCCGAGATGGCCAAGGTGGTCTTCGCCACGCCCGAGACTATCTTGTCGAAGGCGTCGCTGGCCTGGCGCGAAATCTCGCTGCCCGTGGAGACGCGCTTGACGGATTCGTTGATCAGCTTGGAAATCTCTTTTGTTGCCTGCGAGGAACGTTCTGCCAGCTTGCGCACCTCGTCGGCGACGACGGAAAAGCCCAGGCCGTGCTCGCCCGCGCGGGCCGCCTCGATGGCCGCGTTGAAGGCCAGCATATTGGTCTGGTTGGCGATCTCGCTGATGACCTTGACGATTTCGCCGATGTCTTCCGACGAGCGGTTGATCAGGTCCATCGCCTCGATGGACTTGGCGACGGCGCGCGCGCCCGCTTCCGCCTCCTGCTGCGTGGCTTTCGCCAGGGAATCGGCATTCGAGGTGTTTTCCGCGATGGAATTGATGGAAAAGGTCAGGCCGTCGATGGACGCGTTCATTTCCTCGACCGTGGCGCCCAGCGCCTGCGTGCCCACGGCCACGCCCGTGGCACGCTCGGCGATCGTGTGCGAGGCGTCGGCAAAGCCGTTCGCCGCCGCCACCACGTCGCCGATCACGCCGCGCAAGTCGATGATCATCTTGCTGATGCCGCCGGCCAGCAGGTCGATCGGCTCGTCGCCTTCGGGCACGATATTGCACGTCAAATCGCCTTGCGCCGCGCGCGCCACCGATTCGAGCAGGGCATTGACCTTGCGGCTGTCGCTGGCCGCCTTGGCCTGGATGCTGTTTTCCAGGTTCACCTGCTCGCTGATGTCGATGGCGAACTTGACCACCTTGTAGGGTTTGCCGTTCAGGTCCATGATGGGGTTGTAGGTGGCCTGTATCCACACCACCTTGCCGTGGTTGCCCAGGCGCTTGTAGCGGCCCGCGTCGAATTCGCCCCGGTTCAGCTTTTGCCAGAACTTCTTGTACTCGGCGCTGCCCGCATACTCGGCCTCGCAAAACATGCGGTGGTGCTCGCCCTGGATATCGCTCAAGTCATAGCCCATGACGGCGAGGAAATTGTCGTTCGCGTCCAGCACATTGCCCTGCATGTCGAACTCGATCACGGCCTGCGCCTTGCCGATGGCGCTGACCTTGCCCTCGTACTCGGCATTGCGTTTCTTCATGGCCGTGACGTCGCTGGCGAACTTGACGACCTTGAAGGGCCGGCCTTCCGCGTCGAAGATGGGGTTGTAGGAGGCGTTGAGCCAGATTTCGCGGCCATCCTTCGTCACGCGCTTGTATTCGCCCGCGTCGAACTCGCCCCTGGCCAGCTTTTGCCAGAACTGCGCGTATTCCTCGCTCTTGGCGTACTCGGCCTGGCAGAACATGCGGTGGTGCTTGCCCTCGATTTCTTCCAGCGTGTAGCCGACGGACTTGAGGAAATTGTCGTTGGCGCGGATGACCGTGCCGTCGAGGCGGAACTCGATGACGGCCTGCGCCTTGCTGATGGCGTCGATCTTGCCTTCGTAATCGGCATTGCGGCGCTTGCCGGCCGTGATGTCGGTGGCGAACTTGATGACCTTGTACGGCTTGCCGTCCGCGTCGAGGATGGGATTGTAGGAAGCGTTGATCCACACTTCGCGGCCATCCTTGGCCACGCGCTTGTACTCGCCATGGTCGAACTCGCCGCGCGCCAGCTTGGCCCAGAAGTCGCGGTATTCGGCCGTCTTGACGTAGTCGGGGTCGCAGAACATGGCGTGGTGCTTGCCTTGCACCTCGGCCAGTGAATAGCCGAGTACATTCAGGAAATTGTCGTTCGCATGCAGGATGGTGCCGTCGAGCTCGAATTCGATCACGGCCTGGACACGGTTCAATGCAGTATTTATCGCTTGTAAGTCCAGATCTTGCGAAAGGCTGACATGGCTGGCTGCGTCCATAAGATTTCCTTCAGTGTGAGTCGAGGAATGGGTGGCGCTAATAAGCTAATAATGAGACACGGCTACATAATGATAATGGCATGGCGCGGCGTGATAATCGGTGAGAATCCATGTCGGCGAAAATCTGCGCGATAAATCGCGGGCCATATCCGACCACCGCTGCTGCCTATAATATTAAATCAATTGCAGAGTATTGATTTGAATCAATAATTTTATTATTCCCCAGCCCTTGGAGAAAAACAAGGGGAGGGAATAAATAAGGCAAAAATTGTCGCTATTGGCCCGCAGTGCGATAGAACATGACATTTCATACATAATAAAACGGTGTTTTTGTTGTTGTGTTTTAAATATTTAAAATGGATATGCAATTGATAGCTGCTGCCGCCTTCTGCGGCCTTCCGCCGCGCCTGATGCCGGCCGCGGCCGGCGATGTTGTACCATGGTGGCCAATGCTGGCGCGGGGCGCGCCACGACAAAAATAATACGAGCGTTCTTTTATGCGGTATAGTGAAGCTTCATCCCTTGCAACCACCTCATACATTGAGCAAAACCAATAAGGAAGAGACATGAGCGCTGAATATCACGTGCACGGTGCGGTCGCCGTCATTACCCTGAACAATCCGCCCGTCAATGGCCTGGGCCTGGCCACGCGCACGGCCGCCGTGGCCGGCATCCGCCAGGCGCTGGCGGACGAGGCCGTGAAAGCCATCGTCATCACGGGCGCCGGCAAGGCCTTCTCGGGCGGCGCCGACATCAAGGAATTCAATTCGCCCAAGGCGCTCACGGAACCGACCCTGCACACCCTGATCAACGTGGTGGAACAATCCACCAAGCCCGTGGTGGCGGCCATCCACAGCGTCTGCATGGGTGGCGGCCTGGAGCTGGCGCTGGGCTGCAACTACCGCGTGGCCGCACCGGGCGCGCAGATGGCCTTGCCTGAAGTCAAGCTCGGCATCTTGCCGGGCGCGGGCGGAACGCAGCGCCTGCCGCGGGTCCTGGGCCTGGAAATGGCCCTGAACATGATCGTCTCGGGCACGCCCGTGGCATCGGAAAAACTGGCCGGCACGGCCCTGTTCGACGAAGTGACGGCCCCTGGCGCCGACCTGCTGGCCGCCGCCGTGGCCTTTGCGACGAAAGTGGCCGACGTGCGCCCGCTGCCGAAAGTGCGCGAGCGCAAGGTCGACTACCCGAACCATGAAGCCTTTTTGCAGTTTTCGCGCAATACCGTGAAAGCCATGTCCGGCCCGTTCCCCGCGCCCCTGAAATGCGTGGACGCCGTGGCGGCCGCCGTGACGATGAAATTCGACGACGGCCTGAAGTACGAGCGCGAACTGTTCATGCAACTGGTGCAGTCGCCGGAATCGAAGGCCCTGCGCCACGCCTTCTTTGCCGAACGGGTCGCCAGCAAGGTGCCCGACGTGCCGTCCGACACGCCCGTGCGCGCCATCGCCAGCGCGGCCATCGTGGGCGCCGGCACCATGGGCGGCGGCATCGCCATGAACTTCGCCAACGCGGGCATCCCCGTGACCCTGCTTGAAACGCAGCAGGAAGCGCTGGACAAGGGCCTGGCCACCATCCGCAAGAATTATGAAAACACGGTCAAGAAGGGCAAGCTGACGCAGGAAAAGGCCGAGCAGCGCATCGCATTGGTCAGCGGCACGCTGTCGTACGAGGCCATCGCGCAGGCGGACATCGTCATCGAAGCCGTCTTCGAAGAGCTGGGCGTGAAGGAAGCCGTGTTCAGGCAGCTCGACGCCGTCATGAAGCCGGGCGCCATCCTCGCCTCGAACACGTCCACCCTGGACCTGGACAAGATCGCCGCCTTCACCCGGCGCCCGCAGGACGTGATCGGCACGCATTTCTTCAGTCCCGCCAACGTCATGAAGCTGCTGGAAATCGTGCGCGGCAAGCAGACGGGCAAGGACGTGCTGGCCACGGCCCTGGCGCTGTCGAAAAAACTGAAGAAGACGGGCGTGGTGTCCGGCGTGTGCGACGGCTTCATCGGCAACCGCATGATCGAGCAGTACAGCCGGCAAGCCGGTTTCCTGCTGGAAGAAGGCTGCCTGCCGGAGCAGGTCGACAAGGCGGTGGAGAAATTCGGTTTTGCCATGGGCCCGTTCCGCATGGGCGACCTGGCCGGCAACGACATCGGCTGGGCCATCCGCAAGCGCCGCTATGTGGAAAAACCGGAAGTCACGTACTCGAAGACGGCCGACCTGCTGTGCGAACTGGGGCGCTATGGCCAGAAGACGGGCGCCGGCTGGTATGACTACAAGGCGGGCGACCGCAAGGCCTATGCCTCCGAGCAGGTCAACGCCATGATCGTGCAGCATAGCGCCGACATCGGCGTGGCGCGCCGCAAGATCGGCGACCAGGAAATCGTCGAACGGCTCGTGTATGCGCTCGTCAACGAGGGCGCGCGCATCCTGGAAGAGGGCATCGCCCTGCGCGCCTCGGACATCGACATGGTGTACCTGACGGGCTACGGCTTCCCCCTGTTCCGCGGCGGCCCCATGTTCTATGCGGACACGGTGGGCTTGCCGAATGTGCTCGACAGCATCAAGGGCTACGCCAAGGGCCGCCACGGCGAGGCGTGGACGCCGGCGCCCCTGCTGGCAAGACTGGCGGGCGAGGGCAAGGGTTTTAATAGCTGATTCAGATGCGGAATGCAAAAAGGGCAGATTTCTCTGCCCTTTTTTTATTTCTTCTTCGCCACCATCTTGACGGCCTCGTTGACGATGACGGGGTTGTCTTTCTGGATGTAGTAGCCGGCGCCCGTGATGCGCTCGATGGCTGGCGCGCCGGACAGGCGCTGCCAATCCTTTTCCTGCGCCCGCACCACGTTCTCGAACGAGCCCGTTTCCTCGATGCCGAACTTGTCGCGCACAAGCAGCATGGCGGGCACGCGCAGGGGGCTGGCCATGTCGACATGCTGCAGGCATTGCGCCTGGGCATCGAATTCGGCCGATTCCGCACTGTTGAACATCAGCTTGCGGCGCGTCTTGACGAGCATGGCATAGGTGGATGCGTCCGTCTGCAGGCGGCTCCACTGCTGCGGGTGCGTGGGGTCGAGCAGGACCAGTCCGGCCACGTCCTGCGGGTACAGCCTGGCATACACGTACTGGTACAGCCCGCCCAAGCCTTGGCCGACCAGCACGTAGGGCGGCTTCAGGCCCGCCTGCGCCAGCAGGGCGCGCTGCTGGGCGGCGATGGTGCAGGGGTCGCGCGGCGTCGTGGTCTTCCTGCTGTCGCCATAGCCGGGACGGTCATACACGAGCACGCGGTGCTGCCTGGCCACTTCCGGCACCACCTTGGCCCACACATCCTTGCCGTCGCCCATGGCCGACTGGAAGACGACGGGCAAGCCATCCTGGCCGCTCACGGTGTAGGCGATGCTGGCGTCGGGCAGGGCGGCCGTGGCCGGGATGCCTGGCGTGACGGAGGAAGAAGGCAACAGGGAGCAGCCTGCCAGCAGCAAGCCGGCGCTGGAAAGGAGCAGGGTGCGCGCGGGGCGGCCGACGAATAGATGTTGCATGAATCTCCTTCTTGGTGCAGGGACCGGGGACCGGCATGGCGTGCCAGCCATTATAGGCAAATCATGGGAAAGTGAAAATGCTGAACAGAACGGGATTTCCCCTCCTGTCAGCCGGCGTCCGCGTGGTGGCAGACGGCTTCGATGCGGTTGCCGTCGGGATCGAACAGAAAGGCGGCGTAATAGCTGGCGTGGTAGTGGCGCAGGCCGGGGGCGCCCAGGTCGAAGCCGCCATGGGCCAGTCCCGCCTGCCAAAAGGCTTCCACGGCCGCGCGCGTCGGGGCCTTGAAGCAGCAGTGGCGGCGCGGCGCGTCGTCCGGGGCAGGCCCGAGGCGCACGGAAAAATAGCTGCGGGCGGGATGTTCCGCATCGCTGCGCTGGCCATAGCCTATCCACGCGTTGGCATGGTCGCTGCCCACCTTGGGCACGGCCAGCGCGGCAAAGATGGCGTCGTAGAAGCGTTCCGCGCGTGCCAGGTCGGCAACGGTGAGGGAAACGTGATCGAGCATGGACACTCCACTGTATGAACGGGGACGGCCATAGCATAGCCCGGATCGGGGCGGCTGTGGGCGTTCCGGCCGTGGAGTGACCGAGTGAAGCTGCGGGCGGGCGACTCGCGGTCAATGACCCGAGGCCTGGCCGGGGCTGGCCGGACCTGTCAGCGGGCGCAGGAGCAGCTTGTGGCGGCGCAGGCGGGGCAGGCGGGCGCGGGGCGCGACAGTTTCGCCACGATGCCGCGGCTGATCAGCTGCACGCGGGGCGCGAACAGCATCACGGCGCAGAAGGCCACGGGCCAGGCGGCAAAGAAGGCGTGGCGCCAGCGCGGCAGGAAGTCTGCCTGCCAGCCGATATTGAGCCAGGTGACCCAGGCGCTCATCAGCAAGGTCATGACGAGGGACATCAGGAAGGCAAACACGCAGCGCAGGCGCAGGGCGTCGGACATGGGGCGCTCTCAAATAAGTTGGAAAGATGACAGCGTAACGACTTGCGGCAATCTATACTAGAGCCATATTTTTAATTTCAAATTCCGATAATGGAATCATACGGGAGGATGCATGCTCGATGACCTGGCCCTGTTCGTCGCCATCGTGGAAGCGGGCAGCCTGCACGCGGCCGCCGTCAAGCAGGACTTGCCGGCTGCTACGGTCACGCGCCGCCTGCAAAGGCTGGAGGGCCAGCTGGGCTACCGCTTGCTCAACCGCAGCGCGCGCCGCCTGCAGCCGACGGCGGAGGGCTGGCAATACTACGAGCAGTGCCGCCCCCTCGTGCAGGCGCTGCGCCAGGCCACGCAGCAGCTGGACGCCAGCCTGGCGGCCGTGTCCGGCACCATCCGCGTGCTGGCGCCCGTCAACTTCGCCAGCGGCCTGCTGACGCCCGCCTGGACCAGCTTCATGCAGCAGTATCCCGCCATCCGCCTGGAGCTGGAACTGTCGAACCTGCTGCAAGACCTGGTGGGCAGCGGCGCCGACCTGGCCATCCGCGTGGGCGCGCTCGATGATTCCTCGCTGATGCAGCGCCGCCTGGGCAGCGCCTCGCTGGTAATGGTGGCTGCGCCCGCCTATCTGGCGCGCGCCGGCGTGCCGCGCGACCTGCAGGAACTGGAACGGCATGAGCTGATCGTGGCCGAGCCCCTGCGCAGCTGGCGCCTGCGCCGGCCCGGCGACGGCGCCGAGATGGTGATCGTGCCGCAGGCGCGCCTGCGCGTCAACGAGATGCGCCTGGCCGTGGAAATGGCGGATGCGGGCATCGGCATCCTGCTGTGTCCGCTTTTGCAGTGCCGCGACGAAGTGGCGCGTGGTTCGCTGGTACGCGTGCTGCCCGACTGGATGCCGCAGCCGCGCCACGTGTACGCCGTGTGGACGCAGCGGCGCTACCTGCCGGCCCGCGTGCGCGTGCTGCTCGAGCACCTGGCGGCATTCGCCGCCGGCAATCCCTTGCTGAACGAGGAATTGGGGCAGCAGGGCACGCTGGCGCCGCACGCTGCTTCCATCCTTTCCAGTAAGTAATAACCGAGCGCTTGTACTTTGCGCCGGGATCGCGTTAAGATAAAGCCGCCCGCTTATCAAGCTGGCAATCTGGTGTTTTTTCGCGCAATCCCGTCCCTATCCATGAGAGTAGCAATGAAATATCTGATCGTTCCCTTTTTGTTGGCCATTACCGGCTGTGAAGTGCTATATGACGCGAACCGGGACAAGATCGGTGAATACTGCAACAGCCTCAATAATTTCGACGATCGCAATGCCTGCCGCAAGCGCAACCAGACCAGCTACCAGGAATACGTGCAGCAGCGCGACAAGCTGAAAAAAGGCGCCAGCGACAAATAAGGCGGCGCCGCATGGGCCGCATGAAAGACAAACGCCGCTGACAGGTCAGCGGCGTTTTGTTTTGCGGACCCCGGCGCGGCGGCCGGGGATGGCGCCGGATCAATCGTCGGCGTAGATATTGTTATCCTTCGTTTCCTTCACGAACAGTGTGCCGATGATCACCGTGGCCAGGGCCACGACGATCGGATACCACAGGCCGTAATAGATGTCGCCCTTGAAGGCCACCAGCGCGAAGGCCGTGGTCGGCAGCAGGCCGCCGAACCAGCCGTTGCCGATATGGTAGGGCAGGGACATTGACGTGTAGCGTATGCGCGTCGGGAACATTTCCACCAGCATGGCGGCGATCGGGCCGTACACCATGGTCACGTACAGCACCAGGATGAACAGCAGCAGCACGACCATCGGCTTGTTGATCTGCTCGGGATCGGCCTTCGCAGGGTAGCCCGCTTCCTTGATGCCGGCACCCAGTTCCTTCTTCAGTGTCGCTTCGTGGGCCTTGCTGTCGGCGTCGAAGTTCAGGCCGTCCGGCGTCATGACGGCGTTAAACGAGCTAAATTCCTTCGCGCCGATGCGCACCTTGGCGATTGAGCCGGCCGGCGCGTCTTCCTTCGTGTAGTTGACGGAGCTGTTCGACAGGAAGCCGGTGGCGATGTCGCACGACGATGGGAACTTCTTGGTACCCGTCATGTTGAACTGGAAGTGGCAGGATGCCGGATCGGCCACCACCACCACAGGCGAGTTCTTCAGTGCCGCTTCCAGCTGCGGATTGGCAAAGTGGGTCAGGCCGTTAAAGATGGGGAAGTAGGTGGCCGCGGCGATCAGGCAGCCGCCGAGGATGATGTACTTGCGGCCGATGCGGTCGGACAGGCTGCCGAAGAACAGGAAGAACGGCGTGGCCAGCAGCAGGGCGATGGCGACCAGGATGGTGGCCGTGGCCAGGTCCACTTTCAGGGTCTGGGTCATGAAGAACAGGGCGTAGAACTGGCCCGTGTACCAGACGACGGCCTGGCCGGCCGTCAGGCCGACCAGGGCCAGGATGACGATCTTCAGGTTCTTCCACTTGCCGAACGCTTCCGTCAGCGGCGCTTTCGAGGTCTTGCCCTCGGCCTTCATCTTGGCAAACGCCGGCGATTCGTTCATGGCCAGGCGGATCCAGACGGAGATGGCCAGCAGCAGGACGGAGACGAGGAAGGGCACGCGCCAGCCCCAGGCTTCGAATTCCTTCTCGCCCGTGGCCAGGCGGGTGCCCAGGATGACGATCAGCGACAGGAAAAAGCCCAAGGTTGCCGTTGTCTGTATCCACGCCGTGAATGCGCCGCGCTTGCCTTCAGGGGCGTGCTCGGCCACGTAGGTGGCTGCGCCGCCGTATTCGCCGCCCAGCGCCAGGCCTTGCAGGATGCGCAGGATGACGAGGATGATCGGCGCGGCGATGCCGATGGAGGCATGGCCCGGCAGCAAGCCGACGATGAAGGTGGAGCCGCCCATGATCAGGATGGTGATCAGGAAGGTGTACTTGCGCCCGATCATGTCGCCCAGGCGGCCGAAGACCAGCGCGCCGAAGGGACGCACGATGAAGCCGGCGGCAAAGGCCAGCAGGGCGAAAATGAAGGTGGTGGTAGGATCGCCGATGAAGAACTGCTTGGCGATGATGGAGGCGAGCGAACCGTACAGGTAAAAATCGTACCATTCGAACACGGTACCCAAGGATGACGCAAAGATGACCTTGCGTTCCTCGGGCGTGATCGGCGTTCCCTTGGTGGATACTTTCCGTACGTCGGCCGGGCCGGATGATGATGCCATGGTTTGTCTCCCTATGTTTTATAGTGAACTGGTGCCGAGGTCTTTTTTGACCATTCTTGCAACAGCTGGAGCCGAGTGTGTTCTCGAAACCTTACGTCATGCTTGCTTGAAACTTACACGAAGCTTACAGTACGCCGCCTTCGTACCGGCCGCGCGGCAGCGGCATGCAACTTTACGAACGACCGTACTTAAATGTGCTATTCTCGTTCCGCAGAGACCCCACCATATAATATGCACACAAGGAGACACAGCATGAATGAAGCCGTCATCGTATCGACCGCCCGCACGGGCCTGGCCAAGTCCTGGAAGGGCGCGTTCAACATGACGCATGGCGCCACCCTGGGCGGCCACGTGCTGGCGGCCGCCGTCGAGCGCGCGCGCATCGAAGCGGGCGAAGTGGAAGACGTGCTGGTCGGCTGCGCCTTTCCCGAAGGCGCCACGGGCGGCAATATCGCGCGCCAGGTGGCGCTGCGCGGTGGCTGCCCCGTCACCACGGCCGGCATGACCGTCAACCGCTTCTGCTCGTCGGGCTTGCAGGCCATCGCCCTGGCGGCGCAGCGCATCATCGCCGGCGAAGGCGATATCTATGCGGCAGGTGGCGTGGAGTCGATTTCCTGCGTGCAAAATGAAATGAATACGCATATGTACCGGGAAGTCTGGCTGCAGCAGCACAAGCCGGAAGTGTACTGGCCCATGCTGCAGACGGCCGAAACGGTGGCAAAACGCTACCGGATTTCGCGCGAGCGCCAGGATATATATGGCGCGCAAAGCCAGCAGCGGGCCGCCGCGGCCCAGGCGGCCGGCCTGTTCGACGCGGAAATCGTGCCGATGACCACCATCATGGGCGTGGCCGACAAGGCCAGCGGCATGCTGGTGTCGCGCGAAGTGACGATTGCCAGCGACGAAGGCATCCGTGCGGACACCACCTACGACGGCGTGGCGAAGATCCGCCCGGCCATCCCCGGCGGCGTCATCAGCGCCGGCAATGCCAGCCAGTTTTCCGACGGCGCCTCCATGGCCATCGTCATGAATGCGAAAGTGGCCGAAGCGAAAGGCTTGCAGCCGCTGGGCATCTTCCGCGGCTTTGCCGTGGCCGGCTGTGAGCCCGATGAAATGGGCATCGGCCCCATTTACGCGATTCCGAAACTGCTGAAAAAAGCGGGCCTGACGGTGGCCGACATCGGCCTGTGGGAACTCAACGAAGCATTCGCCGTGCAAGTGCTGTACTGCGCCGATACCCTGGGCATCCCCATGGACCGCCTGAACGTCAACGGCGGCGCCATCGCCGTCGGCCACCCCTATGGCGTATCGGGCGCCCGCCTGACGGGCCACGCCCTGATCGAAGGCAAGCGCCGCGGCGTCAAATACGTGGTGGTGACCATGTGCATCGGCGGCGGCCAGGGCGCGGCCGGCCTGTTCGAGGTGCTGTAATGTTTGCGTGAACCCAGTCTGCGGGCGGCTTCCAGGGCCGCCCGTTTTCCTTGTACGGCCACTTCCTGCAGAGTGCGCCGATAGCGGGTACAGTCATGCTTCACTAATAAACAAGCAGCCTGCCACCATGATCAAGCACATCGTTTTCTGGAAACTCAAGGACCACGCCGAAGGCGCCGACCGCGCCACCAATGCATTGAAGCTGAAGGCCTTGCTCGATGCCTGTGCCGACCTCGTGCCCGGCATATTGAAATTCGAAGCGGCCGTGGCCCAGCCGGGCCTGGAAGCCACCTACGACATCGTGCTGTACAGCGAGTTCGCCAGCCGCCAGGCGCTCGACGCCTACCAGAACCATCCCGAGCACGTGAAAATCAAGCCGTTTTTTGGGGCCGTGCGGGAAGCGCGGCAATGCATGGATTACGAAGTGTAGTGACACCGAACCAAACCTACTGCGCGTCGGTATAGGTGGCCTGCGATGCTCACCGCCTCGGCGGCCCTGTACTACGGTACGGTTGCGCTTCTCGGCCACCTCTTCCTTCCGCTCGCTACGGTTTTGTTCGGTGTCGTGAATATCAATGTTAGCTATTAACTTTATTGACAGGAGCCTTCATGACCACCTACCAACGCATCGTCCTCGCCTCGCGCCCGGCAGCCGAAGTGCAGCCGGATAACTTCCGCCTGGAAACCAAAGACATTCCCGCCATCACGGAAGGGCAATTGCTGGTGCGCAACCAGTACCTGTCGCTCGACCCCTACATGCGCGGGCGCATGAGCACGAATAAAAGCTATGCGGCGCCGCAGGCGCTCGATGAAACCATGATCGGCGGCACGGTGGGCGTGGTGCTCGAATCGAAGCATCCGAAGTTCGCCGTGGGCGATACCGTCGTGGGGACACTGGGCTGGACGGAAGTGGCCGTGTCCGACGGCACCATGCTGCGCAAGGTCGACACGACGCACATCCCCGCGTCCGCCTACCTGGGCGCCGTGGGCATGCCGGGCATGACGGCCTGGTATGGCTTGAACCAGATCATGGCGCCGAAAGCGGGCGAGACGGTGGTCGTGTCGGCCGCCAGCGGCGCCGTCGGCAGCGTCGTGGGGCAGCTGGCGAAATTGAAAGGCTGCCGCGTCGTCGGCATCGCCGGTGGCGAGGAGAAATGCCGCTATGTCGTCGAGGAACTGGGCTTTGACGCCTGCGTCGACTACAAGGCGGACAATCTGGTGGCCGACCTTGCGGCTGCCACGCCGGACGGCATCGACGCCATCTTTGAAAACGTGGGCGGCGTCGTGTTCGATGCGGCCCTGGCGCGCACCAACGCGTTCGGCCGCGTGGCCCTGTGCGGCTGGATTGCCGGCTACAACGGCGAGCCGACGCCGATCGACAATGCCCGCTTCATCCTCACCAACCGCCTGACCGTGCGCGGTTTCATCGTCTCGGAGCAGCCGGAATTCTGGCCGCAGGGCCTGACGGAACTGGGCACGCTGGTGGCGACGGGCAAGCTGAAGTTCCGCGAATCCGTGGCCGAGGGCCTGGCCAGCGCGCCCGAGGCCTTCATCGGACTCTTAAAAGGACGCAATTTCGGCAAGCAGCTCGTCAAGCTCAGCTGATCCCCCTCTCGAAAGGCAGGCCGTGCGACAATTGCGGCCTGTCTCTTTCTACATTACACCATGACCAAGCACACCATCCGCCTCGGCGACTGGGCCACCCTGGGCCCCCATGCCACCGCCATCCGCTTTGAAGTTTTCGTCGATGAACAGAAAGTGCCGGCCGAGATCGAACTCGACGACATGGACGACGTCTGCCTGCATGCCGTCGCCTATGACGACGCGGGCAATCCCATCGGCACGGGCCGGTTATTGCCGGACGGACACATCGGCCGCATGGCCGTACGCCAGCCGGGACGCGGCACGGGCGTGGGCGGCGCCATTTTGACCTTGCTGATGGACAAGGCGCGCGAACGCGGTGATGCGGCGGTGGTGCTGAACGCGCAAACCGTGGCCGCGCCATTCTATGCGCGCCACGGTTTCGTGCAGCAGGGGGAGGTGTTTGAAGAGGCGGGGATAGCGCATGTGGAGATGCGCCTGCAGTTTGCCTGATTGATCAGCGCAGGGTACGCCGCACGGCGTCCGGGGAGCTGGACGCCGTATGCAATGCCATTAGTTCTGCGCGTGGCTCTGGCGCCATTTGTCGAGGATGACAGCCAGCACGATCACGACACCTTTCGCCACATACTGCCAGAACGACGACAGTCCCAAAATCGTCAAGCCATTGTTCATCACGCCGATGATCAGGGCGCCGATGACGGTGCCCCAGACGGAACCCACGCCGCCCATCAGGCTCGTGCCACCGAGCACGACGGCGGCGATGGCGTCCAGTTCATAGCCCGTGCCCCAGTTGCCGTTGGCCGCATACAGACGGCTGGCCGACATGGCGCCGCCCAAGCCCGCGAACAGGCCGCTGATCGTGTAGACAAACATCAGCACGAGACCGACCTTGATGCCCGTCAAACGGGCCGCCTGGATATTGCCGCCGACGGCGTAGATATGCAGGCCCAGGGTGGTCTTGCGCAAGATGAACCAGGTCAGCAGCACGACGGCCGCGGCCAGCCAGATCAGCCAGGGCACGGCCAGGAAGCTGCCGTTGCCCATCCATTCGAAGCTGGGGATTTCCGTGTTCAGCACGCTGGTGCCGTCGGCCAGCAGGTAGGCGGCGCCGCGCAGGGCCGTCATGGTGCCCAGGGTCACGACGAAGGGGTTCAGGCCGACGAGGGCCACCAGCACGCCATTGAGCGCGCCCAGCAGCAGGCCGACGATGAGGAAGGTGGGAATCGAGAAGCCGGCGAACTGGGCCGACAAGGACATCAGCATGCCCGCGACGGCCGAGACGGCCAGCACGGAGCCGACGGACAAATCGATGCCGCTGGTCAAAATGACGAAGGTCATGCCCGACGCCAGCACGATGTTGATCGACACCTGGCGGAAGATGTTCATGGTGTTGTTGCTGGTCATGAACGTGGACGTGCCATCGGCCGAGAAATACACGGTCAGGCCATACATGGCCAGGTACAGCACGACCAGCACGGGCAGCATGCCCAGGCGGCGCATCAGGTTCGATGCATTGAAGGGTACGCCGGCGCGCGCGGCGCCGCGGGTGGTAGTTGTCATGTTGAATCTCCTGAATGATTATTTTTATGCCGCTTCCAGCTGGGTGGCGTAGGCAAGGATGTTTTCCTGCGTGATGTCGTCGCCCGTCACTTCGCCCGTCAGCCGTCCTTCGCACATCACCATCACCCTGTCGCAGATGCCGACCAGTTCGGCCAGTTCGCTGGAAATGCACAGCACGGCCGTGCCCGCGTCCGCCAGTTGGTGGATGATCTTGTAGATTTCGCTCTTCGCGCCCACGTCCACGCCCCGCGTCGGTTCGTCGAGGATGAGGACTTTCGGCGCGATGGCCAGCCAGCGCGCCAGCAAGACTTTCTGCTGGTTGCCGCCAGACAAGCCCCCCACGATGCCGTCCGGCCCCGAAACCTTGACGTTCAGGTTGGCAATAGCCTCGCGCGTGAGCTGCGTCAGGGCGCCCCGGTTGACGACGCCCGCCGTCGCATGCTTGGACAGGATATTCATCGACATGTTTTCCATGGCCGACAATTGCATGAACAGGCCCAGGCTCTTGCGGTCTTCCGGCAAATAGCCGATGCCGTGGCGAATCGCCGCCAGCGGGCGCTGGATGTGCACTTCCTCGCCATCGAGCCACACTTGCCCCGATGCTTTCCTGTCGGCGCCAAAGATCAGGCGCGCCAGTTCCGTGCGGCCTGCGCCCACGAGGCCGGCCAGTCCCGTCACTTCGCCCGCATGCAGGGCGAACGAGGCGGGCTTGACCTTGCCGCCGCCGACGTTGGCCACGCGCAGGCGCTCGGCGCCCCGCGTCGTGCGCCGCTGGTGGGCATAAAAGTCGTCGGCGGGGCGGCCCACCATCATTTGCACGACTCTCTTTTGATCCAGCTCATCCTTGCCCAGTTCGCCCACATAGGCGCCGTCGCGCAGCACCGTGATGCGGCGCGCCAGGCGCTCCACCTCGGCCATGCGGTGGCTGATGTACAGCACGGCCAGGCCCTTGTCGCGCTGTTCTTCGATGATGCGGAACAATTGTTCTGTTTCCCGGTCCGACAGGGCGGCCGTGGGCTCGTCCATGATCAGGATGCGGCTTTCATGCACGAGGGCGCGGGCGATTTCCACCTGCTGCTGCTCGGCGATCGACAGGGTGGACACCATGGTGTCGGCGTCGAAGCGGGAACCGAGGTCGGCCAGGATGGCATTCGTGCGCGCGCGCATCTCGCCGCCCTTGACGGTCCAGAACGGTCCCTGCGGTTCGCTGCCCATGAAGACGTTCTGCGCCACCGTCATGTTCTTGGCCACGCTCAGTTCCTGGTAGATCAGGTTGATGCCCAGGGCGCGGGCCTCGCCCGGGTTGCGGATCTTGATCGGCTTGCCGTCGAGAAGGATTTCACCGGCATCCGGCGTGTACACGCCGGAGAGAATCTTCATCAGAGTGCTCTTGCCGGCGCCGTTTTCGCCCATCACGGCATGGATTTCGCCGCTGCGCACCGTCAGGTGCACGCCGCGCAGCGCGCGCGTGGCGCCAAAGCGCTTCTCGATGCCGCGCATTTCAAAAATAATATCGTCGCTCATGGGAATGTCCTTGCTGGTGAAACTGCTGCCCGCCCTTGGGCCAGGGCCGGGGCGGGCAACACGTGGTTCAGGTCAGGCAGCTCAGTTCTTCACCCAGCCCGTGTAGGTGGCGACGTTTTCCTTGGTGATGGCCGGGGTCGGCAACAGCACCATGGTCTGTTTCGGCGTACGGCCGTTCATGATGTCATAGCCCATCTGCACGGCATCGGTCGCCATGCGGTAGGGGTTTTGCGCCGAGGTGGCGGCAAACAGGCCGGCCTTGTTTTTCAGGGCGTTCTGGCCATCGGGCGCGCCATCGACGGCCGTGATCAGTTTGACGTCCGTGCGCTTCGATTGCTTGATGGCCAGTTCGGCGCCGATGCCGGTCGGATCGTTGATGGCGAACACGCCGTCGATCTTCGGATGGGCCGTCAGCAGGTTCGACATCACGGTCATGCCGCCGTCGCGGCTGCCGCCCGCGTTCTGGTTGTCGGACAGGATCTTGATGTCCTTGAAGGCGGCCAGGGTTTTCTTGCAGCCGTTCACGCGGTCGATCACGGACGTGACGGGCGGACCGTTCAGGATCACCACGTTGCCCTTGCCGCCGATCTGCTTGGCCAGGTAGGCGCACGACACGTCGCCGGCCATGGTGTTGTCGGACATCACGGTGGCCGAGGCGCCCACGGCGCCCACGTCGACGGCGATCACCACCACGCCCGCATTGCGCGCCTTCTTGATGGCCGGGGCGATGCCCTTGGAATCGACGGCGTTCAGGATGATGATGTCGGTCTTGTTGGCGATGAAGTTCTCGATCTGGTCCACCTGGGTGTTCAGGTCATACTTGCTGGAAACAGTCGTGACTTTCACGCCGGGACCACCGAGCTTCTTCGCGCTTTCCTCGGCGCCGCGGCCAATCGCGACAAAAAACGGGTTGGCCAGGTCGCCCACGCTCACGCCGATCGATTTGAGCGGTTTGTCGGCGGCAAAGGCGCCGCAGGCGGCGGACAGCAGCAGGGTGGCGGTAATGACTTTTTTCATGAGGATCTCCAAGGGTTTTTATTGTAAAAACAAACGGTGCTACGGGTGAAAGCTTCGTTACTGCGTTAATGATTACGCAACTTTTCGATCATGGCGTCCAGCTTGCCCGCATCGACGGCGAAGCCGCGGATGCCTTCGGCCAGCTTTTCGGTGGCCATGGCGTCCTCGTTCAGGGCGTAGCGGAAAGCCGCCTCGTCATACGTGACGGCCGGCTGCGCCGCGCCCAGGTCGCCGCCCAGCGCGCGCTCGAATGGTTCGCTCGACGCTTCGAGCTTGGCCAGCAAGTCCGGGCTGATGGTCAGCAAGTCGCAGCCGGACAGGGCCGTGATCTGCCCCACGTTGCGGAAGCTGGCGCCCATTACCTGCGTGACGATGCCATGTTGCTTGTAGTAATTAAAGATGCGCGTGACGGATTGCACGCCTGGATCGTTGGACAGGCTGCGCGCCGTTTCGTCCCATGCCGCGCCCAGCGATTTTTTATGCCAGTCGTAGATGCGGCCCACGAACGGCGAAATCAGCCGCACCTTCGCGTCGGCGCAGGCGACGGCCTGGCAAAATGCGAACAGCAGGGTCAGGTTGCAAAAGATGTCATCCTGTTCCAGTTCGCGCGCGGCCTGGATGCCTTCCCAGGTGGCAGCGACCTTGATCAGCACGCGCTCGCGTGGGACGCCTGCCGCTTCATACAGGGCGATCAGGCGGCGCCCGCGGGCGACGGTGGCGTCGCGGTCAAAGCTCAGGCGGGCATCGACTTCCGTCGAGACGCGGCCCGGCACCACCTTCAAAATTTCCAGGCCGAAGCGCACCAGCACCTGGTCGACGATATCGTCCAGCGCGGCAGTCTTGTGGGCGGCAACCGTGCTTTCCAGCAAGGGCGCGTATTCGGGTTGCAGCACGGCCTTTAAAATCAGCGACGGGTTGGTGGTGGCGTCCTGCGGCGCGAAACGGGCCAGTTGCAAAAAGTCGCCCGTGTCGGCGACGACGGTGCTGTATTGTTTCAATTGCTGCAGTTGATTCAGTTGCGTCATTGCTGCTTATCCTTCGCTAAGTTGGTGCAAGGCTTGCACGGCGGGAAACAGGCTACGGTAACGGCCGTAGCGGAGGCTCAAGGCTGCGCTGTGCGCGGCATCGGGCAAGAAGGTATTTTTGACGGCCAAGCCGGTGGCCAGCAGGCGCGTGTCGCCGATGGCGGCAAAACCCAGCTTGGCCGCGCCCAGGCTGGCCGACAGTTCGCTGTTGTGCAGGGTGCGCATTTCGCGTCCCAGCACGTTGGCCAGCAGCTGCGCCCAGTACTGGCTGCGCGCGCCGCCACCGACCAGCATGCAGTGGGGCACGACGGCGCCCGTCGACGTGACGGCCGCCATGGCGTCGCGCAGGGCGAAGGCCACGCCTTCCAGCACGGCGTAGCCGAGCTGCGCCGTATTGCTGTCGTGTCCCAGCTGCAAAAAGGCGCCGCGCACCTGCGGGTCGTTGTGCGGCGTGCGCTCGCCCGACAGATAGGGCAGGAACAGGGGCGCGGACGGCGCGACGGGCATGTCCAGCGGCAAGCCCGCTTCCACCACCTGCAGCAGGGCCGCTTCGTCGGGCAAGCCCAGCACGCCGGTGGCCCAGCGCAAGCAGCTGGCGCCGGACAAGATGGCGCCCATGGCATACCAGCGGCCGGGCAGGGCGTGGCAAAAGCTGTGCACGCCGCCGGCCGGATTGCCCAGCGCTGCCTCGGTGACGGAGACGATGGCGGCGCTGGTGCCCAGCGAAATGAAGCTGTCGCCCGCATTCACGGCGCCGATGCCCACGGCCGAGACGGGGTTGTCGCCGCCGCCGCCGGCCACCACTACGCCGGGCGGCAAGCCCAGCTGGTCCGCCATGGCTGCCAGCACGGTGCCCGTGGCGGCGTCGCCTTCGGCCAGGGCCGGCATCTGCTCCCGCACCAGGCCGCAGGCGGCCAGCATGGGGTCGAACCAGGCGCGCCTGGCCTCGTCCAGCCACAGGGTGCCGGCCGCGTCGGACATCTCGGTCACCTTGTTGCCCGTCAAGCGCAGGCGCAGATAATCCTTGGGCGACAGCACGCAGGCGATGGCGGCGAAGGCGGCCGGCTCGTGCGTTTGCAGCCACAGCAGTTTCGGCGCCGTCAGGCCCGCCATGGGCAGGCTGCCCGTCACGCCCGCATACGCGGGATAGTCGCGCGCCAGGGCGGCCGCCTCGGCATCGGCGCGCGCGTCGTTCCACAGGATGGCGGGACGGATCACCTTGTCGCTGGCGTCGAGCAGCACGGCGCCGTGCATCTGGCCCGACAGGCCGATGCAGGCGATCTGCTCATATTCCTGCGGCCAGCCGGCGCGCAGTTGCGCCAGGGCCTGGACGCAGGCGCTCCACCAGTCGTGCGGCGCCTGTTCGGACCAGCCCGGATGCGGGCGGCTCGTATCGATGCGCACGGACGCCTGGCCGCGCACGGCGCCCGTGCCGTCCATCAGCACGGTTTTCAGTTCGGAGGTACCGAGATCGATACCGAGGGAAATGGCTGGATGCATGTGATTCACAGTAAAAAGTCAGGGACAGCCGCAGGAGTTGCGCACGCGTAAGGCTGGCGACAAACGCTGCACGTGCTGGGCGCGGCCCGGGTTGGCGATGCGTTCGATCAGGAGATCGACTGCCATGGCGCCCAGCTCTTCGAGCGGCTGGGCCATGACGGTCAGGCGGGGGCTGAAGTAATCGGCCCAGTCGAAATCATCGAAGCCGGCCAGGGCCACGTCTTGCGGTACCGCAATGTGTGCATCGCGCAAGGCGTGCATGGTGCCGATGGTCATCAGGTTATTGCCGGCGACGATGGCCGTGGGACGCTGCGTGGCGGGCAGTGCCAGCAGTTCGCGCGTGGCCGCGCCGCTGCGCTCCAGGTTCGAGTCGCCCGAGCGCAGCAGCTCCGGGTCAAACGCGATATCGGCGCGCTGCAAGGCCAGGCGGTAGCCGTCGATGCGCTCGTCCGTCGTGGACAGGCCCGGTGCGCCGCTGATAAAACCGATGCGGCGGTGGCCGTGCGCCGTGATCAGGTGGCTGACCAGCTCGGCCGTGGCTTGCGTGTTTTCCACCCCCACCTGGTCGAATGGCTGGGGCGACATGCGGTCCACCAGCACGGAAGCGATCTTGTTGCTGGTCAAATAGTCGAGCGCGCGGTTGTGCGCGTCGCCGGACGGCGCCAGCACGATGCCGTCGACCCGGCGCTGGTGCAAATTCTGCACCACTTTCAACTCCTGCTCGGGATCGTCGTGCGTATCGGAAAACAGCATCATCAAGCCGTGGCGCGTGCAGGCCGCCTCGATGGCGCGCACGGTTTCGCTGAAGTAATGATTGGTGAAGGCGGATATGGCCACGCCGATGGTGCCCGACGAAGAGCCGGCCAGGGCGCGCGCCAGCATGTTGGGCACGTAGCCGATCTGCTGCATGGCCGCGTTGACGGCGGCGACGGTTTTCGGGCTGACCTTGCGGGTGCCGTTGAGTACGTGCGAGACGGTCGACAGCGATACGTCCGCCGCCCGCGCTACATCTTCCATGGTGGCCATGGTGTCTCCTGATGGTATTTTTTATTTTTATATGTTCGATGCACGGCTTTGTTGCCGCGTTTGCATCCATCGTAAACAAAAGAAAGCGCTTGCGCAAGCGCTTTCTTTTTTGTGCGCGCCAATTTTTCAGGGAGACAAGGGATAATGAACGGGAGAGGAAAGACGGTGGTGCATGGGGTCCGGCCCGGCGGGCCAGACCCCAGTACAGGCTTACTGGATCACCAGCTCATGCAGTTCGCCGGGCGAGTCCGGGAACAGTTTCACGACGGTGGAGGTGCGCGTGCCGTAGCCCGGCGTTTCGATGCAGACGGCGGACAGCACGCGCTCGAGGTCGAGCGGCACGCCCGTGTCGGGCAAGCGGAAGTCGGGGGCGCGGGTGGTGTCGGCCAGCATGTCGAAATAGGCGTCGTCGGGCGCGCCCTGGCACAGCAGGCTGGCGAACTGCGCCTTGGTTTTCAGCACCTTCGGCCATGGCGCGTCGAGCAGGGCGTTCGACAGGCCGTAGATGCCCGGTTCCAAAGGCTGGCCGTTGCGCGCGTCGGCGTCGCCCCGGTTGGAAAACCAGATCAGGGTCTCGGCGTCGCCCAGCACCAGGTTGAAGCCGTTGTAGACGCTGCTGCCGGGACGGATTTGCGCGATGTAGTCCCGCGGCGACATGTTGCCCGCCAGGTAGTCGGCCACCAGGGCGCCGCGCGAGGGGGCGTCCGGATTGCGGTCCTGCGGGCTGCGGATATTCGTGATGGCGGCAAAGCGCGAGCTGCCGCTGCCGGCCTGGGTGATGCCCATCCAGCTGCCGCCCGCCTGCAGGTCGCGGCCCGCATACACTTGCGGGTGCTCGGGCCAGGCGCCGGCGGGGGCGCTGGCGCGTTCATAGAATTCGTCGCGGTTGGCGGCGGCAATCAGCGGGATGTGCGGATTGACTTTCCAGGCAAAAACGATCAGGCACATGGGGGCAAATCCATGAACACTTCCAGGTGCCGCGCGCCGGACGTCAGGGACAGCAAGCCCGCTTCCTCGGCGGCCGCGGCCAGTTGTTCGGCAAAACCTTCGCCCACGACGGCATAGATTTCCATCCACGTCTGCAAGCCATCCCTGGTTTCGGGACGGCGCTTGAGTTGCGGCGCCACGCCCGAGGCGGCGGCCAGTTTCGCCTGCATGGCGCGCACGCGCGCTTCCAGTGCCTGGGCGTGCTCCTCTTTTACCTGATAGTAGACGTACAGATCTTTCATGGCATTCTCACAGGTCGAGTGCGTCAAGCACGTAGGGCATGGGCAGGAATTGCACGCCTGCGCCCTGGGCCGAGCCGTAGCGCACGGCGCCGGCCGCGCTTGAACCTTCGTCGATCGCCCCCAGCTTCATTTCAACGAGGGCGTCAAAGCCGCCCGCGCCATTGGGCGCGGCGTTGACGACCATGCCGCAAGGCTGCTCGGGATCGCTGACGGCAAACAGTTCGCCGCCGGCCGCGACCGTGGCATCGGCGATGCTGACGAGGGTGGTGCGACGCTTGAGCTTGCCCAGGTACTGGCTGCGGGCGACGATTTCCTGGCCCGGATAGCAGCCTTTCTTGAAATTGACGCCGCCCAGCAGCTCGAAGTTGACCATCTGCGGCACGAATTGCTCCTGCGTGGCGGCCGTGATCTGCGGGATGCCCGCATGGATGTCCGACAAGTGCCAGGCGTCGTTGCCGCCCTTGGCCAGTCTTTCGGCCAGCTGCGGCCACGCGTCGCGCGCCGTGGCGGCCGACGCCAGCCATTCATAGCGGGGGCTGCCGAAGGCATCGGCCACGCGCAGCAGGGTGCCGGACGCATGGTCGACCTTGCTGAACGGCGCGGCGGGCAGCACGGGGAACCAGGCGGACAGGGCCGCGCCGGCCTGCTGGCCGCCCAGGCCCAGGACGATCTGATTGGCTTCATCGCCAGTCGCGTCGTGCAGCCTGGCCTTGGCGCGCAGCACGAACATCTGCAGGCGCTTCTGGATGGCCGGCTGTATGGCGCGCGGCAGTTGCAGATAAATGGTGGCGGCATTGCGCCACATCAGGAAACTGGCCAGCAGGCGGCCTTTCGGCGTGCAGTAGCCGGCCAGGCGCACCTGCTCCTGGCCCAGGTGCTCGACGTCGTTGGTCAGCTGGCCGTGCAGGAAACTGGCTGCCTCGTCGCCCGTCAGGCCGATCAGGCCCTGGTCCGTGATGGCCGCCACAAAGCCTGCCTGCAGCTGGGGCACGGTCAGGGTCTGGCCGAAATCGGCGATGGGGGCGGCGGCGATGGGGGCGGTACTGTCAGGCGCGCCATCGGTGGCAACGGGGCGGGCGCCTTGTGCGGTTAAAAATTGATTCCAGTTATTCATAATTTCCATTAGATCAGCGATTAAGCATTATCATTACGGGTTCATTATAGTGATGTCGCGCAGATTGCGTCGGCAGCGGCAAGATTCCCAGTGCTGGCGCCGCTTTGCGCCGACTTGCTTCACAAATGAACGATCACAACAAGCGGCCCTGCGCATGCGGGGATCGCATCACAAGAATCGGAACAATGGCTTTTTTCAAAAAACTTGTAGTCAGTTCAGTCATCGCCGCCATCGGCGTGGGCGGCACTTTTGTGTACTGGGCGCAGCAGCCCATCACGACGGAAGGCGAGGCCATCCCGTTTGCGATCACGCCCGGCAGCGGCGCGCATGCGGCCGGCCAGCAGATCGCCGATGCGGGCGTGCCCATCGAGCCCATCCTGTTCAACCTGCTGGCCCGCATCGAAGGCAAGACGTCGAAGATCAAGGCCGGTTCCTACGAGCTGAAGCCGGGCACGACGCCGCAGCGCCTGATCACGCAGCTGGCGCGCGGCGAATTCGCCCAGGAATCCCTGACCATCATCGAAGGCTGGACCTTCAAGCAGATGCGCCTGGCGATGGCCAATCATCCCGGCCTCAAGCACGATACGGCGGCGCTTTCCGACAAGGAACTGATGGCCAGGATCAGCCCGGAATACGTGCAGCCGGAAGGCCTGTTCTTCCCGGATACCTATCTGTTCGCCAAGGGCGCCAGCGAGATGCAGATCTTCAAGCAGGCGCACGCGGCCATGATAGGCCGCTTGTCCGAGGCGTGGGACAAGCGCGACCCGGCGCTGCCATATAAAAACCCGTACGAGGCGCTGGTCATGGCGTCCATCGTGGAAAAGGAAACGGGACAGAAATCCGAACGCGCCATGATCGCCGGCGTGTTCGTCAACCGCCTGAAGACGGGCATGCTGCTGCAGACGGACCCGACTGTGATCTACGGCATGGGCGACAGTTACCAGGGCAAGATCCGCAAGCGGGACCTGGAAGCGGACACGCCGTACAATACCTACACGCGCGGCGGCCTGCCGCCCACGCCGATCGCCTTGCCGGGCGCGCAGTCGCTGACGGCGGCCCTGGCGCCGGCCCGCACGCAGGCCCTGTATTTCGTCGCGCGCGGCGACGGCACCAGCCAGTTCTCGGCCAACCTGCCTGACCATAACCGCGCCGTGAACCAGTACCAGCGCTAATTCCAACAGAATAAGAAGTTTCATGACACAATACTATCAAGCGCGCTTCATCACCTTCGAAGGCATCGATGGCGCGGGCAAGTCCACGCATATCGGCTACGTCGCCAGCTATCTGCAACAGCGGGGCGTGGCCCTCGTTTCGTCGCGCGAACCGGGCGGCACCCGCCTGGGGGAAAAGCTGCGCGAACTGCTGCTGCACGAAAAGATGCACCTGGAAACGGAAGCCTTGCTGATGTTCGCCAGCCGCCGCGAACACATCGCGCAAGTCATCGACCCTGCGCTGGCGCGGGGCGAGTGGGTCATTTCCGACCGCTTTACGGATGCCAGCTTCGCCTACCAGGGCGGCGGGCGCGGCATGGACTTGCGCAAGATGGAGCAGCTCGAAGCGTGGGTGCATCCGCACCTGCAGCCGGACCTGACGTTCCTGTTCGACGTGCCCCTGGAAGTGGCCCGTGCCCGCCTGGACGCCACGCGCGCGCTGGACAAGTTCGAGCAGGAGCAGGCCGATTTCTTTGCCGCCACGCGCAACGAGTACCTGCGCCGCGCGGCGCAGTTCCCGCAGCGTTTCCGCATCATCGATTCCACGCAAAGCATCGCCGATATCCAGGTGCAGCTGGCGCAACTGCTTGATGTGCTGCTTGAGCAAAGCATCGCAACATCATGATTTACAAAGAATAATATGACAAGCTCCCTTTATCCGTGGCAGCAGGACGCCTGGCAGCAATTGCAAGCCCTGCGTCCGCGCATGCCGCACGCCATCCTGTTCCATGGTGCGCAAGGCATCGGCAAGGCTGACTTCATCGAGCACTTTGCGCAAGCGCTGCTGTGCGAAGACGTGCGCGCCGACGGCCACGCCTGCGGCGTTTGCGCCTCGTGCGGCTGGTTCAGCCAGGGCAACCATCCCGATTACCGCCGCGTGCGCCCCGAGGCGCTGGAAGACGAGGTGGCCGACGAGGGCGAGGACGGCGAGGGCGCGAAGAAGAACGCCAAGAGCAAGACGCCGTCGAAGGACATCAAGATCGAGCAGATCCGCAACCTGGCCGACTTCATGAACATTTCCACGCACCGGCAAGGCTTGCGCGTGGTGGTGCTGTACCCGGCCGAGGCGCTCAATACGCCGGCCTCGAACGCCTTGCTGAAGACCCTGGAAGAGCCGCCGCCGGGCACCCTGTTCCTGCTGTCCTCGAACAGCCTGGACCGCCTGCTGCCCACCATCCTGTCGCGCTGCCGCAAGTTCGCCCTGCCCATGCCCAGCCATGAACAGGCATTGACCTGGCTCAAGGCCCAGGGCTTGAACGATGCGGATAGCTGGCTGCGCGAGCAGGGTGGCGCGCCGCTGGCGGCGCTGGCCCAGTCCGAATCGGGCGGCCGCGAGGAAACGGAACAGCTGCTGCAGGTGCTGGCCCATCCCGGCGTGGAAGCGGCCCTGAAGGCGGCGGACAAGTTGCAGAAGGCGCCGCTGGCACCGCTGGTGGCGTCCCTGCAGCGCTGGCTGTACGACGTGTTTTCCGTCAAGCTGTCGGGCACCATCCGCTACTACCCGCGCCACCGGCGCGAGCTGGAAGCGCTGGCGGGCCGCATCAACGTGGGCCGTTTGATGGCCGCCATCAAGGCCGCCAACGAACGGCGCGCCATCGCGGAACACCCCTTGTCGCCGAAGCTGTTCCTCGAAGACATGCTCCTCGACTACGCGTCAAGCTGCCAGTAAAGAGTCCATATAATCAATCGCTTGTCGCTACTATTTAAATAAAAACATGAACTATCGCCACCGCATTGCCACGCTTGCCGACCTGCCTGCCATCGTCGCCATCTACAACACGACGATTGCTTCGCGCGAAGTGACGGCCGACACGGAACCCGTGACGGTCGAGTCGCGCCTGGCCTGGTTCCACGAACACACGCCCGAGCGCCGCCCCTTGTGGATCATCGAGGCGGCCGATGACAGCGCCGCCCAGCCAACCCCCTTGGGCTGGCTGTCGTACTCGAATTTCTATGGCCGTCCCGCGTATTCGGGCACGGCGGAATTGTCCGTGTATATCGCGGAGGAAGCGCGCGGCAAGGGCATCGGCGCCTACGGCCTGACGCAGGCCATCGCCCACGCGCCCGCCGTAGGCGTGCACACGGTGCTCGGTTTCATCTTCGGCCACAATGCGCCGAGCCTGGGTTTGTTCAGGAAGTTCGGCTTCGAGACGTGGGCGACCCTGCCGAAGGTGGCCAATCTCGACGGCGTGGAACGCGACCTGATTATCCTGGGCAAGCGCGTCGGCTGATAGGCCTCAGCCGCAGGTGCGCGTGCAACTGCGGTAGCGCACTTCGCACGCTTGCAGGCGCTCGACGCGCCGGGCGCGGAAGGCCTGGGCTTCCGTCGGGCGCAGCTGCTCCGCTTGTGTATCGACATTCCTGCCGGCCGCGACGTAAGGATTGCTGCTCGGTTTCATCGACAGGATGGGGTTGCCATCGTTTTCCGTGGCCGCTTGCGCCTGCGCGCGGCAATCCTGGCGCGCCGCCCCGTTTGCCATGCCCGGGGCGCGGTGTTACAGTCATGTCACTTTGCAAACCACGCGGATATCCGCAACGGAGGCGACAATGAAACGGGTCACTGGCATCGGCGGCATCTTCTTCCACGCGCAAGACCCGGCCGCGCTGCGCGCCTGGTATCAGCGCCACCTGGGCCTGGACGTACAGCCGTGGGGCGGCGCCGCTTTCAGCTGGACGGATGCGGCCGGCCAGCCCACGGGCGGCACCACCATCTGGTCCGTCAGCGCGCCCGACAACGAGCAATTTGCGCCCGGCAAGGCCGCCTTCATGATCAACTACCGCGTGGACGACCTCGACGCGCTGCTGCAAGCCCTGCGCGACGAAGGCTGCCAGGTGCTGGACAAGGCGCCGGACTCCGAGTATGGCCAGTTCGGCTGGGTCATCGATCCGGAGGGCAACAAGGTGGAGCTGTGGCAGCCGCCTGAGGGGCAATAGGCAGGGCAGGCGCCAGATCAGCGATAATACGGGTTCAGATAACCATCTTACTTATTTATGCGCGACATTATTGCTGGCTTTCTACGCTTCCAAAAAGAGGTTTTCCCCGCGCGCCGCGAGCTATTTAAAACCCTGGCGACGGGGCAGACGCCCAAGGCGCTGTTCATTTCGTGCTCGGACAGCCGCATGGTGCCCGAACTGGTGACGCAGCGGGAACCGGGTGAACTGTTTGTCATCCGCAACGCGGGTAATATCGTGCCCTCGTACGGCCCCGAACCGGGCGGCGTGAGCGCGACGGTCGAATTTGCCGTCTCCGCCCTGAATGTGTCCGACATCGTCATTTGCGGCCATTCCGACTGCGGCGCCATGAAGGCCATCGCCACCTGCGCCTGCCTGGACCACATGCCGGCCGTGCGCAGCTGGCTGCACCACGCCGATGCGGCGCGCATGATCAACGAATCGCTCGAGCATCCAACGGAGCAGTCGCGCATCGACGGCATGGTGCGCGCCAACGTGGTGGCGCAGCTCAACAACCTGCGCACGCACCCGTCGGTGGCCCTGGCCATGGCGCAGAACCGGCTGACCCTGCACGGCTGGGTCTACGACATCGAGAACGGCTCCCTCGACGCGCTCGACGAATCGACGGGCATGTTCGTACCGCTGGCCGAACACCCGGCGTCGCAGGTCTAAGAGGCACGGCGGCGCCGGACGCGCGCCGCCGCCTTTCCCCTGCCAGTTTTTGCTCCCTCCGGTACAATCCCGCCTTATGTATATCGATTCCCACTGCCATATCAATTTCCCCGAGCTGGCCGCTCGCATGCCCGAGATCCTCGCCAAGATGGCCGAGAACAAGGTGACGCACGCCCTGTGCGTGTCCGTCGACCTGCCGGACTTCCCGCAGGTGCTGGCCCTGGCCGAGCAATATCCGCATATCTACGCCTCCGTCGGCGTGCATCCCGACTACGAGGACACGCCGGAACCGTCCGTGGAAGACCTTGTGCGCCTGGCCAACCACCCGAAGATCATCGCCATCGGCGAGACGGGCCTCGACTATTTCCGCCTGACGGGCGACCTGGAATGGCAGCGCGAGCGCTTCCGCACCCACATCAAGGCATCAAGAATCACCCGTAAACCCTTGATTATCCACACACGGGCGGCCAGCGAAGACACCATCCGCATCATGCGCGAAGAGGGCGCGGGCGTGGCCGACGGCGGCGTGGCCGGCGTCATGCATTGCTTTACGGAGTCGCTGGAAGTGGCGCGCGCCGCCATCGCCATGGGGTTCTATATTTCCTTCTCCGGCATCGTCACCTTCAAGAGCGCCAAGGACTTGCAGGCCGTGGCCCTGGAAGTGCCGCTCGAGCGCATCCTCATCGAGACGGATTCGCCCTACCTGGCGCCCGTGCCCTTCCGCGGCCGCATGAACGAGCCCGGCTACGTGGCCCACGTGGCGGAATACCTGTCGACCCTGAAGGGCATTCCGCTGGACCAGGTGGCGAAGCAGACGACGGATAATTTCTTCAAACTATTCAATCAGTTGCCGTAACTTCTTAAGGTCAGACATGATGAAAAGACTCGCCGCGGCGGTCCTGCTCTGCTGCGCTGCCGCCAGCCAGGCGGCGCCGGAACCGGCCGCCTTCTTCCGCGCCGTTTCCGTGGACAATGCCAGCGGCGTGCGCAGCATGCTGCTTGACGGCATGAATCCGAACCTGCCGGACGCGCAGCGGGGCGATATTCCCCTCGTGCTGGCCCTGCGCGACGATGCCGACAAGGTCTTTGCCGTCCTGCTGGCCGCGCCCGGCATCGACCTGGAAGCGCGTTCGGCCAACGGCAACACGGCGCTGATGATGGCGGCCTACAAGCACAAGCGCGAAGCCGTGGACGCCTTGCTGGCCAAGGGGGCCAAGGTCAACCAGAGCGGCTGGACGGCGCTGCACTATGCGGCCTCGGCCGGCGACCTGCCCATCATGAAGATTTTGCTGGACCGCGAAGCCGTGGTCGATGCGCGCGCGCCGGCCGACATCACGCCGCTGATGTTCGCCGCTCGCGAAGGGCAGGAGGGCGCCGTCAAGCTGCTGCTGTCCTGGGGCGCCGATGCCAGCCTGAAGAGCGGCCATGGCTGGACGGCCGTGCAGTTCGCCCAGGCCGCCGACAAGCCGGGCGTGGTGGCCATCATCACGGCGGCGCAGCAGGCCCGCGCGGCGCGCAAGTAAGCCAGCCCGTCAAGACACGGGCACGCTCCCGCTTCCCGGCCACGGCGCGCACCCGCCCGCCACGCTATTGTGTGCTGTGGCAAGCCATAAAAATATCTTCTAGATAATATTTTCCATGCCAGCGCTGAAACTGGCATGGAATTGCCTCTCATCTCAGCCCTTTGTTCCCGCCGCCGATTAACGATAATGATCCTGTCGCATTAATCAGGAGATACATCGCATGGGACATCACCCCAACGTCAGGCGCCGGCTGGTTTGTCGCCGCCCCTCGCGCAGCCCGTGCGATATCACTGCTTTCTGGAATGACAAAACCGATCGGCCATCGGAGCCAGACTCCAAGAGGACAGACATGCTGAATGAACGAGAAATCGAGAGTTGTTACCTGGGGCAATTTATCCCCGTCCATTACCACCACAATATGCTGATGGACCAGAACCGCATGCACGGGTTCAAGTCGGCGATCGATTACGCGGTGAAACCCGGCATGAAAGTGCTGGAGCTGGGCGGCGGCACGGGCGTGCTGTCGTGGTTTGCGGCCGCGCGCGCCGACAAGGTGTGGTGCGTGGAATTCAACCCGGACATGGTGAAGGAAGCGCGCAAGATGCTGGCGCTCAACCCGAACGGCGAGAAGGTCGAAGTGGTCCACGCGGACGCCTTCGAATACCTGCCGCCCGAGCCCGTGGACGTGGTCATCTGCGAAATGATCCATGTGGGCATGCTGCGCGAAAAACAGGTGGAAGTGATCGAATCGTTCAAGCGCCGCTACCTGGCCCGTTTCGGCGGTCCGCTGCCCATCTTCCTGCCCGAGGCCGTCATCATGGCCGTGCAGCCCATGCAGCAGGAATACGATTTCGAAGGCTTTTACGCGCCCATCGTGCAATTCCAGGAAACCACGGCCATCCATCCGGGCGTGCTGGAACTGGCGCCGCCGTCCGTCTACAGCATCATCGACTTCAGCCAGCCGACGGACAGCGTGTTCGGCTTCGACGGCAAGTTCGTCGTCGAGCGCAGCGGCACGCTGAACGCCTTGCGTTTCGTCACCAAGAACATCCTGGCCGTCGTGCCCGAGCGCTCGACCACCATCGACTGGCTGAACCACTACATGTGTTTGCCGCTGGCCGCGCCGGTGGCCGTGAAGGCGGGCGACGTGCTGCAGGTGAGCTTCCAGTACCGCGCCGGCGGCTCGATTCCTTCGCTGGAAGCGTCCATGCGCGCGCAGGTGATCTATGACGTCAGCCTGCAGCCCGTGACGCAGAACGCGGTGTATGCATAAGCATCATTGATGTCAAGGCAACGCCGCAGCGATTTCATCCTGCGGCGTTGGTCCATTCAGGGTATATTTCGTCTTTTACCCACCGGACAGCTTTACTATCATGGAACAGATCGATCAGCGTTACCTCGTGCAACAAAACAAGATCAGCGACGGCGAGACGCGGCCGCCCGTGTTTGCCAAGGTCATGCGCAGCAAGGAAGGCGTGTTTGAAGGCGTGTCCTTCATCAAGTCGAAGGACAAGGCCACCATCATGACCATCGAGGATGCCAACCAGGCCATCAAATGGGCCACCAGCAAGAAGCCGAACGCACACGAGTACGTCACCAAGATCATCTGCGTCGGCCAGTAAGCCGCCGCCAGCCGCCGCTCATTCCCCTTTTCGTACCGTCCATCCCCGCACGCTGCAGTCCGTCGCATGGCCGTTGCCGCCGTGGCGGCCCTTTTATATAGTGTCTTCACGGTAGCGGGGCAAGCACGGCTTGCTCCGCACATTTCATTCAAGGGGGAAGGCGATGCTGGGATTCGTGCTGTGGCTGCTGTTGCTGATGTTGTGCTGGCCGCTGGCCTTGCTGGCCCTCGTGCTGTATCCGCTGGCCTGGCTGCTGTTGCTGCCATTTCGCCTGATCGGCATCGGCGTGGAAGGCGTGTTCGAGTTGCTGCGCGCCATCGTCATGCTGCCGGCCCGCGTGCTGGGCGGCGGCCGGCGCTGACACGGTGCTCGCAGGAAAAAAAATGGCGCCATCGGCGCCATTTCTGTTTGCGTGGGCCGCTTACAGGTCGACCATGAAACCGGCGCCGATCGACTTTTGCGAATAGTTGTAGTCGATCAGGCTCTGGCCATAGCCGGAGAACAGCTGCACGTAGCCTTTCAGGTTGGCCTTCAGGGGGAAAGCCCAGCTGGCCTGCATGGAACCGTGCTTCTTGCTGAAGTTGCGGCGCGCCGTCACGGCATATTCATGGCCCTGGTTGCGGTAGCTCACGCGCAAATCGCCATGGCCCATGTAATCGATGATGTCGATATTGTCATTGTCGACGACGCTGTTGTCGAGGCGGTGCCACACGCGGGCCGCGATGGCCAGGTTGTCCTTTTCCATGCCCAGCTCGGCATACAGGCGGTTCCAGCTGCGCGACAGGGTCGACGTCTGGCCGTTCGACTGGTGCACGAGGCCGAAGTTCAGGTAATTGAATTCCAGGCCGGCGAAATTCTTGTTGATCGGCATGACCAGCATCAGTTCCGGCTGGTAATTGGTCTCGCGGAAGGGGCTCGACGCCTTGCGGTTATACGCCTGCCAGAAACTTTGCTGCGTGTAGCCGAACCACATGTCGATGGGCGTGCCCGCGATGTCTTCCAGCATTTTCATCTTGAAGCTCAGCTGGAAGGTCAGTTCCACGTGCTGGCTCTTGATGCCGGCCGGCGTGAAGTCCTGGAACGGCTCGTCGTTGGACGCGTCGCTGTAATTGGCCAGCAGCAGATAGGTGTCGCGGTGGGGGCGGAAGTTGAACAGGCCCCGTTTCGAGGCGTCATTCAGCTCCCACGACTGCTGGGTGCGCGAAATGGGCGCTTCCGGCGGTGCCGCGCCCGACTGGGCGACGGCGGGAATGGCGGCGTTCACCGCTTCCGGCGTGGCCACGCCAGGCGGGCTGACGGGCGTGATGGGGGCCACTTCCGCGGCTGCGGCCAGGGTGACGGCCGCCGTCGCCGGATCGCCGCCGGCAGCGATGGTGGCTTTTTCCGCTGCCTTGGCCAGGGTGTCGAAGCAGCCGAGGCGGGCGCTGGCATCGCCAAGCACGGCGCAACGCTGCATTTGCTGTTCCAGTTCGCCGGCCATGGCCAGCGCAGGCGAAGCCAGCAGGGAAGAGAGAATTATTTTTTTTAGTCGGATAGTCATAGGCTGTGTGGGCATGTCATTCGGTGCGCACCTGGGCTGCATGCCGGCGGCGTCGCCTTGCACGATAAATCACCGTGCGTCTTGATTTTGATTAATCTTTGTTGAATTAATACATATGAAAGTATAGCGGAATACCAAAATTGTCCCGTTCGTCTGGCGTGCGCGAGACTGTCGGTGTTGCGCGCATGGTAAAAAATGGTTACGCACTGCCGCCCAAATCGATGTCTGCTACACTGGAAAACCGGTGCGGACACTGGCGCGCCGGGCTAGCCATGGAGATTGTGATGACCCGCAAAACACCTATCGAGCGCTACCGCAACATCGGCATCAGCGCCCATATCGACGCCGGCAAGACCACCACCACCGAGCGCATCCTGTTTTATACGGGGGTCAATCACAAGATCGGCGAAGTGCACAACGGCGCCGCCACCATGGACTGGATGGAGCAGGAGCAGGAACGGGGCATCACCATCACCTCGGCCGCCACCACGGCGTTCTGGAAAGGCATGGCCGGCAACTTCCCCGAACACCGCATCAACATCATCGACACGCCAGGCCACGTGGATTTCACGATCGAGGTGGAGCGCTCGATGCGCGTGCTCGACGGCGCCGTGATGGTCTACGATGCCGTCGGCGGCGTGCAGCCGCAATCGGAAACCGTCTGGCGCCAGGCCAACAAATACCATGTGCCGCGCATCGCCTTCATCAACAAGATGGACCGGGTGGGGGCGGATTTCTTGCGCGTGCGCAAGCAGATCGCCGAACGCCTGAAGGGCGTGGCCGTGCCCATCCAGCTGCCCATCGGCGCCGAAGAGCATTTCACGGGCGTCATCGACCTGCTGAAGATGCGCGCCATCACGTGGGACGACGCCAGCCAGGGCGTGCAGTTCAGCTATGGCGAGATTCCCGCCAGCTTGCTGCCGCAGGCGCAGGAATGGCATGAGCACCTGGTCGAGCACGCGGCCGAGGCCACCACCGAGATGACGGAGCGCTACCTGAACGGCGACACGTTCACGGAGGCGGAACTCAAGCAGGCCTTGCGCGCGCGCACCATCCGCAATGAAATCGTGCCCATGCTGTGCGGCAGCGCCTTCAAGAACAAGGGCGTGCAGGCCATGCTCGACGCCGTCATCGAATACCTGCCGTCGCCCATGGAAGTGCCGCCCATCATGGGCCACGACGAACACGACAACGAAGTGGAGCGCCATCCGACGGACGACGAGCACTTTTCCGCGCTGGCCTTCAAGATCATGACGGACCCCTTCGTGGGGCAGCTGACCTTCTTCCGCGTGTACTCGGGCGTGGTGAACTCGGGCGACATGGTCTACAACCCCACCAAGAGCGCGCGCGAGCGGCTGGGGCGCATCCTGCAGATGCATGCGAACGAGCGCAAGGAAATCAAGGAAGTGTATGCGGGCGATATCGCCGCCGCCGTGGGCCTGAAAGCCGTCACCACGGGCGACACCCTGTGCGCGCTCGACCACATCATCGTGCTGGAAAAGATGGTCTTCCCGGAACCCGTGATTTCCCAGGCCGTCGAGCCGAAGACCAAGCCGGACCAGGAAAAGATGGGCATCGCCCTGAACCGCCTGGCACAGGAAGACCCGTCGTTCAGGGTGCATACGGACGAGGAATCGGGCCAGACCATCATGTCGGGCATGGGGGAATTGCACCTGGAAATCCTGGTCGACCGCATGCGCCGCGAATTCGGCGTGGAAGCGAACGTGGGCAAGCCGCAGGTGGCCTACCGCGAAACCATCACGCGCACGGTGGAAGATATCGAGGGCAAGTTCGTCAAGCAGTCGGGCGGACGGGGCCAGTACGGCCACGTGGTGCTGAAACTCGAACCGCTGGAACCGGGCACGGGCTACCAGTTCGTCGACGCCATCAAGGGCGGCGTCGTGCCCCGCGAATTCATCCCGGCCGTCGACAAGGGCATCGTCGAGACGCTCAAATCGGGCGTGCTGGCCGGCTACCCGGTCGTCGACGTGAAGGCGACCCTGACCTTCGGTTCCTACCACGACGTTGATTCCAACGAAAACGCCTTCCGCATGGCCGGCTCCATCGCCTTCAAGGATGGCATGCGCAAAGCGTCGCCCGTGCTGCTGGAGCCGATGATGCAGGTGGAGGCGGAAACGCCGGAAGAATTCATGGGCAACGTCATGGGCGACCTGACGGCCAGGCGCGGCATGGTGCAGGGCGTGGACGATATCCCCGGCGGTTCGGGGCGCATCGTCAAGGCCCTCGTGCCGCTGGCGGAAATGTTCGGTTACTCCACCACCTTGCGCTCATTGACCCAGGGCAGGGCCACCTACACGATGGAGTTCAAGCACTATGCGGCCGTGCCCAAGCATATCCTGGACCAGGTGGCGGCGGCAGGCAAGGCGAAGTAGATCCAATCAAACCCGAATGGCAATTGCCGGGGGCCTACCCTGCAGGGTACGGCCCCAGTCGTCGCAGCTGGGTTTAATGCGCGAGATTCTGCGCAATGATGGCATCGGCCATCTTCTCCGCCTCGTCCACGGGCTGGCTCAGCGCCTTGGTCGTGTAGACGGTGGACGCCACCATCGGCTGGTCCAGCGTTGCCCCTTCGCCATGGCGCGTGTCGACCGTCACCGTCGTCGACAGGCCGATGCGCAGCGGGTGGGTGGCCAGTTCCTTCGGGTCCAGGGTGATGCGCACGGGCACGCGCTGCACCACCTTGATCCAGTTGCCCGTGGCATTTTGCGCCGGCAGCAGCGAAAACGCGCTGCCCGTGCCGGCCGACATGCCCAGCACCTTGCCGTGGTACACGACCTTGCTGCCGTACAAATCCGTCTCGATCGTGGCCGCCTGGCCGACACGGATATTGCGCAATTCGGACTCCTTGAAGTTCGCATCGACCCATAACTGGTCCAGCGGCACGATGGACATCAGGGGCGTGCCTGGGGTCACGTGGGTGCCCAGCTGCACGCTGCGCTTGGCCACGTAGCCGGAGACGGGCGCGACGACGGCATTGCGGCGCACGGCCAGCCACGCCTGCACCACGTCGCCCCGGGCTGCGAGCACGGCCGGGTGGCTGGCGAGGTTCACCCCGGCCACGCCGGCCTTGGCGGACTCGGCCTGGCGCTGCGCCACGGCCAGCGCCGCTTTCGCGTCGTCGACGGCCTGTTTTGCATGGACCAGGTCTTCGCCCGAGATCGTGTGATCGATCGCCAGCGGCGCGCGGCGGGCCAGGTTGCCCTGCGCCGTGGCCAGGGCCAGGCGGCGCTGTTCGATGACGGCGTCGTACTGCGCCACGCCGGCATAGCGTTCGCGCTCCTGGCGCACGACGTTGCCCAGCCGCGCCTGCGCCTGGCGCAGGGCCAGGTCCGCATCGATGCCGTCCAGGGTGATCAGGGGCGCGCCCGCCTTGACCATCTGCGTCTCGTCGGCGCGGATGGCATCGACGTTGCCCGTCACTTGCGCGGACAGGGTGACCAGGTTGCCGCCCACGTAGGCGTTGTCCGTGACTTCTTCCTTGGCCAGCACTAATTGATAATAGGCTGCCCAGGCGGCGCCCGCCACGAGGAAGGCGGCCGTGATGGCGATGAGGACCGTCTTGCGCTTGCCCGGCTGTTCGGCGGAGGAGGTGGTGGCTGTGGTTTCGCTGCTCATGATGTGTTCCGTAATCGATTGTTATTGTTTGGTGGTGTTGGTGCTGGCTGTGGCGGCAAAATCGCTGCTGCCCCGGTAGCCGCCGCCCAGCGCCACGTTCAGGTTGATTTCCGCGTTCTGGCGCTGGTTTTGCAGCTGCATGCCCAGGTCGACCTGGCCGCGCATGGTCATTTCCGCGTTGAGCTGGGTGGCGCGGTCGGCCAGTCCCTGTTTCAGGCGGGCATTCGCGTTGCGCAGCTGCGCTTCGCTGGCGCGCAGGTTGTCCTCCTGCAGGCGCAGCTGGTTTTCCACGCCCTGCACCCTGGCGCCCGCCTGCGCGACGTCGCGCACGACATTGAAGACGTTCTGGTTGTAGTCGGCGATCAGCGCGTTGCGCTCGCTGCGCGCGCCGGCCAGCTGCGCCTGCAGGCGGCCGCTGTCGAACAGGGGGAGCGAGAGCGCCGGGCCGATGAACAGGGTGCGGCTGCCGGACTCGAGCAGCTTGCCCAGCTTTATCGCATCGAGGCCGAACGACGCGCCCAGGTCGATATCGGGGTAGAACGCCGCCTGCGCCGCCTCGATCCTGCTCATGGACGCCTGCACCCGCCAGCGGGCCGCCTGCAAGTCGGGCCGGCGCGCCAGCAATTCCATGCCCAGCTTGCCGGGCAGGGCGTGCGGCAGCGCTTGCGCCTGCTTGGGCTGCAGGTTGGCCAGGGCCGAGGCATCCGCACCGAGCAGGGCGCGCAGGGCTTCGCGCTCCGTGACGATCTGCGTTTCCAGCAGGGCGATCTGCTGCTGCAGCAGGCTCAAACGCGTTTGCGCGGACAAATGGTCGTCGCTCACGCCCAGGCCGTTGGCGATGCGCTTTTCCTTGTCCAGCACCAGTTGCTGCTGCAGGGCGACCAGCGCACGCAGGTTGTCCATGCGGGCCCAGCCGCTTTGCATGCTGAAGTAGTGCCGGGCGACCTCGGCGGCCAGCATCTGCTCCGCCATCGCGTATTCGGCGCGGCGGGCGTTGACTTCACCCAGGCTGGCCGCGATCTGCGCCTTGTGCCGGCCCCACCAGTCCAGGTCGTAATGGGCTTGCACGCCCACGGTGACTTCATTGTAGTAATTGCCGCCGATGGGGGCGGGCAGCAGGCCATTGCCCGAATAGCGCTGGCGGTTGGCATTCGCGCCCAGGTCCACCCGGGGACCGCGCTCCGCATGCTGGGCGTCGAACGCGGACAGGGCCGAGCCGATGCGGGCGTTGGCCACGTCCAGGTTCGGGCTGCCCGACAGGGCCTTGTCGATCAGCTGGTCCAGCTGGCTGTCCTGGAACTGGCGCCACCACTGGGCGGCGGGCCAGCCTTCGCTGGCCAGGTGGATGTCGGCCGCCAGCTGGACGGTGGCCAGGTCTTGCTGCGGCAACTGTTGCGTGTCGGGCGGGATGCTGGCGCAGCCGGCCAGCGCCAGGCTCAGGACCAGGGTGGTAAGCGAGGTTTTCATGTTGTTTTCTTTTAGCATCACGGTTATTCCATGGCCGCGTGGTCGACCACGACGGGCGCATTCTTTTGCGGGGGTTTGATCAGGAGCAAGAGCGGCAGCACGAGGATGGTCAGCCACATCATCAGCCAGAAGTCGTCGAGGTAGGCGATCATCGACGCCTGCCGCGTGATTTCGCCATTCAGCGCCGCCATGCCCGTGCCCGTCCCCAGGTTGTAGACGCTGGCAATGGCGGGGTCGTGCAGGGCCGGGTTGGCGATGGTGATGTGTTCCGTCAGGGACGCATGGGCGATCTGCGTATTGCGCACCAGCAAGGTCTGCACGAGGGCGATGCCGATGCTGCTGCCGATATTGCGCACCAGGCTGTAGATGGCCGTGCCTTCCGCCCGCATCTGCGGCGACAGGGTGGCGAACGTGGCCGCGCTCAGGGGCACGAAGACGAGGCCCAGGCCGATGCCCTGGATGATGCCGTTCCACACGACCGTCTTCGGCACCAGGTCCAGGGTGAAATTGGCCATTTGCCACAGCGAGAACGCGGTAATCGAAAAGCCCGTGCCCAGCAGGATGCGCGTATCGATCTTGCCCGTGAGCCTGCCGACGATCAGCATGGCCAGCATCGTGCCCAGGCCGCTGGGCGCCGTCACCAGGCCGGCGATGGCCGCCGGGTAATTCATCAAGCCTTGCAGCATCGACGGCGTCAGCGCGCGCGTGGCGAACAGCACCATGCCGACGATGAAGATGAACAGCAGGCCGCTCACATAGTTTGAGTTCTTCAGCAGGCGGTAGTCGAGGAAGGACTTGCCGGCCGGGCGCAGGGCCGTGTGGGCGATGAAGTAGCACAAGCTCATGGCCAGCACGATGGCTTCGATCCACGTTTCCGTGGAAGAAAACCAGTCGTTCTGCTCGCCCCGGTCCAGCAGCATCTGCAGCGCGCCGATGGACAGGCTCAGGGTGGCGAAGCCGAACATGTCAAAGCTCATGCGGCGGTTCGGCGGGTCCTTGCGGATGTAGCGCCAGATGCCGTAGAAGGCCATGGCGCCGATGGGGATGTTGATGAAGAAGACCCAGCGCCAGCTGTAGCTGTCCGTCAGCCAGCCGCCCAGGGTCGGCCCCAGGATGGGACCGATCATCACGCCCATGCCCCAGATGGCCATGGCCGAGCCGTGTTTCTCGCGCGGGTTGATGTCGAGCAAGACCGCCTGCGACAGGGGCACGAGGGCCGCGCCGAACACGCCCTGCAGCAGACGGGCGGCGACGATCTCGGACAGGGTGCCCGACAGGCCGCACAGCACGGAAGCGATGGTGAAGCCGGCCACGGAGACGAGGAAGGTGTTTTTCTGACCGTAGCGGTCGCACAGCCAGCCCGTCAGCGGCGTGGCGATGGCGGCGGCGACGATGAAGGAGGTCAGGACCCAGGTGATCTGGTCCTGCGAGGCGGACAGGCTGCCCTGCATGTGGGGCAGGGCGACGTTGGCGATGGTGCCGTCGAGCGCCTGGATGATGGTGGCGAGCATGATGGAAATCGTGATCATGCGCCGGTTCAGGGTCGGGTCCTGTGAAGCGGGCAGCGCCGGTGCGGCGCTGGCTGTGGCCGAACTCATGCGGATTTCTCCGTCGCCGCCTGCAAGGCTTCCAGCAGTTCCGTGGCGGCCCGCAGTTGATCGGGATCTATGCCCTGCAATAGCTCCTTGCGGAAACCGTCCGCTTCCTTGCGCACCGTGTCATACACCTGCAGGCCAGCTTCCGTCAGCACGACGAGTTTCACGCGGCGGTCCGTTTCCGACGGCTGGCGCAGCACGAAGCCCGATTTCACGAGCCGGTCCAGCATCGACACCATGGTGGGGTTTTCCACGCCCAGCTGGTGCGCCAGTTCGCTTTGCGACGGCGGCTGCGGCGACTTGGCGATCATGGCGATGGCCATCCAGCTGGCCTGGCCCAGGTCCAGCTCCTTCAGGCGCCGGTCGATGGCATGGCGCCAGCCGCGCGCCGTCTTGTGGAGCGCGGCGGAAAAGCGCTCTTCGATAGAAATCATAAGGTGAGTCGTCTAATGGTTAGGTGTCGAACTATTATTTTAGCATGCTGTTTTGAAACTCGTACAGGCCTTCCTGTTTGCCGGCCGCACTGGTACATTAGGCGGGTCCACCCACAACAGGAGAACGTATGAGCACAGCGGAACAGAAGCAGGCAGGACAGCACCGGGACGGCAGCGACTTCGTCATCACGCACACCTTCGACGCGCCGCGCGAACTGGTGTTCCAGTCCTGGGTCGAACCGGAGCGCCTGGCCCAGTGGTGGGGTCCCGTGGGCTTCGAATTGAGCGTGCTGGCGCTGGACTTGCGCCCGGGCGGCGTCTTCCACTACGGCATGCGCGCCGACAATGGCTACGAGATGTGGGGCAAGTTCACCTACCAGCAGATCGAGGCGCCGGAAAAGATCGTCTCCATCCTGTCGTTTGCCGACAAGCAGGGCAACCCCGTGCAGCACCCCGTCAGCGCCACCTGGCCTTTGGAATCGTTCAATACCATGACCTTGACGGAGGAAAACGGCAAGACGACGATGACCCTGCGTTCCACGCCGCACAAGGCCAGCGATGAGCAGCATGAGACGTTCAAGCAGGGGTTTGAGTCGATGAAGGAGGGGTTCAAGGCCACGTTCGGCCAGCTGGCGCAGTACTTGGCCCGCGTGCAATAGTTTTTTGGCGGAGCTGCTTGTTTAACAACGGCGGGCCGGAGTCGCGGGCCTGAGAAAATGTCCAGGGCTGCGTTGCTTGGGCTCGCCGTACATGCGTACTGTCTTCGCCCGCGCGCCTTGCCTTGGGCATTTTTCAGGCCCGCTGGGCCCGGGGAGCCTGGGTTGAGGGCCTGGGCCTACTCGTCTCGGCCTTCTTATCTGTGTCTATGTGTGCGAGAGAATATTAATGAGCTTGCCGAAAGGGTCGCGCACGTAGAAGCGCCTGACGCCCCAGGGTTCATCGGCAGGGCCATATTCGATGGCAAAGCCTGCAGCAGACATGCGTGTCCATGCGCCATCCACGTCATCGACTTCGATCGACAGGTCAGGCACGGCCGTGTTCGAGCCGCCTTGCGTCGCGAAGCTCAGCTGAACGTCCATCGTGGCGTGCAAACCATACGTTCTGATCCAGCCATGGTCCATCAGCAGGTCCAGGCCTAATATGTCTTGATAGAAAGACCGGGCCAGTTCCAGATCCGGCGCGGAAAAATTGGCGACTATTCGCTTGACCTGCATATCGTTCCTCCATGCCTTGCCCGGCTTGTCATCTACCGTTTAAAGATCGCGCGCAAGGACGTTATCAAGGGGCCGAACGAAGGCCATACCTGCGTTCCCTTCGCTGGCTGCCAGAATCCTCCTGCCGTGGGATCGGCTGGTGAGCTTTCCGGTGGATCAATTATCAGGTAGAAAATAGGACCGGCGATAGGTATGAGGGTAAACATCAGACATGCAGCACTGACCAGCCAATGATAGCGTTGCGAAAAAATCCGCTTCCAGGCAAAACCTGTCGTCAGCAATGAAATGAGGACCAGAAAAAAAGCGCTGAGATTCATACTTTTCCTTATCGGAAGGCGTGCCTTGCGTAGCACCTCCATGCAGAATATACAACAAGCCGTCAGCGGCCGACCTTTCCCGCTTTCGCGCGGCTATTGTCCGGCAACTAGCTGGTTTCCCGCTCCGCATCGCGTTCGCGGCAGCTCAAGGACGCATAGTGCGCCTTGGGAAGCCTGTTCTTGATCGCCACCTCGCGCAGTTCATGCGCCAGATCAACGTTGTCGGTCAGGGTGCAGTGATTGGCCTGGGCAAACTTTTCCAGGTTTTGCGTGCTGCCTTGCACCTTCACCGTCACACCCAAGCCAGGGCTGACGCAGCAGCCTATGTATCGGGTGATGTACTCCTCTTCGATCAGCACCAGCTCGTGGCCCAGGAAGGGGGCCGGTTTCTGCAGCAGATAGTAGTCGGTGTAGTCGAAGCGCTGGTCGGGCCTTGTGCGCAGCAGGCCCGCCTGCATGTAGGCCTGGATGGCTTTGCCGGACGTGCCCGTGCGTTCGCTCGTGCCGTGCTTGAGCCGCATCGCATGCCTCAAGCCGCTTTCGAGTGAGGCCATATCGGTGGCGAAGGCGAGGGCGGAAGAGGCGGCAAGCAGGGTGAAGACGGCCGCATGTCTCATTGCGACTCCATGCCCAGCATCTGCCGGATCACGGGCAAGATCACCCGCCACGCGTTCGAGCTTGCCGCGATCTCGTCGTAGTGGCTGGCGCCGGGCAGGATCAGCACTTCCGCCTGGTCGCCGGCCAGCTTCGCCCTGGCCGCGTAGTCATGCGCGACGCGGGGCGGGGAGATGGTGTCGAACTCTCCCGTGGCCAGCACGGTGCGGCTGCCGTTGGGCATCAGGTCGGCCGCGTTGGTATCGCTGTAGATGTCGGGACGCTGCGGGCTGGCGCTGCCTGCCAGTTGCGCGATGTCGCGCTCGCAGCTGCTCTTGATCAAGGCTTGCTCGTGGCGCAGGTCGGCCAGGCCGCCCAGGCTCAGGATATTCTTCACCGGCAGGAAGGTGTCGCGGTACAGGGGGCTGGTCTTCGGCAGCTTGTCGCGGCCGGCAATCCATTGCACCAGCTGTCCGCCGGCCGAATGACCCATGGCGACGATGCGGCCCGTGTCGAGCTGGTACTGGCTGGCGTGCTGCTGCAGGCTGCCCAGCGCCGCGTGCATGTCCTCGTAAGTGCCGGGATAGCCGCCGCCTTCCTCGTCCACGCGGCGGTACTCCACATTCCACACGGCAATGCCTTGCGCCACCAGGGCGCCGGCCACGCTGCGCATCTGCCGGATGCCGCCGAACGCCACCGTCCAGCAGCCGCCATGCACCAGCACGACGACGGGGAACGGTCCGCTGCCTTCCGGCCGGAACAGCTGCGCATACTGCGACGGCGCGGCGCCATACGCGATCTGCGCCGTGGGCGCGGGGCCGTCGAGGGCCAGGTAGTCGTCCAGGCTCATGGGAGTGGCGACGGCGCCGTGGGGCAGGGCGAGCAGGGCGGCGGCAATCAGGGAGGACGGCAGGGACATGGTCATGACGGTTTGTGCTTGAGGAAAGAACAATACTCTAGCATAGGCCGGCCCGTCTTTCGGCGCCGGGGTGCCCCGACGTGCCCCTGGCCGTCGCCACCGTCGCGCCGGCGACGTCCGCAGGCAAAACACCGTTCTGTTTTCCGCCATGAAAAGCGTTGCCACATGGTATATTCCGGGCATTAGTTATCCGCTTATCGACACGGTGCACGCAAACAACATCATCACATTGCTGGACGCCGAGCATAGCGCACTGGGAAGTATCGCGGCCGGTGTCGATCTGGCGCATGCCCTGGAACATCTGCTGCTGGCGCTGGAGGCGCAGTCCGATGCGCCCATGCACGCCTGCCTCGTCCTGATCGACGATGCCGACCGCTTTTGCGGCCTGTGCGCGCCGACCCTGCCGCAAGACCTGTGCCTGGCCCTGCGCCATGGCGGCGACCAGTCTTCACCGTTCAGTGCCGCCGCCTTTGCCGGCGCGCCCGTGTATTGCGGCGACATCACGCGCGAGCCGCAATGGAGCGCGGGGCGCAAGGAAGCCGTGCTGCACGGCTACCGCGCCTGCTGGGTCGCTCCCGTGTTCGGTGCCAAAGGCCACATCCTCGGCGTGCTGGGGCTGCTGTTCCAGGCCCCGTGCCATCCCACCCAGCCCGAGATCGACCTGCTGGCGCTGGCCGCGCGCGTGGCCGCCCACGTCATCGAGCGGGCCCAGCTGGAAAAGAGCCTGCACGACAGCCGCGAGCACTTTCACTACGCCGTGGAACTCAACACGCAAGTGCTGTGGACGGCCGACGTCGACGGCAAGCTCGACTACGTGGCGCAGCGCTGGCGCGAATGGACGGGCGGCAGCGGCCTGGGCACGGCCTGGCTGGAAGCCATCCACCCGGACGATATCGCCCATGCGCTTGCCGCCTGGAGCGAATCGGTGGGCAGCGGCCAGCCTTTCGACGCGGAAATGCGCGTGCGGCGCCAGGGCGGGCAGTACCGCTGGGTGCATACACGCGCCTACTGCCGGCAGGACGAATTCGGCAAGCCCCTGAAATGGTATGGCTCGTGCGAGGACATCGACGAGCACTGGCAGGCGCGCAACGCCTTGCTCGACAGCGAGGCGCAGTTCCGCTCGCTGGCCTCGACCATGCCCAACCAGGCCTGGCTGGCGCACGGCAGCGGCGCCACCTACTGGGTCAACGAGCAGGTCTGTGCCTACACGGGCCAGTCCATGAAGTCGCTCGTCTCGAGCGGCTTTCGCCACTGCGTGCATGCGGACGACCTGCTGGCCACGCAGAAAAGCTGGGAACAGGCCGTCGCCACGGCCAGCGCCTACGAATACGAGTTCCGCATGCGCCGCGCCGACGGCCAGTACCGCTGGTTCCTGGCGCGCGCCTTGCCCCTGTTCGACGAGACGGGCAAGGTGCTGCGCTGGGTCGGCACGAATACGGACGTGCAGGAACAGAAGAACGTGCTGGAAAAGATGGCCTACCTGAATTCCTCGCTGGAAGTGGAAATGGCCAACCGCACGGCCGACCGCGACCGCATGTGGCGGCTGTCGACGGACATCATGCTGGTGGCCGATCTGAGCGGCATGATCATCGCCGTCAATCCCGCCTGGACGGGCATCCTGGACCGGCCGGAAATCGAATCGCTGGGCATGGATTTCATCAGCCTCGTGCATCCCGACGACCGCATGGCGGCGCTGAAGGACCTGTCGCGCCTGGCCCATGGCGCGCCCACCCTGCGCATGGAAAACCGCTACCGGCGCCGCGATGGCGGCTACCGCTGGATTTCCTGGACGGCCGTGCCGGCGCAAAAGCTGATCCACGCCATCGGCCGCGATGTCACGGACGAGAAGGAGGCGCGGCTGGCGCTGGTGCGCAGCGAGCAAGCCCTGCTGCAGGCGCAGAAGCTGGAATCGATCGGCAAGCTGACGGGCGGCGTGGCCCACGACTTCAACAACGTGCTGCAAATCATTTCCGGCAACTTGCAGCTGCTGAAACTGACGGTGGCCGACAATCCGCAGGCCGCCAGGCGCCTCGATTCGGCCGCTTCGGCCGTGGAGCGGGGCGCCAAGCTGTCCTCGCAGCTGCTGGCCTTCGCGCGGCGGCAGCCCTTGAAGCCGCTGGTGACGGACCTGGGGCGTTTGCTGCGCCGCATGCACGAGCTGATACGCCGCGCGCTCGGTGAAGATATCTTTGAGGAAACTTTCATCAGCGACGGCCTGTGGCATACGCTCGTCGACCCGAACCAGATGGAAAACGTGCTGCTGAACATGGCCATCAATGCGCGCGACGCGATGGACAAGGGCGGCCGCCTGACGTTCACCTTGAGCAATGTCACGCTCGACGCCGCCTATGCCAGCCTGCATGCCGACGTGCTGGCGGGCCAGTATGTGCTGCTGACCATCACGGACACGGGGCACGGCATGGAGCGCGACGTGATCGACCAGATCTTCGAGCCGTTCTTCACCACCAAGCGCGAGGGCGAGGGCACGGGCCTGGGCCTGTCCATGGCGTACGGCTTCATCCGCCAGAGCGCAGGCCACATCAAGGTGCACAGCGCGCCGGGCGCCGGCACGACCTTCAAGATCTACCTGCCACGTTCGCTGGAAAAGCTGGCGGAACCGCCGCCGGGCCTGTCCGGGCCCGTGCTGGGCGGCGGCGAGACCATTCTCGTGGTGGAAGACGATGCCCCCGTGCAGCACACGGTGGTCGACATGCTGCGCGGCCTGGGCTACGACGTGCTGCATGCGGACGACGGCGCCTCGGCCCTGGCCCTGCTGCGCACGGGCGTGGCCGTCGACCTGCTATTTACGGACGTCGTCATGCCCGGCCCCGTCAGCAGCAAGGAGCTGGCGCAGCAGGCCCGGCTGCTGCTGCCGGAGCTGGCCGTGCTGTACACCTCGGGCTACACGCACAACGCCATCATGCAGGGCGGGCGGCTGGACCCGGGTGTCGAACTGCTGAGCAAGCCCTACCAGCGCGAAGACCTGGCGCGGCGCCTGCGCCACCTGCTGGCCGACCGCCGCCTGGTGGGCGCGCCCGACCCGTCGGGGCGGCGCATCCTGCTGGTGGAAGACAACGACGACGCGCGTGAAATGACCACCGAGATGCTCAACATGCTGGGCCATACCGTGCATGGCGTGGCCAGCGCGGAAGCGGCCATGCCGTTGCTGGCCATGCCGGGCCTGGACGTGCTGGTGACGGACATCAGCCTGCCCACCATGTCCGGCCTGGAACTGGCGCGCCATGCGCGCGAGCACTGGCCGCAGCTGGACGTGGTGTTTGCCTCCGGGCACGACTGGGGCGCCAGCCTGATGCAGGATGCCAGCGCGCGCTTCCTGCGCAAGCCGTTTGGCCTGGAAGAGCTGGCCAAGGCCCTGAAGGCGCGCCAGCCCGACTAGCCGGCGGCGGGACCCGGCGCCAGCAGCGCCTGCTGCAACTGCTCCAGGGTAAATGGTTTCACGAGGAAACGCGCCCGCGGGTCGCTGACGCCGGAATTGGCGGGCGCGTGGCCCGTGGAAAACACCACTTCCAGCTGCGGATGGTCGCGCGCGGCGATGCCGGCCAGTTCCGCGCCCGACATGTGCGGCAGGCTGATATCGGTCAGCAGCAGCTGCAGCCCCGGCGTGCCCAGCAGGGGCAGCGCTTCCTCGGCCGTGCCCACGGCCTGCACCGCGTGCCCCAGCATGGCCAGCAGTTCCGCCGTCATGGCGCGCGCATCGTCATTGTCTTCCACCAGCAGGATGTGGCGCGCGTCCCGGCGCGGGGCCGGCTGCGGCGCCAGCTGTGCGCGGTAGCGGTGCAGCGACGTCACGTGCCGGCCGTTGGCCAGCAGGTGGCGGATGCGCCGCGCCAGGTCTTCGCGCCGGTACGGCTTGCTGAGCAGCTCGACGCCCGGCTCCAGGCGGCCGCCCTGCATCATGGCGTCCTGCGTGTAGCCCGAGGTAAACAGCACGGCCAGCTGCGGCAGCAGCAGCCGGGCCTGGCGCGCCAGTTCCGTGCTGGCGACCTTGCCAGGCATCACCACGTCCGTAAACAGCAGGTCGATGGGCACGCCGCTGCTGACGATGTTGAGCGCGCTTTCACCATCGCTGGCGCGCAGCACGAAATAGCCGAGGCCACGCAGCATGTCGACCACCGTCGTCTGCACCTGCACGTCGTCTTCCACGACGAGGATGGTTTCCTTGCCGCCCAGCACAGGGCCGTCCAGTTGCAGGGGCAGCTCCGTTTCCGCTTCAAGCGAGCGCGGCAGGTAGATGCGGAAGGTGCTGCCGTGGCCGGGCACGCTGTCCACCTTCAGGTGGCCGCCGCTCTGGCGCAGGAAGCCGTAGGCCATGCTCAAGCCCAGGCCCGTGCCTTCGCCTTCCTTCTTCGTCGTGAAGAATGGCTCGAAAATCTTGTCCAGCAGCTCGGCCGGAATGCCCGTGCCCGTGTCCGAGATGGCCAGCTGCACGTAGTCGCCGGGCACCACGTCCGCATGGCGGGCGGCATAGGCGGCATCGAGCACGATATTGCCCAGTTCGATGGTCAGCTGGCCCTGGCCGGCCATGGCGTCGCGCGCATTGATGGCCAGGTTGAGGATGACGTTTTCCAGTTGGTGCGGGTCGACCAGGGCGCGCCAGCTGTCATCGGCCAGCAGCAGCCGCGTCTCGATGGTTTCGCCCGTGGCGCGCCGCAGCAGGTCTTCCGTGGCGCGCAGCAGGTGGGCCAGGTCCGTCACCAGCGGTTTCAGCGGTTGACGCCGCGCAAAGGCCAGCAGCTGGGCCGACAGTTTCGCGCCCCGCTCGACGGCGGCCGTGGAGCTGGCGATGCGCTTGGCGGCCACGGGATCGTCGCCCAGCGTCATCTGCAGCAGCTGCAGGTTGCCTGAGATAATCTGCAATACATTGTTGAAGTCATGCGCCACGCCGCCCGTCAGCTTGCCCAGCGCTTCGAGCTTTTGCGACTGCAGCAGGGCCATCTCGCTGTGGCGCAGGGATTCCTGCATGCGGCGCAAGCTGCTTTCCGCCTCCTTTTCCAGGGTGACGTGGCGGCCCGTGGCGAAGATCAGGTCGCCTTCGGCCGCCGCCACCCAGGACAGCCAGCGATGGCCGCCATCGCGGTGGCGGTAGCGGTTTTCAAAGCTGGGCATGGCTTCCTGGCCCAGCTGGGCCATCTGGGCCAGCGCCTGGCGCGTGGCGGGGGCATCCTCGGGCAGGACGAAGTCATACACGCTGCGGCCCAGCATTTCCTCGGGCAGCCAGCCGAGTACGCTCGTCGCGGCGGGGTTGACGGCGGCAAAGCAGTGGTCGCGGTCGATGGCCAGCATCAGGTCCTGCGCGCTGCGCCACAGCCGTTCGCGTTCGCTGTTGCGCGCCGCCAGGTCCGCTTCCAGCTTCTTTTCCACGGTGATGTCGCGCGCGCTGCAATACACCTTGTCGCCTTCGGGCACGGCCACCCACGACAGCCAGTGCCAGCCGCCCTGCTTGTGGCGGTAGCGGTTCTCGAAGCGCAGCGCGGGCTGGCCCTGCTGGGCCGCGTCCCAGGCCGCATAGGTGCGCGGCAAGTCGTCGGGGTGGATCAGTTCCAGGAAGCGCGTCGTGCGGATTTCCTCTTCCGACCAGCCCAGCGTGGCTTGCCAGGCGGGATTCGAGTGCTCGAAATAGCCGTCCAGGCTGAGCACGCCCAGCAGGTCGGGGCTGACGCTCCAGGTGCGGCCGAATTCGCGCGTGCGTTCGGCCACCTGCCGCTCCATGCTGGCACTGAGCAGGCGCAGCCGCTCTTCCGCCTGGGCCCGCAGGATGGTCGACCAGACCCGCTCCGACACTTGCACGGCCAGTTCGATCTCGTCCGCATGCCACAGGCGCGCGGCGCGGCTGTGCACGACGAACAGGGCCGCCAGCTGGCCGTCCTTGGCGATGGGAATGTTCAGGAAGGCGCGGATGCCCAGCCGCGCAAACGTGGCCAGCGCGGCCGGCATGGCCGTGCGCGGGTCGCTGGCGACGTCGCTGACGGCCAGCGCGTGGCCGCCGGCAAGCGTATCGGCCAGGCCGGCCGCATAGTCGCCGAGGAAATACTCGCCCGCCGCGCCCGGCGCCATGCCATCGCTCCACGCGTGCTGCAGGGTGGGGCAGTGCAGGGTCTGGGCAATGTCGAAACAGGCCACCTGCTGCGCCCCCAGGCGCTGGCCCAGCAGCTGTGCCGACAGGGCGAGGATGTCGCCCGTCTCGTGCAGCCGGCGCAGGCGCCGCTCCAGCTGCAGCAAAAAGGCCACGCCGCTGGTGCCCGTGTTTTTGCCGTGCTCGCTTGCCATGGCGCTCAGCTCCCGGCCAGCGGCAGGGTGACGCTGAACAGGGCGCCGTTGCCGGGCTGGCTTTGCAGGGTGATGGCGCCGCCGTGCGCGTCCACCAGCTGCTTGGTGATGAACAGGCCCAGGCCCAGGCCGCCCGTGCGGTCCTGGTGCATGACGCGCTCGAAGGCGTCGAAGATGCGCTCCTGGTCGCGCGCATTGATGCCGATGCCGTGGTCGCGCACTTCGATGACGGCGCTGTTCTGCGTATGGCCCAGGCTGATTTCCACGGGCTGGCCCTGGCCATAGCGCACGGCATTGCTGATCAGGTTGACGACGATCTGCTCGACGCGGAAGGCGTCCCAGTAGCCATTGATCGGTTCGAAGGCCAGCACTTCGAGCACGCTGCCCGTGGTGGCCGCATATGGCGCCAGGTCGTCGGCCACCCTGCGCACCAGGCTCGTCAGGTCGACGGCTTCGCGGCGGATGGACAGCTTGCCGCTGCTGATGCGCGACACGTCGAGCATGTCGTCGATCAGGCGCACCATGCTGCGGATCTGCCGGCCGTCGCGCGCCACCATCTTGTTCAGCTTGTCCGGCTCGAAGGCGGCCAGGTTGCCCCGCTCGAGGTTGACGGTGCGCATCTGCGTCTCCAGGAACAGGGTATTCAACGGCGTGCGCAGCTCGTGCGCCACCATGGACATGAATTCATCGCGCAGGCGCAGCGAACGCTGCAGCTCGGCCTGGGTGGCGCGCAGCTCCTTGAGCAGCGCTTCCTGCTGCTGGCGGCTGTATTCCAGCGCCTGCACCTGGCGCCGCGTCTCGCTGCGCTGCTGGTGCAGGGCGACGAAGACGTTGACCTTGCTTTGCACGGCATTGATGTCGAGCGGCTTGTGCAGGAAATCGACGGCGCCGCTTTCATAGCCCTGGAAGGCGAAATTCATTTCCTTGCCGGCCGCCGTGACGAAGACGATGGGGATGTGGCGCGTCTTTTCCGTGCCGCGCATCAATTGCGCCAGCTCAAAGCCATCCATTTCCGGCATTTGCACGTCGAGGATGGCCAGCGCGAAATCGTGCTCCAGCAGCAAGGCCAGCGCTTCCTCGCCGGACGAGGCCTGGTAGACGCTGCGGTCGCTCTCGCGGATCAGCGCATTGAGCGCGCGCAAGTTTTCCGGCAAGTCGTCGACGATGAGGAGTTTGGTACTGGTTTCATTGATCATGTTTCATTCCTGGCAAAACCTTGCCGTCCAGCGTAATGGGAAGCGGCGGGCGATGGCGCACGCTTGCGGTAGAGTTTTTCCGGTCCCGGCAACGCTTCGAAGTCGCCGGCCAGGCGCGTAAACTGCACGCTTTCCTTGCTGCCCAACCCCAGGAAACCCCGGTGGCACAGCGAGTCGTGGAACAGCGCCAGGGCCCGTTCCTGCAAGGTTTTATTGAAGTAAATCAGCACGTTACGGCAGCAAATCAATTGGGTTTCGACAAAGACGCTGTCCGTGGCCAGGCTGTGGTCGGCAAAATTGATCCTGGCCAGCAGGCGCGCGTCGAAGCGCGCGGTGGCATGCTCGACCGTGTAGTACGCGTCCAGCCGCTCCAGTCCCCCCGCGGCCCGGTAATTGGCCCCGTATTCGTCCAGCCGGTGCAGCGGATACACGCCGGCCGCCGCCGTGGCCAGCGCCTGCGGATTGATGTCCGTGGCATAGATGCGGCAGCGCTCCAGCAAGCCTTCCTCGTGCAGCATGATGGCCAGCGACAGCGCCTCTTCGCCCGTGCAGCAGCCGGCCACCCAGATGGTGGGCGACGGGTAGGTCTTCAGCACGGGCACGACGTGCTCGCGCAGGGCGAGGAAAAAGGCCGGGTCGCGGAACATTTGCGTGACGGGCACGGTCAAAATCTGCAGCAGTTCGCCAAAGGCGGCCGGGTCGTCCAGCACCATCTGCTGCAGGGCGGCCAGGCTGGCGCAGTGGAAGCGCTCGATGGCGTGGTTCAGGCGGCGCCGCTGCGAGGGCAGGGTGTAGTCGCGGAAATCGTAGCTGTAGCGCTGATAGATGGCTTCCATCAGCGCCTGCAGCTGCGCGTCCGTGTAGCGCGTGGGCATCAGCGACACGCCCCGGCGGTGCGCACCATCACCATCAGATGCGTTCCATCTTCGGCATCCACACGCGCAGCAGCGAATACAGGCGGTCCAGGTCGATCGGCTTGGCCAGGTAATCGGACGCGCCCGCCTGCAGGCATTCTTCCTGGTCATTCTTCATGGCCTTGGCGGTAATCGCAATGATGGGCAGCTTGTTGTAGCGGCCATCGGCGCGGATCAAGCGCGTCGCTTCCAGGCCATCCATGCCCGGCATCATGACATCCATCAACACCAGGTCGATATCGTCCACGCTGTTGAGCTTGCTGATGGCTTCGAAGCCGTTGCGGCCGATTTCCACCACCACGCCTTTCTGTTCCAGCGCATTGGTCAGGGCAAAGATGTTGCGCACGTCATCGTCCACCAGCAGGATCTTGCGCCCTTCGAACACGCGCTCGCGGCTGCGCACCTGCTGCAGCATGCCCTGGCGCTCGCTCGACAGTTCCGATTCCACCTTGTGCAGGAACAGGGTCACTTCGTCGAGCAGGCGCTCGGGCGAGCGGGCGCCCTTGATGATGATGGAGCGCGAATACTTCATCAGGTCCGTCTCTTCCTCGCGGCTCAGGTTGCGCCCCGTGTAGACGATGACGGGCGGGAAGGAGCACAGTTCCTCGTGTTCCATGCGTTCGAGCAACTCGTTGCCCTGGATGTCGGGCAGCTTCAGGTCGATGATCATGCAGTCGAAAATCTGCGTCTTCAGCAATTCCAGCGCCTGTTCGCCCAGCGCCACGGCCGTGATTTCCACGTCGTCGTCGCTGATCAGGTGCACCACGCTTTCGCGCTGGCGTTCGTCGTCCTCGACGAGCAGGATGCGCTTCATCTGCTGCGTGAACTTCGATTCGAGCTTGCGGAACACTTCCTTCAGCTGCTCGCGCGTGCGCGGCTTGGTGGCGTAGCCGATGGCGCCCAGCTGCATGGCTTCCTGCATCTGGTCGTTGCCGGAGACGATGTGCACGGGAATGTGGCGCGTCAGCGGGTTTTCCTTCAATTGCTGCAAGACCAGCAAGCCCGGGCGGTCCGGCAAGCCCATGTCGAGCAGGATGGCGTCGGGCAGGAATTCTTCGGCCAGGCGCAAGCCTTCGTCGGCGCCGTGCGCCACCAGGCAGCGGTACTGCATCTCATGCGCCAGGTCGAACAGGATGCCGGCAAACGACGGCTCGTCCTCGATCACCAGCACGGAGCGCTGGCCGCTCTTGCCCGGCGGCGTGCTGTCGCGGTCATCCTGGAATGTGGGCAGGGGCACGGGCTTGGCGGCGGGCGCCGCCTTCGGTGCGGCGGCCGCGGTTTTGGCGGGCGCTTGCGGCGCGGCGGCGGGCACTGCCGCCGCTTCCACCGCCCGTTCCGGCATGACGGCCGGCAGCACCAGGGTAAACGTGCTGCCCTGGCCGGGCGTGCTGGCCAGCTCGATGCTGCCGCCCAGCAAGGCGGCCAGGTCGCGCGAAATCGACAGGCCCAGGCCCGTGCCGCCGTAGCGGCGGCTGGTCGTGCCATCGGCCTGGTGGAAGGCGTCGAAGACTTTCTGCTGCTGGTCGTCGGCGATGCCGATGCCGGAATCCTGCACCTGGAAGCGCACGTTGCCGGCTACATCCGTATCGACGTGCAGGGCCACCGTGCCCGCATCGGTGAACTTGATGGCGTTCGACAGCAGGTTCTTCAGGATTTGCTCGAGGCGCTGGCGGTCGCTGACGAGCGACGCGGGCGCGTCCGGCGCCACGCTGACGTGGAAGGCCAGTTTCTTTTGCTGCGCCTGCGGGCCGAACAGCATCTTCATGCTGCTCAGCAGTTCATCGAAGGGCACGGCTTCCGGGTTCAGTTCCAGCTTGCCGGCCTCGACCTTGGAAATGTCGAGGATGTCGTTGATGAGGGTCAGTAAATCGTTGCCGGCCGAATAAATGGTTTGCGCAAACGTCACTTGCTCCGGCGTCAGGTTGCCGCTGGTGTTGTCCGATAGCAGCTTGGACAGGATCAGCGAGCTGTTCAGCGGCGTGCGCAGCTCGTGCGACATGTTCGCCAGGAATTCGGACTTGTAGCGGCTGGCCCGCTGCAGTTCTTCCGCGCGCGCTTCCAGCTGCGCGTGCGCCTGGACGATGGCCATGTTCTTCTGGTCCAGCGACAGGGCCTGCACGGCCAGTTGCTCGTTCGACTGTTCCAGCGCCGCCTTCTGCTCTTCCAGGTGGGCTTGCGACTGCTCCAGCACGCGCGACTGCTCGCCCAGTTCTTCATTGGCGGTGCGCAATTCTTCCTGCTGCACTTCCAGTTCTTCATTCAATTGCTGGGTTTCTTCCAGCACGTTTTGCAGGCGCTGGCGGTACAGGGCCGCTTCCAGCGAGGTGCCGATATTGGCCGCAATCAGGTTCAGCCATTCCTTGGCGCGGGCGCTGACGGGATGCGTGAAGCCCAGTTCGATGACGCCGTTGACGAGACCTTCATTATTGACGGGCGCCAAGACCAGTTCCAGCGGCGCGCCGCGGCCCAGGCTCGACGTCACGGTCAGGTAATTCTCGGGCACTTGCTGCACATGCTTGAGGCGCTTTTCGCGCGCCGTCTCGCCCACCAGGCCTTCGCCCAGCTTGAATACCTGTTTTTCCTTCACGCCCTGCTCGTTGAAACCGTACACGGCCGTACGGCGCAGGCTGCCATCCTCGTCGACCACGTACAGGGTGGCGACGGCCACGTCCAGCCGGTGGGCGAGGAAATCGAGCACCTGCCGTCCCAGCTGCGGCAAACCCAGCTGGCCGCTCGTGTGGGCCGCCAGCTCCGTCTGGCCCGTGCGCAGCCACGCCTGCTCCTGCAGAATGTCGTTGTCCTTGCCGCGCTGTTCCAGCGCCTCATTGTAGATGTCGGACAGGCGCAGCAGTTCGCGCCGTCCCAGGTAGGCGAGCAAGCCGGACATGCCCAGGCTGAGGATCAGGAACACCACCACGGCCAGCATGGTACGGCCTTCTGCCGAGTCGGCCCGCTCCTGGCGCAGGCGCTGTTCCATGGACAGGAAGGTGAGGAATTCGCGGCGGATTTCATCGAATTCCAGCTTGCCTTCGCCCTGGCGCACGCGGGCGAGGAATTCCTGGTTGTTGCGGCGCTGGGCGATCACGGCTTCCGCGTATTCCATCCACTGGCCTTGCAGCGCGCGGATGCGGCGCAGGCGGTCCACCTGGATGGGACTGTCGGACACGAGCTCGAGCAGGGTGCTCATTTCCACGGCGATCTTTGCCTTGCCCGATTTATACGGCGCCAAAAACGTTTCATCGCCCGTCAGCAGGTAGCCGCGCATGCCCGTTTCCAGGTCCACCGACAGCTTCATGACTTCATTCGCATTGCCGATGACGCGCTCCGAGTGCTCGACCGAGCGCAGGGCCGAGAGCAGGTAGGCGATCAGGCCGACGAAGACGAGGGCGGTGACGACCCCGATGACCAGCGGCAAGGTGACGTTGCGGGCCAGGATGCGGCGGAAGCTGAAGGAGTCGATCGGGGTCTTGGTATTCATCATGTCCGTGGAGATATGAGCGGGTGAAATAGTTTAACTGAAATGCAATATTTTTGATGCGTCCGCGTGCGGCAGGCGCTAGCATAGCAGGCGGTGAAGGGCGCGCGCCCCTGCGCGCCCTTATCGTTATCAAATGATGGGAGATTTATGCGAAGAACAGTCATCGCCTGCGCGATATGGGCCTGTGTGCTGCCGATGGGCAGCCAGGCTGTCGTGCTGGGCAACCAGCAAAGCCAGGAACTGGTGCAGCGGGGCCTGGCCCTCGTGACCAGCGGGCAACTCCCGCAGGCGCGCGAGCAATTCGAGCTGGCGGCCAAGGCCGACCCGCGCGCCTCGCATCCCGTGGGCGCGTTGGCCTTGCTGTATTACATCGTGTCCGATGCCGGCAGCCTGGACGACAAGCAGCGCCAGGCGGCACGCCAGGCGGCCGCCGAGACGGCGCGCCAGGCGCTGGCCCTCGATGCGCAGGACCCGCTGGCACAGGAGGTGGCGCGCCGGCTCGCTGGCGGCGGCGTGCGCCCCAAATACACGCCGGCGGGCAACGCCATGGAGCTGGTGGTCGCGGGAGAACATTTGTTCAGCAAGAAGGAATACGCCGCCGCCCTGCAAAAGTACGAGCAAGCCATCGCCGCCGATCCCGGCTATGCCGATGCCTGGCTGTTTGCGGGCGATTGCTATTTTGTCCAGCGTCAATGGGAGCCCGCGGCCGAGCACTTCCGCAAGGCGACGCAGATCGATCCGCTGCACGAGCAGGCATGGCGCTACCTGGCCGATGCCCTGCAGGAGCAGGAGAAGTGGCCGGAACTGGAACTGGCCCTGGGCAGCGCCATCGGCGCCCACCCCGACCAGCTGTCGGCCTGGCAGCGCATGGAGCATTTCCAGGCCAGCCACGGGGTGCCCCTCGTGGCCCTGAAATTGCAGCCCAAGGCGGCCGGCAGCATCGATGCGGCGACGGGCCAGGTGCGCGTGAATATCCAGCCCAAGCCGGCGGGGGGCGAGGCCGAGGCCAGCACCATCGACGATGCCTTCTGGATGGCGCTGGCCCTGGGCCAGGCGAGCGCGGCTGTGGCCGTGCAGCGCGGCGACAAGACGGCGTTCCAGGCAGACCTCGACGCGTGGAACGGCGCCTTCCTGGCCCTGGACAAGATGGAAGCGGCCAAGCCGGACCGGCTGCGCGATACAGCCGTGACCACCCTGCGCTCCCTGGCCGCCAAGGGCGCACTGGAGCCGGCGCTGTTGCTGCTGCAGTACAAGGAGGCTTACCGACCCTCCTTGGAAGCGTGGAAGACGGCGCATCCGGGCGGCGTCCGGAAATTCATCAACACCTGGCACCTGATGCCATGATTTGATCTGCATCAAGCGCCCATTCCGGGCGTCGCCTAGCATGTATGCACCGGCATGGCCGGCCAGGGGCAGGGCGCCAGCGTCCGCCGCTGCCGGCCATGTGCTTGTCAGTGTAAATGCCTGCCAGGAGGACAACATGGCCAATCAATTGATACACCGCGACGCGCGCCATCCGCTGGAGCGCTTCGACCCTTTCAGCGACATGGAAGAGTTCATGCATGACTTTTTCGCGCCCGCCCTGCACGCGCGGGACATGGGGCATGGACGCATGCGTGTCGACATTTCCGAAACCGAGCAAGCCTACCAGGTCCAGGCCGAAATTCCTGGCGTCAGCAAGGACGACATCAAGGTGTCCATCGACGGCAACCGGTTCTCCATCAGCGCGGAACGCAAGAACGAGCGAGAGACGCGCGATGCGGGCGGCAAGCTCGTGCGCAGCGAACGCGAATACGGCCAGCAGTACCGCAGCTTCGTGCTACCGCAGGAAGTGGACGATGCTGGCGCCCAGGCGCGTTATGAAAACGGCGTCTTGCTGCTGGACCTGCCGAAAAAAGCAGGCACGGGCGGCAGGCAGCTGGAAATCCGTTGACGGGCCGACCCGGTATTCCGCCGCAGCGATGCCGTCGACGCGCGGGCTGGCGCGATGACACCGGCCGGCTGAAAGCGGTGGCAGGGCGGTGGAACAACGGTGGAATAGCGCTGGCATAAAAAACGCCGGATGAATCCGGCGCTCTTGCGTGCCGCCTTGCGCGGCACGGTCGTGATCAAAGACTGTCACTATATATATGAGTCCTGTCTCTTATATAGACGTTCTGTCTCTATATATTATATGAGTCATCAGTCGCGGATTTCCAGCGCCCGGTTCAGGCTCAGGGCGGCCAGCGAGGCGACGGCCCCCGACAGCAGGTAGAAGCTGACGTAGGCGAGGCCGAAGTTGGCCGACAGGCCCAGCGCCACCAGCGGGGCGAAGCCGGCACCCACCAGCCAGGCCAGGTCGGAGGTCAGGGCCGCGCCCGTGTAGCGGAAGCGGGCCGGGAAGTTGGCCGTCACGGCGCCCGCTGCCTGGCCGTAGGACAGACCCAGCAGGCTGAAGCCCACGAGGATGAACACGTCCTGGCCCGTATTGCCGCCGCCCATCAGGGTCGGCACGAAGGCGCTGAAGATGGCGATCAGCACGGCCAGCACGCCCAGGGTGGTGCGGCGGCCCACCTTGTCGGCCAGCAAGCCGGAAATCACCACGCCGATGGCGGCCAGCACGGCGCCCAGCATCTGGATCTGCAGGAAGTCCGGGGCCGAACGCGTCTGGTAGACGGAAATCCACGACAGGGGGAACACGGTGACGAGGTGGAACAGGGCGTAGCTGGCCAGCGCGGCCAGGGCGCCGATCAGCACGTTGCGGCCCTGGCCGCGGCTCATTTCAAACACGCTCACGGGTTGCAGTTCGCGTTCGTCGAGCAGGCGCGCATATTCATTCGTCGATACCAGGCGCAAGCGGGCAAACAGGGCCACCACGTTGATGGCGAAGGCCACGTAGAACGGATAGCGCCAGCCCCAGTCGAGGAAGTCCTCGTCCGTCAGGGTGGTCAGCATGAACCAGAACAGGCCGGCGGCGATGATGAAGCCGGTGGGCGCGCCCAGCTGGCCCAGCATGGCGTACCAGCCCCGCTTGTTTGCCGGCGCGTTCAGGGCCAGCAGCGACGGCAGGCCATCCCAGGAGCCGCCCAGCGCCACGCCCTGGCCGATGCGCAGCACGGACAGCCAGATGATGGCGGCAAAGCCCAGGTGGGAATAGGTCGGCAGGAAGGCAATGCCGGCCGTCGACACGCCCAGCAGGAAGAGGGCGAACGTCAGCTTGGCGCTGCGGCCCATGCGGCGCTGGATCTCCATGAAGAGCACGGTGCCGAAGGGGCGGGCGATGAAGGCGAACGAGAAGATCAGGAATGCATATAATGTGCCCTCCAGGCGCTCTTCGAAGGGGAAGAAGACGCGCGGAAACACCAGCACCGAGGCGATGGCGTACACAAAGAAGTCAAAATACTCGGAAGCGCGGCCGATGATCACGCCGACGGCGATCTCACCGGGGTCGATATGCGATTCGACCGTGCCGGCCCCGCGTGCGTCGCGCAGGGAATGGGGGGAAAAGTCGGCGGGTACGTCCCCGCTGTGTATGCGCGTGCTGGACATGATGATCGTCTCCAATATAGTTTCGAGTTCGGCCAACGCGTAACATACCCCGGGTGTCTCACGCCCGGAGTAGGACTATTCATGAGGTAGTCGTAGGAATACTCCTCAACTACCGGGTGAAAATCCGAGCAAGGGGTAGGACAAAACGTCCAATTGCCAACGCGCTCCAGTGAGAATACAGTACCATATCTTCATCCCCTGTACTGGACTTTCCTGTATGTTTTCATTAAAAGTTCGTCGCGGACTGCTTCTTTTACCTCTCGCATTGTTGGCTGGTTGCAATACGGTGGTACTGAATCCGTCCGGAGACATCGCAGTTCAGCAAGGCAATCTGATTGTCATCTCGACATTGCTGATGCTGTTGATTATCGTTCCGGTAATCGCCCTGACCCTGCTTTTCGCATGGCGCTATAGAAAAAACAACACCGCGGCCAAATACGAGCCGGACTGGGACCACTCGACTCGCCTCGAGCTGATCATCTGGGGCGCGCCCCTGCTGATCATCATCGTGCTGGGCCTGCTGACCTGGATCAGCACCCACACCCTCGATCCTTATCGTCCGCTGAGCCGTATCGACGCCAACCGCCCGATTCCCGCCAGCCACAAGCCGATGGTCGTCGAAGTCGTGGCGCTGGACTGGAAATGGCTGTTTATTTACCCAGAGCAAGGTATCGCTTCGGTGAATGAACTGTATGCGCCCGTCGATCGTCCGATCCGCTTCAAGATCACCGCGTCGTCCGTCATGAACTCGTTCTTCATCCCCGCACTGGCAGGTCAGATCTACGCCATGCCGGGCATGGAAACGCAGTTGAATGCCGTCATCAACAAGCCGGGCGAATACAAGGGCTTCTCCGCCAACTACAGCGGTGCCGGTTTCTCGGGCATGCGCTTCAAGTTCCATGGCGTCAATGATGCGGACTTCGACAAGTGGGTAGCCACGGCCCGTGCCGGCGGCGGCGCGCTGAACCGCGACGACTACCTGTCGCTGGCGCAGCCGAGCGAACGCGACCCGGTGCGCCACTACAGCGCCGTTCCTAGCGATCTGTACAAGGCAATCCTGAACCGCACCATCGTTTCCGACGCCCTGTGCGTGACGCCGGTCGAGCCATACAAACCGACGGTGGCAAGTAGCCCGGTAGCGGCCGTAACGGCAGTAGTCGCTAGCGATGCAGTAGTTGAAAAGGGCGTTCAAGCCAAGTAACAACTGCATGAATCCCGCAGCGCAGCAAGACGCGCTGCAGATACTGGCGCCGCTTGCCTGGCGCCTCCCTTTTTTCTCTGAGAGTAACAATGCTAGACCATATTGATCTGACGAAGCTTATATTCGGCCGTCTGACTTGGGATGCAATTCCATTTCACGAACCTATCCTGCTGGCGACCTTTGCGATGGTCGCCCTGGGCGGCATCGCACTCGTTGCGGCGCTGACGTATTTCCGCGTCTGGGGTACCCTGTGGCGCGACTGGATCACCAGTATCGACCATAAAAAAATCGGTATCATGTACATGATCCTGGGCCTGATCATGCTGCTGCGCGGCTTTGCCGACGCGCTCATGATGCGTACCCAGCAGGCTATCGCCTTCGGCGACAATGCCGGCTTCCTGCCACCGCATCACTACGACCAGATCTTCACCGCCCACGGCGTGATCATGATCTTCTTCGTCGCGATGCCTTTCGTGACGGGTCTGATGAACTACGTGGTGCCGCTGCAGATCGGCGCGCGCGACGTGGCTTTCCCTTTCCTCAACAACTTCAGCTTTTGGATGACCACCATGGGCGCCGTCCTGGTGATGGCCTCGCTGTTCGTCGGCGAATTCGCCCGCACGGGCTGGCTGGCCTATCCGCCGCTGTCGGGCATCGTCGGCAGTCCGGACGTGGGGGTAGACTATTACATATGGTCCCTGCAGATTGCCGGGGTCGGGACGCTATTGTCCGGTGTCAACCTGATCGCCACCATCGTCAAGATGCGCGCGCCAGGCATGACCTGGATGAAAATGCCAGTCTTCACCTGGACCGCACTGTGCACCAACATCCTGATCGTCGCCGCCTTCCCGGTGCTGACGGCTGTATTGGCCATGCTGTCGCTGGACCGCGTTGCCGGCTTTAACTTCTTCACGACGGAACTGGGCGGCAACGCCATGATGTACGTCAACCTGATCTGGATCTGGGGTCACCCTGAGGTCTACATCCTGATCCTGCCGCTGTTCGGCGTGTTCTCGGAAGTCGTTGCCACCTTCAGCAGCAAGCGCCTGTTCGGCTATGCCTCGATGGTGTACGCCACCTGCGTCATCATGATCCTGTCGTACCTGGTATGGCTGCATCACTTCTTCACCATGGGTTCGGGCGCCAGCGTCAACTCCTTCTTCGGCATCACGACGATGATCATCTCGATCCCGACGGGCGCGAAGATCTTCAACTGGCTGTTTACCATGTACCGCGGCCGTATCCGTTTTGAGCTGCCCATGCTGTGGACGATCGGCTTCATGGTCACCTTCACCATCGGCGGCATGACCGGCGTCTTGCTGGCCGTACCACCGGCGGACTTCGTGCTGCACAACAGCCTGTTCCTGATCGCCCACTTCCATAACGTGATTATCGGCGGCGTGGTCTTCGGTGTGTTTGCTGCAATCAACTACTGGTTCCCGAAAGCCTTCGGCTACAAGCTCGACACGTTCTGGGGCAAATGCTCGTTCTGGTTCTGGTTCGTCGGCTTCTACCTGGCCTTCATGCCGCTGTACGTGCTGGGCCTGATGGGCGTGACCCGTCGTGTCAACCACTTTGAAGATCCATCCCTGCAAATCTGGACCATCATTGCCTGGTTTGGCGCCGTCTCGATCGCGCTGGGCATCGGTTCCCTGCTGATGCAGTTCTACGTGAGTTTCCGCAACCGTCACGCCCTGCGCGACGTCACCGGCGACCCATGGGGCGGCCGTACGCTGGAGTGGGCGACGTCGTCGCCACCGCCAGACTATAATTTCGCCTTCACGCCACAAGTGCATGAACTCGATGCATGGACTGACATGAAGAAACACGGTTACCAGCGTCCGACGTCCGGTTTCACGAAGATCCACATGCCGAAGAACACCTGGGCCGGTTTCGTGATCGCCGCACTGTCCGCAGTGGTCGGCTTTGGCCTGATCTGGCAAATGTGGCTCGTCGCCAGCGTCGGCTTCGTGGTCATGATGGCCGCCATCATCGTCCATACCTTTAACTACAAGCGCGATTACTACATTCCTGCGGAAGAAGTCATCCGTACCGAAGACGCTTATACTAAATTGCTGAGCAGCCATGTCTGATACCCTCGCCCATAACACCGGCGCCGCTGGCGCCGCACCAAGCTCGCGCAGCTACTTCGTGCGCGAGCACCACCCGGAAAACGGCAGCCTGCTGGGTTTCTGGCTCTACCTGATGAGCGATTGCCTGATCTTCGCCTGTCTGTTCGCCACCTATGCGGTGCTGGGCCGCAGCTACGCGGACGGCCCGACGGGCGCCGCGCTGTTCGACCTGCCGCTGGTCGCCGTCAACACGGCCATGCTGCTGCTGTCGTCGATCACGTATGGCTTCGCCATGCTGGCCATGCAGCGCAAGCAATTGCGCAGCACCCTGGTCTGGCTGGCCATCACGGGCCTGTTCGGCCTGGCCTTCCTGTCGCTGGAAATGTATGAATTCATTCATCTGATCCACGAAGGCGCCGGTCCGCAGCGCAGCGCGTTCCTGTCGTCGTTCTTCGCCCTGGTCGGCACCCACGGCTTGCACGTGACGTTCGGCGTGATCTGGCTCGTGACCCTGATGTTCCAGTTGAACAAGCATGGCCTGACCCCGGAAAACGGTCGTCGCATGATGTGCCTGTCGCTGTTCTGGCACTTCCTGGACGTCATCTGGATCGGCGTCTTCACCTTTGTTTACCTGATGGGAGTGCTGCCATGAGCGACCACCACACACACGGCGACAGCCACCACCATGACCAGCACGACCATGGCAGCCTGAAAAGCTATGCCATCGGCTTCATCCTGTCGGTCATCCTGACGGCCATTCCTTTCTGGCTGGTGATGACGAAAGCCATCACCAACTCGGGCACCATGGGCCTCGTCCTGCTGGCGTTCGCGGCGGTGCAAGTGGTGGTACACATGGTGTACTTCCTGCACATGAACACCAAGTCGGAAGGCGGCTGGAACATGATGGCGCTGATCTTCACGATCATGATCGTGGGCATTGCCATGGCCGGTTCCCTGTGGGTCATGTACCACATGAACCACAACATGATGCCGGATCTGATGCCTGAGTACATGCATACGAAAACGGCTCCATGATGAGTAATACGCGCCCAAGCAACACCGGGCGCGCCCCTGGTGCCGCATCGCAAGATGCCGCGCCAGGCCCACGCGGCATGGCCGTGCAGTATTCAAAAATTGCACTGGCCTTGCTGGCGGGGATCTTGTTTGCCGGTTTCTGTGCCCTGGGCACCTGGCAAGTCAAGCGCCTGTTCTGGAAGCTTGACCTGATCGAGCGCGTCGAACAACGCGTACATGCGCCCGCAACGGACGCCCCTGGACCCGCAGCCTGGGCCAGCATTACGCCTCAAACGGATGAATACCGCCACGTGCGACTCTCCGGTACCTATCTCCCCCTATTCAATACCCTGGTGCAGGCAACGACGGCACTGGGCAGCGGCTACTGGCTGGTGACGCCCATGCGCCTGGCCGATGGCAACACCGTGCTCGTCAACCGCGGCTTCGTGCCGAAACGCGCCAGCATCGGCGCCAGCACGCCGCCCGGCATCGTCGAGGTCGACGGCTTGCTGCGCATCAGCGAGACGGGCGGCGGTTTCTTGCGCGAAAACAGTCCTGCCACGCAGCACTGGTATTCGCGCGACGTGGCCGCCATCGGCGCCTCGCACATGCTCACCAACGTGGCGCCATATTTCGTCGACGCGAAAGAAAAATCGGAAACGGCCAGTGACGCCCCCGTCGGCGGCCTGACCGTCGTGTCCTTCCACAACAACCACCTCGTGTATGCCTTGACGTGGTTTGCCCTGGCCCTGATGGTCGCCGGTATCACGTGGTGGATCGTACGCGAGGACAAGCGCCGCCGCGCGCGCAAGGCAGGCTTGCCCCAACAGAACCTTGATCCTTCGCAAGAAAGCGACCATGCCGGGCAGGATTGAGATACTGCCCAACCGCGAGGTACTGGAACGCGGCGCGGTGGCGGCCGAGATGGAACATCCGGCCGGCCACCAGAACATGAAGCTGCTGATCCAGCTGCGCTGGCTGGCCGTCATCGGCCAGATCAGCACCATCTTCGGCGTGGGCGTGGGACTGGGCATCGCCTTGCCCGTGCCCTACATGCTGGAAGTGCTGTCCTGCCTCATCGCCTTCAACCTGGCCAGCCTCTTGCGCTGGCACGAGCGCCAGCCCGTCTCCAACACGGCACTCTTCCTGGCCCTGCTGGTCGACGTCACCGTGCTGACGGCCCAGCTCTATCTGAGCGGCGGCATCACCAATCCGTTTGCCTTCCTGTATTTGTTGCAAGTCATCCTCAGTGCCGTCCTGCTGGAAGTGTGGTCGACGTGGATCATGGTGGCCATTACCAGCCTGTGCCTGGCGGGGCTGGCCCTGCTGCCCGGCCCCTTGATCCTGCCGATCGACCCGGAGCGGGGCTTTTCCAGCCTGTACGTGCAGGGCTTGCTGATCTGTTTTATTTTGAACGCCGCCCTGCTGGTGGTGTTCATCACGCGCATCAACCGCAACCAGCGGGCCGGCGACGCCAAGGTGGCGGATTTGCGCCAGCGCGCGGCGGAAGAGGAGCACATCATCCGCATGGGCCTGCTGGCCTCAGGCGCCGCGCACGAACTGGGCACGCCGCTGGCGACCCTGTCCGTCATCCTCGGCGACTGGCGCCGCATGCCGGAGCTGAGCAAGAATGACGAACTGCTGGAAGAGATCACGGAAATGCAGGCGCAGTTGCAGCGATGCAAGAGCATCGTCAGCGGCATCCTGTTGTCGGCGGGCGAGGCGCGCGGCGAATCGTCCGTGAAAACGACGATCAATACCTTCCTCAACGACCTGGTGGACGAGTGGCGCAGCAGCCGCCCCATCCACGATTTCGAGTACGATAACCGCATCGAGCACGACGTCCCCGTCGTCTTCGATTCGACCCTGAAACAAACCATTTGCAACGTGCTCGACAATGCGCTGGAAGCGTCGCCGGAGTGGCTGCGTTTCGAAGCGACGCGTGAAGCGGATGCCCTGCACCTGGTCATTACCGATGCGGGCCCCGGCTTCGAGCCGTCGATGCTGACGCACCTGGGCAAGCCTTATCAAAGCAGCAAGGGCAAGCCCGGCGGCGGCCTGGGCCTGTTCCTGGTGGTGAATGTCGCGCGTACCTTAGGCGGTACGGTGACGGCGCGCAACCGGGTGCAGGGCGGGGCGGTGGTGCACCTGGCCTTGCCGCTGGCGGCCATCAAACTGGAAAGAGAAAGCGACCCCCATGCAGGATGACCGTCTGTTACTGATCGTGGAAGACGATGCCGCGTTTGCCCGCACCCTGGGCCGCTCGTTCGAGCGGCGCGGCTATCAGGTCATCCTGGCAACGAATTTCGACGAGGCGAGCGCCTTGCTGGAACAGCATTGCCCCGACTATGCCGTCGTCGATTTAAAACTCAACGGCAACACCTCGGGCCTGGCCTGCGTGCAGATGCTGCACCAGCATGACCCGGAGATGCTGATCGTCGTGCTGACGGGCTACGCCAGCATCGGCACGGCCGTCGAAGCCATCAAGCTGGGCGCCTGCCAGTACCTGGCGAAACCGTCCAACACGGACGACATCGAAGCAGCCTTCGGCCACGTGGCCGGCAACGCCGACATCGAACTGACCAACCGCGCCACCAACATCAAGACCCTGGAATGGGAACGCATCCACGAAATGCTGGCCGAGACGGATTTCAATATCTCGGAAACGGCAAGAAGGCTGGGCATGCACCGGCGCACCCTGGCGCGCAAGCTGGAGAAGCAGCGGGTGAAATAGACGCCGCGCCGGCTAGTCGTCGGCGAACGTCAGGTCGAGCACGCTGTCGTCGCTCCAGTCCTGCTCCCGCAGCGGCGGCGTAAACGACGTGCCGCTGAAGGGCACGGGTGCGATTCTGCCGTTGTAGCTGATCGTCGCGGCCGTGATGCGCCGCCCTTCGGAAAAGCTGTAGGTGCCCTTTTGCGAAACGAAATTGCACGGCCCGCCCAATGCGCTCATCGTGGTGCGCATCGCAAACGGCAAGGTTTCCTTGTCGATGGCCCAATGGACCTCGCATGCCAGCCGCAGGTCGCCCAGGCGGCGGATGGTGTCGCTGGTGGCCGCGCTCCTGACGTAGGGTATCCACCTGACCGACCCCGCCTTGCGGTTCAAGGTCAGCTCGGCCTTGTCATACAAGGGACCCTGCTCGACGGGCAAGGTGAAGATATTGCGTTCCCCCAGCGGTATCGCCATGCCTACGTCGTTGCCTTCCAGCCGCAGCGCAATGGCGTGCATGTCGACATCGGCACGGCGCGGCTCCAGGATGAATTTCAACTCGGCGCCAGGCGCCAGCGCGTGCTTTTCCTCGAAGCGTTTGACGCCCTTGAGCATGGCACTGTAGGGTTTCCAGTCCGGATCCCGGATGCCTTTGACATTGACGGACGCGGCCGCATCCTGGCCGGGTTGTTCCGTGGTTTGATCCGGATTGGCGGAAGCTTGCACCACGGCGCCATATAAACACAGCAGAAGACCAGCTTTTTTGATTGCGCGCATATTCATCCTGTTCATTTGAATCTCAAGTCATTGCTTGTCAAGTTAACCTTGGCATGAGTGTAGAAAGAAATGAAGGCGAATGGCTTTTTTTAAGACAGAGTGTCAATTGGGATGAATGGAATGCCGGAAACCGCTGTTTTCCGGATTCGCCATCGGTGAGATGGCTGTCACGGTATTTCCCGAAATGACCAATACCTCGCGCTCATAGACGCCCAGATGGCCATAATGACCTTTGGGACTGAGATAACCGACAATATGCACGCGCGGTTGTTCATACATTGACTTGGGCGGCACCAGGCCCACGTCCCGCCACGCAACGCCGCCGAAGGAGTCAAGCCACCATGCGCCGGCGTCAATGCCAAGGTCAACAGGGGCAGGTTGGAAAGCGCTCTTTTCAAAGCCCCGCGACCAGACGCCATCGCGCTCGACGGCAAGGTAGCCATAGCCTGCCATGATATTGGCGCGTTCGGACGAATGATCGCGCCAATAGCGCTGGCCATTCGTGTAGGCGTCACGCATGGGGGCCGATTGCGTCACGATTCCGCCCGATGGGTGAATCAAACCTTGAAAGAACCATTGCGCGTATTCGGCTGGCGGCGTGGAGGATTGTTTATCTTCCACCTGTGTTTGAGCGAAAGCGCTGGCGTATTCAAGAACGATGGCTGGAATATTGCAGGCGTTCGCCTCGCCGGCAAGGGCAGTTATTAATAGCAGGAGTGTTGCAATAGATCGTCGCATCGCGTTTTATCTTTCCACTGTTAATGCCTATGCAGGTTCCCGCCACTCCATCTTCTGCACCTGGATATGGGGATGGCTTTCCAGCGGCTCCCATTCCGGCAAGAAGACAAAGCCCTGTTTCCGGTAAAACGCGGCCGCGCGGGTGTTTTCCGGCGCCACGTCGAGCACCAGCCGGAGATGGCCGTTATCCACGGCGCACCGCTTGACGGCATCGACCAGCTTGCGCGCCACGGCCAGGCCCCGATATTCGGGATGCACCCACATGGCGATCAGGTGGCACTCGCCATTGGCGCCCACCACTTGCGCGGCCAGGCCGATGGCTTGCTCTCCGTCAAAGGCGAGGAAGAAGGTGCGCTGCGGCGTGCTGATGGCGCGCTCTTGCCAGTCCGCATCGGAAAAGCTTGCCGCGCTGGCATGGCTGGCGCCGAAGGCTGTCGGAGCGTCGAGCAGGGCGGCCAGGCGCGTAGATTTCAGCGCCGGCCAGTCGCCGGCGGTGGTGGGGCGGATGAGTATGGGTTTCAACGCTGCGGCATTCCTTAACTGGTGGGCGCGGCCGTGGACGAGGATATCTTCTTGTACGCTTGTGCAAGCATCGTGACGGTCGCCACGTCGTTCACGCTGCGCGCCTCGATGACTGTTTCGCCCGCAGCAATGGTGACGTCGCCGTTGGCATAGCTGGCGGGAAAGCGCCGCTCGGTGATCTTGTTGGTCAGCACATTGCGTGAGTAGCGCAGCGCCACGAGCCGCTCGCCCTCCTGCTTGATGACGACATAATTGGGCACGGTAGTGCGTTCCAGTTTCCACGTGCCGATGAAGTCTTCGATGGGGGCGGCGCCGGCATGCAGCGCGCAGCAGGCGGCGAGGGCGCCCAGAAGCAGTTTTTTCATGGTGTTGACAGCCTATGCAAGAGTGGCCTGCAGCGCAGGAAAATACGTCCGTCATGCTTGAACGGCATGGCGCTTGTCCATGGGGTAGCGCCAGTCATTTAAGTATTTGGCAATATTAACAGGATCGCCGACGTGTTTGCCGCCGTTCCCGCAAATTTGCTCGGGCCGTGTTGTATGTGCGTCCTGACAGTTCCAGCATTGCCCTGGCCTGGGCGACCACCAGCAAGCCCGCGCGGTAAAAGGCATCGGGCGAGGAGTTGACGTCGTCCACCAGCACGGCCGTGATCCACATGCCGCGGTTTGCCGGATAGTGGGGGAAAGCGTCGTTCATGCCCTCGTGCAAGCCTTGCAGGATGGCCGCCTGGTATTCTGCGGGACATGCCGCCTTCCAATGGATGCCAGCTTGCCGGTTCCCAGGTGGCGAGAAAGGCGGCCTTGTTGACTTGGGTCATGTCGGCCAGTTGTTCCGGCGTGTCTGTCGAGATAATGATCCACCAGCCTGACATGGGCATCCTTTATCTATAGAAAAATGAATCAGCGCGTCATGGCGCGCCGCAGCACGTAACTGAGGCCATCGACGGCCGCCACCATCAGCAGCATGGCGACGATGACGGTGGCGGCGCTGGGCATCTGGAACAGCGACAGATGGTATTTCAGCATCTGCCCCAGGCCGCCCGCGCCGACGACGCCGAGGATGGCGGCGGCGCGGATATTGTTTTCCCAGCGGTACAGGGTGTAGGACATCATTTGCGGGCTGCACTGCGGCAAGGTGGCGTACAAGAAGGCCATGGCGGGGCGGGCGCCATTGATGCGCAAGGTGGCGGCCGGCAAGGGCGGGCAATTTTCGAAGGCGTCGGCAAACAAGCGTCCCAGCACGCCCACCGTGTGCAGGGCCAGCGCCAGGGTGCCGGCGAACGGGCCCAGGCCGGCGGCGATCAGCAGGATCGAGGCCCACACCAGTTCGGGAATTGAGCGCAGCACATTGAGCACGCCCCGCGTGGCGTTGCGCGCCACGTTGCCGAAGCGCCCGCTGGCGGGCAAGGCCAGCAACGCGCCCAGCACGGCGGCAATCACCGTGCCGATGGCGGACATGGCCAGCGTTTCAAACGTGGCCACGCCCACCTTCATGAGGAAGGCTGGCGCCAGCTCGGGCGGGGCGAAGCCGTGCAGGAAGTCGCGCGTGGTGCGCAGCGCGTCCGCACTGAAGAACTCGTCCCATTTCAGGGGCAGGGTGGCGAAGCTGGCGATGACGAGCAGCAATAAACCGGCCAGCAAGGCCCAGGTCGACCAGCGCACTGGCGCAGGGACGGGCAACATCGGTTCCGTCTTCATGCCAGCCTCCGGCGCAGCATGGCGGACACGGCATCGGCGCCCGCCACCAGCAGCACGAAGACCATCAGCATGGTGGCCAGTTCATTGCCTGCCATCATCTTCATGGATTCATCCATGCGCTGCCCCAGGCCGCCCGCGCCGACAAAGCCCATGACGACGGAGCCGCGGATTGCGCATTCCCAGCGGTAGATCGTGTAGGACACGAGTTCGGCGGCCGATTCGGGCAAGGCGCCGTACAGCAGGGCCTTGAGGCGGCCGCTGCCGTTGTGCAGCAGGGCGTTGCAGGCGGCCGCGTCCGACGATTCGAGAATTTCCGCGTAGACCTTGCCCAGCATGCCGCAATACGTGAGGGCGATGGCGATCACGCCTGCCGTCGGGCCCAGTCCCACGATGCGCACGAGCAGCAATGCCCACACCAGTTCCGGCACGCTGCGCAGCAGCACCAGCAGCGCACGGACGGCGTGGCGCACGGCGGCGGCCAGCGGCGATACCTGGCCGGAACCGATGCGCGAAATCGACAATCGTTCCGTCACCAGCAAGGTCAATGGGATGGCGCCCAGCATGGCCAGCGCCATGCCGGCCGTGGCCATGGCGATGGTTTCCCAGGCTGACGTGGCCACCAGTTGCAGGAATTGCGCCGAGTGGGCGGGCGGCACGAAGCTGGCGATAAATTGCCAGGTGGCGGCCAGGCTTTGCGCATCCCAGAGTATCCACGGCTTGAATTCGGCCTGCACCAGCATGGGCCACAGCACGAGCAGCACGACGGCAGTGGCGGTCAGGCGGCCGCGCCAGGCGGGGTCGCGCGGCAGGGCGGTGCTCTTCAGCACAGGGGCCTCGCGGCGTCCAGGTTCGCCTCCACCGCTTCGAACCGGGGCGCGGGATCGGCCTTGTTGCGGTACAGCTGCTCTATCATGGCGTCGCTGACCTCGGCGCCGGGCAAGTCGAAGACGATCTTGCCATCGCGCAAGGCAACGATGCGGGGAAAACAGGCGCGGGCGATCTCCACCTGGTGCAGGCTGCACACCAGGGTGGCGTGGCGCTGCGTCGCCTCGGCCTGCAATACGGCGATGGTCTGCAGGGCCAGGGTGGGGTCGAGCGCGGACAGCGGTTCGTCGACGAGGAAGATTTCCGCATCCGATACGAGGGCGCGCGCCATGCCGCAGCGCTGGCGTTCGCCGCCGGACAGGCGGTCGACCCGCGCATACAGCTTGTCCTGCAGGTTGAATTTGCCCAGGGCTTCCCACGCGGCGCGCGGGTCGACGGGCGCGACCAGCGAACGGATGGCCGTCCACAAGCTCCACTGCGGCAGGCGACCCGCCAGCACGGCGTTGACGACGCGCTGGCGCGGCGGCAGGGGCGGGGTCTGCGGCGCCAGGAACAGGCGCGCGCGCAAGGCGTGGCGTTCACGGCTGGCCAGTTGCCAGGGGGAAGTGCCGAGGATGGCCAAGGTGCCGGACGCGGGGCGCAGCGCGCACGCCAGGGTATGCAGCAGGCTGGTCTTGCCGGCCCCCGAGGGGCCGATCAGGGCGATCTGTTCGCCCTGGACCACGTCCAGGTCCAGCTCGCGCAGGGCCAGCGCATGGCCGGCGGCGCCCGCGTGGTGGACGCTGACCTTGTGAAGTTGGAATGTCATGCGATGTGTCGATGTAAAACTATTGTTAACCCCGGAGCAAGAGCGGGGATGGGCCCTGAGGGTCCGCCCCCGGCTCTTCGCCCTTGGGTTGGGAAAACCACTGGCGAGGAAGCGTTGATTCTTACTTCAGCAAACCCGCATTGCGCGCGGCCGCCTCGATATCCTTGTAGTTCTCCGCCTTGGTGGGGATGAACTTCGTGGCGCGCTGCAGTTCGAGGATTTCCTTGCCTTCCGGCGTGGACGGGTCCAGGGCCAGGAAGGCGTCCGTCAGCTTCTGGCGCACGGCCGGGTTCATGTCGGCGCGCACGCTCCAGTTATAGTCGTAGTAGCCGGGCGTCGTGTAGAACACGCGCACCTTGGCCGGGTCGACCTTTTTCGCTTCCACGAGCTTTTCCCACACGGAAATGTTCAGGGTGCCCGCATCGACCTTGCCGCCGGCCACGGCCGCCACGGTGGCGTCATGCGCGCCGGAAAACGCGATGCGTTTCATGTCCGTATCCGGGTTGATCTTGGCGGCCAGCAAGTAGTAACGCGGCATCAAGTGGCCGGACGTCGACGATTCCGAACCGAACGTGAAGTTCTTGCCTTTCAGGTCCGACAACTGCTTGATGTCCTTGCTGGTGGTCACGAAAACCGAGCGGAACTTCGTGTCTTCCTCGCGCTGTACCAGGGGCACGATCTTGCCGCCGCTGCGCACGTTCGCTTGCACGAAGGTAAAACCGCCGAACCAGACCATGTCCAGCTTGTGATTGATCAAGCCTTCCACGGACGCCGCGTAATCGGTGACGGGCGTAAATTCCACCTTCATGCCCAGCTTCTTCTCCAGATAGCTGCCCAGCGGCTTGAACTTGCGCTGCAATTCCGTCGGCGCTTCGTCGGGGATGGCGGACACGCGCAGCACTTGCTGCGCCTGCGCCAGGCCGCTGTGGATGGCGAGGGTGGCGGCGACGGTGGCCAGGATGGCGGGGAATTTGTTGGAAAACGTGGTCATGGGACTGCCTTTGCAAAAAAATGGTTCATTAAATGACGGAAACCCCGGTACTGCCTTCCAGCACGTCGCCGATGACGGTGGCGTCGGTAAAGCCTTCGGCGCGGAAAATCGCCAGCACTTGCTCGACGGCTTCCGGCGCGCACGCCACCAGCAGGGGGCCGGCCGTCTGCGGGTCCGTGAGGATCGCCCTGTCGATGGCGCCGAGGCTGTCGGCCAGCGCCACTTGCGCGCCGTAGCCCTGCCAGTTGCGGTTGGATGCGCCCGTGATGTTGCCGTTCTGCGCCAGTTGCTGCACCTGCGGCAGCAGGGGCACGGCATCCATGGCGATGCGCGCCTGCACCTTGGCGCCGCGCGCCAGTTCCAGCGCGTGACCCAGCAGGCCGAAGCCCGTCACGTCCGTCAGCGCATGCACGCCGTCCAGCAGGGCCAGTTTCTTGCCCGGGGTATTCAATTTGGTCGTGTTGGCGATCAGCGAAGCGTAGCCGTCCTTGTCCAGCGCATTCTTCTTCAGCGCGGCCGACAGGATGCCCACGCCGATCGGCTTGCCCAGCACCAGCTTGTCGCCGGGACGCGCGCCCGCGTTGCGCTTCACCTGCGACGGGTGGACGAGGCCCAGCACGACGAGGCCATAGATCGGTTCGACGGAATCGATGGTGTGGCCGCCCGCGATGGGAATGCCCGCCTCGGCGCAGATGCTTTCGCCGCCTTTCAAGATGAGGCCGATGGTTTCCACGGGCAGCTTGTTGATCGGCATGCCGACCAGGGCCAGGGCCATGATGGGCGTGCCGCCCATGGCGTACACGTCGGAAATGGCGTTGGTGGCGGCGATGCGGCCGAAGTCGAACGGGTCGTCGACGATGGGCATGAAGAAATCCGTCGTGGCGATCAGCGCCTGCTCGTCGTTGAGCTGGTACACGGCCGCGTCATCGGAGGTTTCTATGCCGACCAGTAACTCCTTCGGCAGGGGAAAACCGCCGCTGCCCTTTAATATCTCGGCCAGCACGCCGGGCGCGATCTTGCAGCCGCAGCCGCCGCCATGGGCAAATTCGGTCAATCGGATGGGGGTTGGAATGCTATCGGACATGGTCGTCATCCTGCTCAAAAAGGTCACTAAAAGCTGCGCCGGCGCTTACGCGGCGCTGGCGGCACGGGGTTCGCCGACGATAGCACATAATGCGCGCGCGGCTTGCTCAAAGGTATGTTCTGAAATATCGGGCAAGGCCAGCGGCGTCGCCTGGGCGTAGCGGCTGAAGTTGCGGGCGATCGATTGCCGGTAGACGGGGTCGTAATGCTGCACCAGCAGCGCTTCCACCAGTTCGGCCATGCGGCCCGCCGTCGCGAGATTTTGCCAATGGGTAATTTTCTCCTTGCCATGCAGCTGCGTCAACAAAGCCAGCTGCACGTTCAGGCGTTCGGCGTCGCCGACGAAATGTTCGTAATCCTGCATCAGCAGCTGCACGCGCTGGGCTGTATCGAGCTGGACGTCCGTGCAGGCGGCCGCGCGCATCTGTTCCATCAGCGCGTCGGGCACGCGCAAGCGGCCCACTTTCTTGCTTTCCGATTCGATGAAGACGGGAGATGCGGGGTCGAAATGGCGCAGCTGCTGCCACAGGGCGCTCTCGAAGGCCTTTTGCGACGGCTGCTCTGCTTCCGGCAAGCCGCCCAGCACGGAGCCGCGGTGGGCCGCCAGGCGTTCCAGGTCAATCACCTGGGCGCCCTGGCGGTCCAGCACTTGCAGCAAACGGCTCTTGCCGCTGCCCGTGGGACCGCATAGCACGTTGATGAAATCGAAACGGGCGGGCAGGGTGGCCAGCTCGGCATTGACGTGGCGCCGGTATTCCTTGTAGCCGCCATCGAGCTGCGTGACGGGCCAGCCGATGCGCGCGAGGATGTGCGCCATGGCGCCGCTGCGGTTGCCGCCGCGCCAGCAGTAGACGAGCGGTTTCCAGTGCTGCGGGTGGCCGAGGAAACCTTCCTCGATATGTTGCGCGATATTTTTCGCGATCAGCGCAGCGCCCAGCTTCTTCGCCTCGAAGGCGCTGGTCTGCTTGTACAGCGTGCCGACGCGCACGCGCTCTGCATCGTTCAGCACGGGCAGGTTGATGGCACCCGGCACGTGGTCTTCCGCGAATTCGGACGGGCTGCGCACGTCGATGATGGCATCGAATTCATGCAGGCGTGGCAGGATGTCGCTGAAGGGAAGGACTGCTGGGTATTTCATCGTGGCACGGACGCTGGGAATGGGGAAAGCCGTATTATCCCCGATAAACGCGGCTGGCGTGGGGGTTTGCGCTGCCAGCCGCGAGGATTGCCCTGGCTGGCTTATTGCTGTTCGGCAAAGAAATTGAGCAGGCTGTGCGGCGCATCGTCGCCTAAGCACAGGCGCAACACCCGCTCCGACTCGGCCGCCGCCGCGCTGCTGCGCGCAAACAGCGCCGTTTCATACGCCAGCAGGGCCGCTTCCACGTCGTGCGGATGCGCCGCCAGCGCCTGCGCCAGTTCCGCGCCGTCGAGCATGGCCAGATTCGCCCCCTCGCCGGCGGGCGCCATCAGGTGGGCCGCGTCGCCCAGCAGGGTCACGCCCGCCACGCGGGGCCAGCAGTGATCGACCGGCAAGGCATGCACGGGACGGGGCACGGGCGGCGTGTCGGCATCCGTGATGAGGGCCGTGAGGGCTGGCGCCCAGCCGGCAAACTCCGCGGCGATGCGGGCACGGGCCGCGGCGGCATCGCTAAAATCGATGGCGGCCAGCCATTCCTCTGGCTTGCTCAGGGCCACATAGGCATGCAGCACGCCATCCGGTTCGCGGTGGGCCTGGATACCCTTGCCGGGCGCCAGCGCGAACAGGGCGCCGCTACCCACGGCGTGCGCGCTGGCCGGGTGGCGGCGGTCGCTGTCGTGCAGACAGGTTTCGATGAAGGACACGCCCGAGTACGCGGGCTGCGCGCTCGACAGCAAGGGCCGCACCCGCGACCAGGCGCCATCCGCGCCCACCAGCAGGTCGCTGGCCGCCGTGGCGCCATGGGCAAACTGCAGCAGGTGGCGGCCGCCGTCCAGCACGGTGACGCCGGCCAGCTTGTGGCCCCAGCGCACGGTGCCGGCCGGCAGAGCGTCGAGCAGCAGATGGCGCAGGGCGCCACGGGGCACTTCCGGCCGCCCGCCCGTGCCGTCGTCGCCTTCGTCGAGCAGGAGCGTGCCATGCCGGTCGAGCACGCGGCTGGCCTGGCCGCCGGCATGGATGAGGGCGCGAAACGCGTCATGCAGGCCGGCCGCCTGCAGCGCCCGCTGGCCGCTCTCCCCGTGGATGTCGAGCATGCCGCCCTGGCTGCGCGCCTGCGGCGAGGCGTCCGCTTCATAGATGGTGGCGGCGATGCCGTGGACGTGCAGCACGCGGGCGAGCATCAGCCCGCCTAGGCCCGCGCCGATGATGGTGATATGCATGATGCTCCTTGCCGCTGGCAATGACTGGTTGAAATTATAATGGAACGTCGTTCCATAAGAATTTTGCGGCACGCCGCCATCTGTGTCAAGATAAGCGATGCTGAACAATGTAGCGACCCCATCAAGACGCGCCGCCTCGCTGACGCGCGACGCCATCATCGACGCCGCCATTGCCCTGCTCGACACCGACGGCGAGGGCGGCCTGACCTTCCGCGCCCTGGCCGCGCGCCTGGCCACGGGGGCGGGCGCCATCTACTGGCACGTGGCCGACAAGGACGATTTGTTTACGGCCGCCAGCGACGCCATCGTCGCCCGCGCCATGGATGCCGTTCCGCCCGGCGATACGCCGCAGGCGGGCATCCGCGCCGTGGCGCTGGCCGTGTTCGAGGCCATGGATGCGCATCCATGGCTGGGTTCGGCCCTGTCGCGCGCGCCGGGCCAGTTGCCCACCGTGCGCATCCTGGAACGCCTGGGCGGGCAGGTCGATGCGCTGGGCGTGCCGCAGGAGCGGCAGTGGATGGCGGCATGCGCCTTGCTCAATTATCTGCTGGGCGTGAGCGGGCAGAATGCGGCCAATGCCGTCATCGCCCGGGAGCAGGGCCTGGAGCGCGCGCATTTTCTCGACACCCTGGCCGGGGCCTGGTCGCGCCTCGACGCGCAGGCGTTTCCATTCGCCCGCAAGGTGGCGGGGCAGTTGCGCGCCCACGACGACCGCGAAGATTTTTTGGCGGGCATCGACCTGATCGTGCAGGGCATGCAGGCGCTGCCGGCGGGGCGCTAGCCCAGCAGATGCCCCAGCAGCGGCGCCAGCAGCACCGTCACGACACCTGAGAAAATCATCGTCAGGCTGGCCACGGCGCCTTCTTCCGTGCCCACCTTGCGCGCCACGGAGAGTCCAAAACCGTGCGCGGCTGCGCCGTACGGGGCGCCGCGGGCGATGCGCATGCGCAAGGGCAGCAGTTTTAACAAGGGTTTACCCAGCATCAGGCCGAACAATCCCGTCATCACCACGAAGATGCCCGTCAGCTGCGCCGAGCCGCCCATGTGGCGCGACGCTTCCAGCGCGAACGGCGTGGAGACGGAACGGGCCAGCAGGCTGCGCGCCATGTCGCCATGCACGCCCAGCAGCCGGTCCAGCAGCAGCGTGGCGGCGAGCGATGCCGCGATGCCGGCGCAGCTGCCCAGGCTCAGGGCCAGCCAGTGCTTGCGGATCAGTTTGCGTTCCTGGAAGATGGGCAGGGCAAACGCCACCGTGGCCGGGCCAAGCAGCCATGGCAGCCAGCGCGTCTCGCCGAAATACGTGGCGAATGGCGTCGACGTGGCTTGCACGATGACGATCAGGATGGCCGAGGTGCAGATGGCGGGCGTGAGCAAGAAATGCGGGTGGCGGCGGTGCAGGGCCTGGTTGGCATAGAACAGCACCAGGGTCAGCAGCAGGAACAGCAGCGACAGGAGCAGGGTGCTCATGTTGCCTCCCGGGCTGCGCGCTGGCGCAGCAATTTTTGCAGCCGCAACTTGCGTTCATAGCGGCACACCCCTTCCACCGTCAGCGCCGTGGCCAGCATCACGCTGGCAAAGCCCAGGCCGATATTTACGAACAGCATCAAGCCCTGCGCCTTCAGCAGTTGCGTAAATTGCACCACGGACACCACCAGCGGAATGAAGAACAGCAGCATGTTGGCCAGCAGCCAGTTCGCGCCCAGTTCGATGGCGCTGGGGCGCACCCAGCCCGCCAGCAGCAGGGCCACCAGCACGAACAGGCCCACGACGCCGCCGGAAAACGGCAAGTGCAGGGCCGAGGCAGCCGAGTCGGCCAGCCACCAGGCGGCGATCAGGATGCCGACCTGCCACGCGGTCTGGGCAGGCTGACGCCAGGCGGGGATGGAGAGTGGGGCGGCGGTGGAACAAGGGACGGCTTTCACGGCAGGCTTTCAAACGGCAGGGGGAAGGCTTCATTGTAGGGACCCAACATCAAAAGATAAAATGACTTAAACTCATGATTATCATTCGAGTTTGGAATGCATCATGGATATCCGCTCCCTGCGCTACTTCGTCGAAGTGGTCGAGCAGAACAGTTTTACGCGGGCCGCGAGCAAGCTGCACGTGACCCAGCCCACCGTCAGCAAGATGATTGCCCAGCTGGAACAGTCGCTGGACCTGGCCCTGCTGGACCGCGCCGGTAAACGCTTTACCCTGACGGACGCGGGCAAGGTGGTGCTGTCGCGCGCCCATGAACTGCTGGCCCTGCACGCGGAACTGAAGGTGGAATTGCGCGACCTGCAACACCTCGAGCGGGGAGAATTGCGGGTCGGCGTGTCGCCGCAGACGCATTCGACCATGGCGCCATGGCTGGCCGAGTACCACCAGCGCTATCCGGGCATCGAGCTGAAAATGTATGAAAGCGGCACGCAAGCCATCGAGCGCGACTTGCGCACTGGCACGGTGGAACTGGGCACCATGCTCGACTACCCGGGCAATGCGGCTACCTGGCAGGATTTCGACGCCTTGCCCCTCGTGCGCTCGCCCCTGTGCCTGCTGGCCGCGCCCGGCTCGCCGTGGCAGGGCCGCTCGTCCGTGGCCCTGGCCGAGCTGGCCGACAGCCCCTTCATCTTCTACGGCGCGGCCTTCGCCCTCAACGACATCGTGCTGGATGCCTGCCAGCGGGCCGGTTTCGCGCCGCGCATCACGGGCCGCAGCGGCCAGTGGGACTTTATCGCCTCGCTGGTGCGGCTGGGCGTGGGCATCTGCCTGCTGCCGAAGATGTATTGCGACACCTTGGAACCGGCGCAATTTGACGTGATTCCCCTGGCCGGCCCGCCCGTGGAGTGGAATTTGATGCTGGCCTGGCGCCGCGGCGGGCGGCTGTCGTTCGCGGCGCGCGCCTGGCTGGAGCTCGTCAGGGCGCACATGGCGGACGCGGCACGTTTACAATAGGCGAATCCCAACTTCCGCCCGAACCGATGAATATCCACGCCAAGGTTACAGCCAAAATCAAACGCACCGCCGGCTCATTGCTGCTGGGATTGTTATGCACCGTAGGCCTGATGAGCGAAATGGGTCATGCCCAGGCCGCCATCCCCGTGTATGGCTATTTCGTCAAGAATACCTATCCGCACGACCCCCAGGCCTTCACCCAGGGCTTGCTGTTCAAGGATGGCCACCTGTATGAAAGCACGGGGCAGAACGGTCAGTCCTCCCTGCGCAAGGTGGAGCTGACGACGGGCAAGGTCTTGCAGAAAAGCATGCTCGACAAGAATGTATTTGGCGAAGGCATCACCGACGTGGGCGATGAGCTCCTCGGCCTGACGTGGATTTCGCAGACGGGCTACGTGTTTGACCTGAAGACCTTCAAATTGAAACGCAAATTCAGCTACCAGGGCGAAGGCTGGGGCCTGGCCAGCGACGGCAAGTTCGTCTACATGAGCGACGGCACGGCCGCCATCCGCGTGCTGAACCCGAAAACCCTGGCCGAAGTGCGCCGTTTCGAAGTGAAGGCCGAGGGACGCCCCATCGACCGGCTGAACGAGCTGGAAATGGTCGATGGCCAGCTGTTTGCCAACGTCTGGGGCGCCGACGTGATCGCCCGTATCGACCCGGCCAGCGGCAAGGTGGTCGGCTGGATCGACCTGACGGGCTTGCTGCCGCCCGAACAGCGGGGCACGGCCAATCCCGACGCCGTGCTGAACGGCATCGCCTGGGATGCGCACGGCAAGCGCCTGTTCGTGACGGGGAAACTGTGGCCCAAGCTGTTCGAGATCGAGCTGATCGAAATCCAGCGCCATTGATGTTGGCAACTGGACAGTGCTACTGGCGATGAATCGTCTATGATGGCCGTCTTTCGCCCGGTGCGACCCTTGCAGGATGCGATGCTGTTCTTTCCTTTACGCCGACTGGCCGCCGCCGCGCTGGCGGCCGCCATCGTCCCGGCCGCGCAGGCGCAGGCACCGTATGTGCCGGCAAGCCAGCAATACGGCGATTTCATCGTCACCAGCGACCGCCACGACGCGCTCGTTACCTTGTCTTTCCGGCAGCACGGCTACTGGCCCGGCGGCGCGCGCGAAGTGGTGGAAGTGCGGCCCCTGGCGGCCACGCGCGAGGGCCAGCCCATGCTGCTGGCATTCACCAAGGGCTACACGGGACAGGGCACCATCCTCATCGGCGTGCAGAACGGCGAGCCGCTGATGCGCCCCGTCAGCCCCCTGCAGCGCGACAACATGGTGCGCACGGAGCGCGACCCTGAATGGGGCGTGCCGCAGCCGGGCCGTCCCGAGGTGCTGCTGTTCGCCCGCGATGGCCGCGCGCTCGATACGCGCACGGGCGAGCTGCTGTGGTTTGACGTGCCGGGCGGCGTCACCGGCGATTACGCGCCCGCCATGCTGGTTTCCGTCTCGCCCGACGGGCGGCGCGGCGCGTATCTGACGAATGCGCTGACGAATGCGCCGACGAAGGTGGGGATCATCGTCGCCACGCGCGACGACGGCGTGGCCGGCGTGCTGGCCTTGCCGCCAGACACGTATCAACGGTGGCTGAAACCGATCTCGGATGCCGCTTCCGCGCAGGCGGGCGCCGCCATCCAGGCGCGCCAGGGCCGCACGGATAGCAACCGCATCCGGCGCGAGCTGGAACTGGCCTGGTTCGGCCAGCAATTTCAATGGAAACAAGGCAAGGGCGGCTGGCAAGTGACGGGCCTGGGCCTTGCTTCCGTGCCGCCGGAAGGAAAACAGCCATGAGCAAGCCTCAACTGATCGCCGGCTGCCTCGCCGCAGTCTTGCTGGCCGGCTGCGTGCACAGCGAGATCGCCCCCAGGGATTATCTGGCGCAGGACATCGACAAGAGCGAGGCCCTGGTGGAAGTGGACGTCGTCTTCGGGCAAGCGCCCGACGACAAGCTGACCTCGCGCACCACGTCCCGCAACAGCGTGGAATACGGGGGCGCGCCGCATATCGTCGTGCCGTTCTACCAGAAGGGCCTCGGCTTCGACCAGGGTTTTGCCGGCACCTACATGTTTGCCGTCGTGTATCCGGTCGCCAAGGTCGAGACGGCCACGGCCAGCAGCCGCGTCTTCGGCCAGCGGGTTGATGGCCAACACGTCGACGGCCAGCAGCCGGGCAGCCCCCGCTACCGCTTCCGCGTGCCGGGCAAGGCGCAGTGGAACAGCAATGAAACCTTCATGCTGAGCTTTGCGCGCAAGGGCCGCCGCGAAGAAATCACTTTCCGCTTCAGCAACGCGCAAAGCTGCCCGTCCGCCTTCCTGGCCACCACGCCACGCTATGGCTTTCCCATCAAGGTCGTCGCCACGTTCAAGGACAATCGGGGCTGCCTGAAAGTGTGCGACAGCCGCGAGCAGTGGCCCGGCTTTTGCGCCTCCCAGCCGCCGCCGGCCGCCTGACTATCGATATGCAAGCGACGCGCCGGCCTTGGACGGTGCGGCGCTTATACACGCGCGCGTTTTGCCGATTCTATTCAATTGTCATCGAATGGCCGCTTAAAGCGTCTATTTTTACGCTGGACATCCAGCTGAATTGATGCAGATCAAATCCCTGTCAGGCATGTAAATCTTGCCGCAAAAATATCTTTCTCAGGCGTATTATGTGTCAGCCATGTCCAGCGCCACGCAGCCGGGCGCGGGCCTGGCCTACCTCTGAAACGCATCCATCCTGTGGAGAGACAAGAATGAAAATGCCCGTCTTAGGAAGTCCACTGGCGCCCATCACCGGGCGCCCGCTTGACATGCTGGCCACGGACACGGCGGCCGTGCGCGCCATCGCCCAGGCGGCCGTCAGCGTTGAACTGTTTACCATTCCCCTGTACATGGCCACCATGTATTCGATCCAGGGCACGCACCAGATCAATTCGCAGGGCATCACCTACTACGAGGGCCGCCAGTGGCCGGGCATGAGCACCACGGCGAAGCCGGAAACGCCGGAACAGAAAGCCTTCAACGTCATCTTCAGCGTCTTCATCCAGGAAATGCTGCACCTGCAGATGGCGGCCAACCTGTCGACGGCCATCGGCGCGGCGCCGTGCTTCACGGGCTCGGAACTGCAGTCGCTGGAACACGGCTGGACGTGCTACGGCAAGGATTGCACGGTGATCCCGCACATCGTCGATCTGCAGGACACGTCCGGCTACCGCCACGTGCGCGTCGCCCTGGAAGAGCTCAACAGCAACCAGTGCGACCTGTTCCTGGCCATCGAGCAGCCGGAAGAGCAGGCGCGCGGGCAGCTGGCCGAGTTCGACAAGCACAACCACACCAAATATTTCCCCGACGTACCGTTCGATGGCTGGACGCCGGGCAAGCATGTGCATGACCTGCCCCTGTTCGGCACCATCGGCTACATGTACGAATGCTATGCGCGCTATATCAGCATCGAGTACGAGGATGGCGCGACCCTGTGGCAAAAGCTGTTCGTCAACGGCTCGGTGCAGCAGGATATGTTCAACAGCAAGGGCGAGGGCCACGAGCAGGCGGAATTTCCCAAGTTCGATACCTGTTTCGGCCCGGACGACCAGGATGGCGGCCAGATCCGCTCCTTCAACAAGGCCATCGACATGATGGCGGCCATCACGGACCAGGGCGAGGGCAGCGACACGGCCATCACGCGCTACCGCCGCCGGCTGCAGGCCCAACTGATGGCCGTGAAGCCCGATTACCGCGAAGACCTGGAAGCGCTGAAGGCCGACTATCCCTCGTACGCCAATGATGGCAAGGAGGCCGAGTCGCGCGACGCGCACGCCCGCCACGACAGCGCCGCCTACGACCATTACGAGCGTTTCGGCCAGGTGAAGGACATGTTGCCCGTCAAGACGTGGCCCCAATGGCACCGGGAAGGCCATCGCTGGACGGAGAAGATGCTGACCAACGAACGCTACAACCCGCTGACGGCGCCCACGAATATCCCCGCGCCGGAACAGGTGGCGGGCGCGCTGAACCGCCTGAAGGACCGCAGCGACACCTTGACGATGCTGAGCACGGTGGCCACGGGCGCCATCTACGGCATCACCTCCGTGCTCGATACCTACTGGCAGAAGCAGAAAACCGCCTTCCCGTATCCGTCGATGGTGGGCGCGGGCGACCGCATGGCCATCTGCTGGGCCGTGCTGGGCCAGGCGCCGAACCTGGCGACGGGCGTGCCGAAGGTCGAGAAGGATGTGCTGTACCATGCCTGCCAGGGCATGCACCTGGCAGGCGAGGCATCGGACACGTGCGCGGCGCTGGCCGTCTACCATACGTGCAAGGGCTCCAACGGCTGCCACGCGCAGGGCGGCTGCGGCTTTGCGCAGCTAGATTCGGGCGGCTCGAACTGCGGGCACGGCGTCAAGGTGGCGGCAGCGGCAGACAATCTGTGCGGTGTGCCCACGGGGCCGTACAGCGCGCCGAGCGACAACAAATGCGGCGGCTTCGGCGGCTGTGCCGTGCCGATCTCGGCCTCGCAGCTGTATCCGAACACCACCAAGAAGACGCCGCCCCAGGCCGCCACCATGGTGCTGTACGACTTCGGCCCGGCGCCCGAGCACCACAACCTGCCGCTGGACGAGACCATGTCGTTCTCGCTGGGCGACAGCGTCTATGACAAGGCCTGGGAAGCGTACGGCAAGGTGATGGCCGCGCGCGGCACGCCCGTGGGCGCGCCGCCGCCGCCGACCGACCTGCGCCTGGCCTTGCCGCCGTCGACCTGATGAAGGCGGCCGCCAAGCCAGCGGCGTCCCCGCGCCTGGGCCTGCCACACCTGGGCCTGGGCGTGGGGCTGCGCCCGCTCCATTACGCGCACATCCTCGAACACGGGCCGCAGGTGGACTGGTTCGAGATCATCAGCGAAAACTTCATCGGCAACCACGGCTATGCGCGCCATGTGCTGGACGTGGTGGCGGCCCAGGTGCCCATCGTCATGCATGGCGTGTCGCTGTCCATCGGCAGCAGCGACCCGCTCAACCTGGGCTATTTGCGCCAGCTGCGCCAGCTGGCCGACGAGATCCATCCCGCCTGGATTTCCGACCACCTGTGCTGGACGGGCGCCGCCTCGCTCAACAGCCACGACTTGCTGCCGCTGCCCCTTACCGAGGCCAGCCTGCGCCACGTGGCGGGCAGGGTGCGCCAGGTGCAGGAGTTTCTCGGCCGTCCCCTGGTGCTGGAAAACCCCAGCAGCTACGTGGAATTTGCCCAGTCCAGCATGCCGGAATGGGAATTCCTCGGGCGCCTGGCGCAGGACACGGGCTGCGGCCTGCTGCTGGACGTGAACAACGTCCATGTGTCCGCGCATAACCACGGCTATGACGCGGCCGCCTACATCCGCCAGCTGCCCCATGCCCACATCGTGCAGCTGCACCTGGCGGGGCCGACGGTCAGCGGCGCCATGCTGATCGACACGCACGATGCGCCCGTGCCGGCCGCCGTCTGGCGCCTGTATGCGCTGGCGCAGCAGCTGACGGGCGGCGTGTCCGCGCTGCTGGAGTGGGATGCGAACATTCCGCCGTATCCGCAGCTGCTGCTGGAACTGGACAAGGCGCGCGCGGCCGAGCGGGGCCAGTTCGCGGAGGCCGCGGCGGCCACGGCCGCGGGCGGTGCCGTATCCACGCCGCTGGGTTTCCACCTGGAGACTGCCCATGCATGACACGGACGGCAAGGCCGCGCCGCTGGCGCAGCTGCAGGCGTGGTTCCTGACGGCCATGACGGCGCCGGGCGGCACGGCGCGCGGCGTGGCGCTGGCGCGGCAGCGCCACGGCTGGACGCAGGAACAGGTACTGAAGGCCGCGCGGGGCAGCCCGGCGCCCCTGCATGTGTATGCGGACGGCTACGTGCAGCGCCTGCTCGAATGCCTGCAGGCCGACTATCCCGTCCTGCGCCGGGTCATGGGCGAAGAACTGTTCACCTTCTTTGCGCGCGCCTACGTCTGGCGCCACCCATCCACGTCCACCACCTTGTACGACCTGGGTGGCGGCTTTGCCGATTTCCTGGCTGCCAGCCAGCCCGGCGCGGGGGACAAGGCCGCCGCCTTGCGCTTCCCCGTCGAACTGGCCCGGCTGGAACGGGCGCGCAGCGAGGCGGGCCGGGCGCCGGGCCTGGAAAAGCGGGCGCGCCAGGCCATGCCCGACGGCCTGGCCTGGCTGCTGGGCGAGGGCACGCAGGTGGCCGTGGCGCCCTGTCTGCGGTTGCTGGCCCTGAGCTTCCCCGTGGCCGCCTTCTGGCAGCAGGCGCAGGCGGCACCAAGCGAGGCCATGCCGGCCCCGCCGGAACCGGCAGCCTGCCACGTGGCCATTAGCCGCCTGCATTACCGGATCACCATGCATGACTTGCAGCCCTGGCAATTCTTTTGGCTGCAGGCGCTGGCCGGCGGCGCGCCCCTGCCTGCCTGCGCGCAGGCGGCGGCCCAGGCCAGCGGCAGGGCGCAGGACGAGGTGCTGGCCGATGCCCTGCTGTGGCTACCCATGGCGGCGGCAGCGGGGCTGGTCGCGGGCGGGATCGAAGGGTGAAAAAAACGGCGATGTCACCGTCAAGTGTGGGAACGCTCCCAACGTTGCCTTCAATAAGGTTCCCCTACTTGCCGAGGACAGAGCCAAAAAAAACCCGCCGCTGCGCAGCAGGGCGGGAAAGAGGGGGTAACAGGGAACAACAGGGGAGGACGTGGACGGCTCAGGGCGCCGTGATCACCGTACCGAGCGGTATCTTCATGAAGCGGATGCCGTTGCTGCCGTTTTCATACAGGATGCCGATATTGCCGGCATCTACTTGCGTCAGGTCGCTGTAGGCGGAGGCGCCCGCCGTGATCAGCAGGGAAAACGGCCAGCTCTGGCCGTCGTCCTTGCTGGCGCGCACGGTGAGGTTGTTGCGGCTGGTGGTGGAGGCGGGATTGGCGTGGAACAGGTATTGCTTGCCATTCCAGCCCAGGTTCAGCAGGCTGCCTTCGCACACGGGATCGATCAGGGTGGCGTTGGCGAAGCCGGCGCTGAAATTGGCGCCGCCGTCGGAACTGACGGAGACGATGCGCTTTTTCGTCAGCCCGCTCTGGTCGCGGCTGTTGATCATCAGCTGGCTCGTGCTCAGTTCGGCCGCCGTCGACTCGTTGGCCGACGGGTAGCCCGTGTCATTGCTAATCTGATAAGTGGCGCCATGGTCATCCGAATAGAACACATAGGCGCGGCCATCCGCATAGCCCGTCTGCGGCGGCCCCGCCGTGAAATTGCCCGGCACGACGAGGCGCCCGGAGCGCATCTGCACGCCGTGTCCCGGACCCATGGCCAGGGTGCGCCAGCCGGCCGCGTGGTTGTACGGCGCCGCGCCGATCTTCGCCGTCTGCGCCGTGATGTTCGACGGACTGCCCCACGTCGCGCCGCCATCCGTCGACGTCACCACCCACTGCTCGCGCACGCCCGCGCCGCCGTTGCGGATCGTGCTTTCGCTGGCATTGCCCGTGTTATAGAACAGGAACAGGCGCCCGCCCGGATACGCGGGGTCCATGGTGTCGAGCACGGGCACCGGATTGCCGGCCTGCAGGGTGCCATTCGACGCCACGACGGACAGGGCCGACCACGTCGCGCCCCCATCGAGGCTTTTCTTCATGACCACCTGGATATTGCCAAAGTCGGCGCAGCCCGAAGGCCGGCCTTCCGCGAAGGCGAGGATGGTGCCATTCTGCAAGGTCACGACGGCGGGGATGCGATAGCAGCCATAGCTGGCATCGGACGCGGGAAACGGCGTGCTGGCGGAAATGGCTGCCTGGGCCACGGGCGCGGCGCCCAGGCCAAGACCGAGGCCAAGGACGCAGGCGGCGGCCAGGCGTTGCAGTGATTGAATCGGCAAGACAGTTGACATTGCGGTGATTCCTTTCCCGGGACCGGGCGTGTCGCGCGGTCCCAAACCATCCCGTACTGGGGAAGTCCCGCGCGCCTGACGGGTGGCAGGCGCGCGTCCCGTGTCCTTGCCTGCCTAGTCGGCCAGCGGCAGCGCGCGCGGCGCGCTGGCCTCGTGGCCGTCGGCGATGGCGCGCCAGCTGGCGCCGCGGATGGCCCAGGCGGCGGGGATGGTCGCGCTCCAGTGGCGGCTGCCGTAATGCGCGCCCGTCGCCACGGGCCGCGCCAGGGCCACGCGCCCCAGGGTGCGCCCCGCCGCCTGCACTTCCAGCGCGGGATTTTTCACGTCCGCCTGCTCCAGTTCCAGCACGACGGGCACGGCCGCGTAGGCATGCAAGCCGTCGGCGGCCGGGTATTCCACGTAGCCGATGTTCAAGGGGCCGCGCGCCGCCCTGGCC